>CBEVRB010000046.1:0-13809 GCA_965552155.1 uncultured bacterium
CTCCCTTAAGGCCTCGATCCTCCCCTCGACCATGAGGCGCTCGAGGAAGGGATCGCTCCCCTCCTCTATCCCCCTCACCACGGCCCCCGAGACCCCCACCTCCGAGGTGACCATCACCTGGGTAAAGATGAAGGGAGAGGCAGAGGTCACCCCCCCGACCCCCTGGATCTCCTCCGCAAGGGAACGGTATCCCTTCACCTCTCCACCATATCTGTAGACGAGGATATGGGCGTTTGCCCCCAGGATCTTGGACCTCAACTCGTACTCAAACCCGCTCATCACCGCCAGCACCACGATGAGGGCCATCACCCCCAGGGTCACCCCCAGGATGGAGATCAGGGTGATGATGGAGATAAAGGTCTGCTTCCTTTTCGCCTTCAGGTATCGAAGGCTGATGAAGAGCTCGTAAGGGATCTTCACTCCTTTTTCCTCATCTGGGGAAAGAGTATCACGTCTCGGATGGAAGGGGAGTCGGTGAGGATCATCACCAGCCGGTCCACCCCTATCCCCTCCCCTGCCGTGGGGGGCATTCCGTACTCTAAGGCCAGGAGGAAATCCTCATCGAGGAAGGCGCCCTCTTCTTTACCCCTCTTCCTCAACTGTTCGATGAAGCGCTCCCTCTGATCGTCCGGGTCATTCAGCTCGGTGAACCCATTGGCGATCTCCCTGCCCATGATGAAGAGCTCAAACCGCTCCGTTACCGCAGGGTCGTCGTCCTTCCTACGGGCAAGGGGGGAGACCTCCACCGGATACTCGGTGACAAAGGTGGGCTGGATGAGGGACGGCTCCACCACCTCCTCGAAGATGGCGGCGAGCATCTCTCCATGGGCCCATCTCTCCTCGACCTCCATCCCCTTCTCCCTGACCCACCTCATGGCGGCATCCCTTTCCTTCAAGACCGCGGGGTCCACCCCCTTCTCGAGGAGGGCCTCCCTCAGGGTAATCCTCCTCCAGGGGGGCGTGAAATCGAGCTCCGTTCCTTGATAGGTCAGCTTCAAGGAACCGTTTACCCTGAGGAGCAGCTCGGTAATCATCTCCTCGGTGAGGGCCATCAGGTCCTCATAGGTGCTGTAGGCCTGATAGAACTCGAGCATGGTGAACTCCGGGTTATGGAGGGAGGAGAGGCCCTCATTGCGAAAGTTCCTGCTCAGCTCAAAGACCCTCTCCATCCCCCCTACTACAAGGCGCTTGAGGTATAGCTCGGGGGCTATCCGGAGGTAGAGTTCCATATCGAGGGCGTTATGGTAGGTCTTGAAGGGCCGGGCCGCTGCCCCGCCAGGGATGGGCTGCATCATCGGGGTCTCCACTTC
Organism: uncultured bacterium; assembly: GCA_965552155.1. Taxonomy (GTDB): domain Bacteria; phylum Desulfobacterota; class B13-G15; order B13-G15; family B13-G15; genus CAYRAR01. The sequence continues at coordinate 1,311 of CBEVRB010000046.1, forward strand.
GATAAAGTCCCTCCTCTGCAAGAACTCCCTCATCGCCCGGATGATCTCGCTCCTCTTCTTGAAAGTCTCCTTCACCTGGGGGTTCACTATTAGGTCGAGGTAACGCTGCCTGTACCTGAGCTCCACGTCCCTCAGGCCGTGCCATTTCTCCGGGAGGGGACGAAAGGACTTGGTCAGGAGTTTGAATTCCCTCACCTCTAAGGTCAGCTCGCCCGTGCGCGTGCGAAAAGGCCTACCCTTGACCCCGATGAAGTCCCCGATATCGAGCCTCTTGTAAAGCCTGAAGGCCTCCTCCCCCAGCACGTCCCGCCTGAAGTATAATTGGATCCTCCCCTTGCGGTCCTGGATGTGGGAGAAGACGGCCCGGCCGAAGTCCCTCATCGAAAGGATCCTCCCGGCACAGGAGAGGATGTCCTGACACCCTTTGAGCTCTTCCTCTGAGAGCCCCCCGTAGCGGGCGCGAATCTCCTCTGTGGTGGCATCCACCTTAAAATCCCGGGGGAAGAGCTCTATCCCCTCCTCCCTCAGCCTCTTCGCCTTCTCTTTCCTCTGTTTGAGGAGCGATCCCTCTTCCATGCTGAACTCCGAAAAATCAATGGGTTAAAGCTATCCTATTTTACCTTTCCAGGTCAACATTATTTTATTCCTTGACGGGCGACGCCCTCACCGTTCCCCTGGCGCTGGGAGAACCCAGGCAGGTGTCTAATATCTGCTGGACCCGACACTCCCTTGACAGATGTGGCGAAGGTGATTATCTTTGAAATGCTTTTTTTGTCCTAAAAATCCCATAAACCTTCTTTTTATCATTTTTAGATAGGGAGGAGGTGATTCTGTGTGGACAAGATAAGGATAGCCATTGCTGGCGTAGGCAACTGCGCCTCTTCTTTGGTCCAGGGTATTGAGTACTACAGGCATTACGAGGGGGAGATCCCAGAAGGTCTGATGCACTGGGAGATGGGGGGATACAGGCCCGGCGATATAGAGGTGGTAGCGGCCTTTGACATTGACAAGAGGAAGGTGGGAAGGCCATTGCACGAGGCCATCTTCGCCCCCCCGAACTGCACCAAGGTCTTTTTCCCTGACGTGCCCCCGAGCGAAGTGATAGTACAGATGGCCCCTGTCCTTGACGGCTTCTCAGAACACATGAGGGACTATCCTGAGGAGCGCACCTTTGTGGTGGCCGATGAGGAGCCCTGCGATGTGGTGAAGGTATTGAGAGACTCAAGGGCGGAAATCCTCTTAAATTACGTCCCTGTGGGCTCGGAGAAGGCGGCCCGTTTCTATGCCGAGTGCTGCTTGGAAGCGGGAGTAAGCCTCATAAACTGCATGCCCGTATTTATCGCCTCAGATCCTGAGTGGGCCAGACGTTTCGAGGAGAGGGGAATCCCCATCATCGGCGATGACGTCAAGAGCCAGTTGGGCGCCACGGTCCTTCATCGGACCCTCGCCCGCCTCTTCGTCGACAGGGGGGTGGAGCTTGACAGGACCTACCAGCTCAACTTTGGAGGAAACACCGATTTTCTCAATATGCTCAACCGCAGCAGGCTCACGTCGAAGAAGATCTCCAAAACTGAAGCGGTCCAGTCCCAACTTGATGTTCCCCTCTCGGCCGAGAACATCCACATCGGTCCCAGCGATTACGTCCCCTGGCAGAACGATAACAAGGTCTGTTACATCCGCATGGAAGGGAGGGGATTTGGTGGGGTGCCTCTGCACCTGGAAGTCCGCCTCTCGGTGGAGGACTCTCCCAACAGTGGAGGGGTGACGATCGACGCCATCCGCTACTGCAAGATAGCCAGGGAGAGGGGAGAGAGGGGCATTCTCATCCCCATTTCCGCCTACACGATGAAACACCCACCGGTCCAGCTGGACGAGAAGGAGGCCAGAAGGATGATAGAGGAGTACCTTGCCGGCGGGGGCGATGGGGCCGATGAGCTGAAGAAGGCCTTCTTCTCGGTGAAGGCATCCTGAGGAGGCGAGGCAAACTCTCAGTGGTAAGACGGCCCCCTTCAAAGGGCCGTCTTATTTTTATGGTTGATTTGGGAGGGGAAAGGCACTATATTTAGCTGATCACAAAGGAGAGGGAGGAGCCCTTTCCGATGAGAGGAGAAGAGGGTGCTGGAGTGGCGCCAAAGGATGGGAGTTTCCACCTTCCCCTTCATGGAGGGGGGGATGGAGGCCTTTCTGGAGTTCGTCTCCTCCTTGGGGCTCCGGTACGTGGAGATAAGGAGCGAGAGGCCCTATGCCCTTCCTCAGGACTTGGAGAGGGAGGGGGCGGAGGGGCTGAGGGAGAAGCTCCAGGCCCTCGGTTTGGAACCGATCCTTCACAGCGCCGTTTACGACATAAACCTGGCGAGTTTGAACCCGTTGATAAGGCGAGCCTCCATCCGCCAGACGGTGGAGTCGATAAGGCTGGCATCCCTCCTGGGGGCCAAGATCGTGGTCATCCATCCGGGCAGGCTGCCCAAGAATTATCCGAGAGAATACCTTAGCAACTCGAGGATCAACCTCCTCACCAGCCTCCGGATCATGGCGAGGATCGCGGGACGGATGGGCGTAACCCTCGCAGTCGAGAACAGCCCCCGGGGAAGGGCCCACAGGCTCGTAGCCACCCCTCAGGAACATCTCTATATCCTCGAGAAGGTCTCCTCCCCTCACATAGGGGCCCTGCTCGATTTGGGCCATGCCCACACCTGGGGATTTGACCTGAGGGAATATATAAATTTGCTTAAGGATCACGTCGTCGCCTTCCACATCCACGACAATCACGGCTCCTCTGACGAACACCTTCCCCTGGGAAGGGGGAACATGGACGTGAAGGGGGTGATGGAGGAGATCCGCTCCCTCGACAGGACTTTACCCGTAATCCTCATCCTCCACAGCAGGAAGGACGTCTCGGAGAGCCTGGCCTTCCTGGAGCGGGAACAGCGGGAGAGGGGGATATGGGGAAGGATATTCAGGAGGGAGGCGGTGAGATGATCGAGGTCCAGGATCTGACCAAGTATTACGGTAATGTGATCGCCCTTTCAGGGGTGAACTTTTCGGTGGAGCAAGGGGAGATCCTCGGTTTCCTCGGGCCGAACGGTGCCGGAAAGACCACCACCATGAGGATCCTCACGGGCTTCATCCCCCCAACCTCTGGCAGGGCAAGGGTGGCCGGCTTCGATATCTCTGAGGCCCCCTTAGAGGTCAAGAAACGGATAGGTTACATGCCGGAGAACGTTCCCCTCTACGGTGATATGGGGGTGGAGCGCTACCTGCTCTTCGTGGCGGAGCTCAAAGGGGTCTCCAGGAGCAAGAGGAGAAGCCACATCGGGGAGATAATGGAGCGGTGCGGGATCAGGGAGGTCGCCCAACGCCCCATTGGAAAGCTCTCCAAAGGCTATCGTCAGCGGGTGGGGATAGCCCAGGCCTTAGTCGGGGACCCTGAGGTCCTGATCCTCGATGAGCCGACCATAGGCCTTGACCCCAAGCAGATCGTCGAAATCCGGGAAATGATAAAGTCTTTTGGGGGGGAGAAGACGGTTCTCCTCAGTACCCACATCCTGCCCGAGGTGAGCATGACCTGTGACCGGGTGGTGATCATCAATCAGGGCAAGGTGCTGGCCCAGGACACCCCGGAGTCCCTGGCCGCCCGCCTGCGGGGGGTGAGAAAATTGATCCTGCAGGTGGAAGGGCCAGAAGGGGAGGTGCTCAACGTCCTTGGGGACATCCAGGGTGTCCGGGAGGCGAAGAAGGCGAAGGACCTGGGGGAGGAGAAGGCAGAGTACCTGATAGAGGCCAAGGAGGACGTAAGGAGGGAGGTCGCCCGAGCGGTGGTCGAGAAGGGATGGGGGCTCCTTGAGCTAAGGCCCGACGCAGCCATGCTGGAGGAGGTCTTCGTTCAGCTCGTCACCGAGGAGGAGGCATGAGGAACACATGGCCTGTATTCAAGAAGGAGATGAGGAGCTATTTCCTTTCACCCATCGCCTATGTGGTGGGAGCCGCCTTCCTTGCCATCTGCGGGTACTTCTTTTACGCCAACCTGATCTACTACAGCCTCCTCTCCTTCCGCGGTCACAGCAATCCCCTCCTTGCCGACTTCCTCAACCTGACCGAGATGGTGATCGCCCCCTTCTTCCGGAACGTGGGGGTCCTCACCCTCTTTGTCGTCCCCCTTCTCACGATGAGGCTCTTTGCGGAGGAGAAGAAGCTGGGGACGATAGAGCTCCTGCTCACCTATCCGGTGAGGGACGGGGAGGCGGTGGCGGGAAAGTTCCTCGCCTGTATAGCCGTTTATCTCCTGATCCTCCTTCTGGGGAGCTTCTACCCCCTCACGGTGGTCTTCCTCGGCAAACCGGAAGCGGGGCCCCTCTTTACAGGGTATCTGGGACTGATCCTCCTCGGGGGGATGGCGGTATCCGTAGGTCTTTTCGCCTCCTCCCTTACGGAGAATCAGATCGTGGCCGCAGTGATCACCTTCACCATACTGCTTTTGCTCTGGGGTCTGGGATGGGTGAGCGAGATATCTTCCTCCCCGCTGACCAGGGCCCTCGAGTACATATCCCCCAGGGGGCACTTTGACAGCCTCTCCAAGGGGGTGATCGAGACAAAGGGAATCGTCGCCTTCCTGATCCATATGGTCTTTTTCCTCTTCATGACCATGAGGCTGCTCGAGGCGAGGAGGTGGAGGGGATGAGGAAATTATGGTACAGGACCAATTTCGCCCTTCAGGTCCTGCTTATGGCGGGGATCCTGGGGGTGATCGCTGCCTTTGCTATTGCCCACAACCTCCGCTTTGACCTCACCAAGACGAAGCGTTACACCCTCTCTCCTCAGAGTTCCAAGGTCCTGAAGGAGCTTAAGGACCCGGTGAAGGCGATCGCCTTCTACCAGGAGGGTGGTTCCGAGTGGAAGGCGGCCAAGGAGCTCCTGGAGCAGTACCGTTATTACTCCGATAAGTTCTCCTACGAGCTGGTAGATCCCGACAAGAGGCCTGCGGTGGCAAAGGAGTATGAGATCGCCTCCTATGGGACAATAGTCATCGAGTGCAAGGGAAGGACGGAGAAGATCTTCAACCTCTCAGAGGAGGAACTCACCAACGCCATCGTCAGGGCTACCAGGAAGGGGAAGAAGAAGGTCCTCTTCGTGAAGGGCCACGGAGAACATGACCTGGAGGACTTCCAGCGCTCCGGTTACTCTATGGTGAAGAGGGCCCTCGAGGATCAGAACTATGAAGTGAAGCCCCTCGTCCTCCTCAGGGAGGGGGAGGTACCCAGGGGGACGGCGGTCCTGGTGCTGGCAGGCCCCAAAAAGGACCTCCTGCCCAAGGAGATCGAGGCGATAAAGAGGTATCTGGAGGATGGGGGGAAGCTCCTCGCCCTCGTGGATCCCCCCACCGTTAAGAACGTAAAGGCCTTCCTCAAGGAATATGGGCTGCTGCTCCAGGACGATATCATCATCGACCGTGTCAGCCGGGTCCTGGGCGGCGATTACCTAATCCCCGTCGTCTCCCTCTATGAACCCCATCCCATAACCAAGGACTTCCGCCTTGCCTCCTTCTTCCCCTTGGCCCAGTCCATCTCTTTTCAGAAAGAGCCCCCGAAGGGGGTGGAATTGGTGCCCTTGGCCAAGACGGCCCCCCAGAGCTGGGGGGAGGTGGACAGGAGGAGGTTGAAAGAAAAAGGGGAGGCCTCCTTTGAAGAGGGGAAGGACCATAAAGGACCCCTCATCGTAGCCGCCGTGGCCACCAAAAAGGTGGGAGGGAAGAGGAAGGCGAGGATCGTCCTCTTCGGGGACTCCGATTTCGCCACCAACGCCCACTTCGGCATCTCGGGAAACGGCGACCTCTTCCTGAACGCAGTAAGCTGGCTCGCCGAAGAGGAAGAGCTCATCGCCATAAGGCCACGCCCCACCAACTTCACCCCCCTGTTTTTGAGCCGATCGGAGGCCCGATGGCTCTTCTGGCTCTGCGTGGTGGTGCTTCCTGGGGGGGTAGCAGCGGCAGGGGCGATCACGGCCATAAGGAGATGGAAGAGATGAGCCAAAGGAGGACCTGGGTCCTTCTCGGGTTACTCTCCCTCTTGCTCCTTTCCTATTACCTTTACGAACATAGATATCTGGCCCAGAAGAGGTCGCGGGAAGAGGCGGCTCGCTCCCTCTTCTCGATAAAGGAGGCCGGGGAGCTGGAGTTGACCGTAAAGGGGAAAAGGTACCTCTTGCGGAAGGGAAAAGGGGGCTGGCGGATCTTCGAGCCGATAAAGGCGAAGGCCGATGAGGACCTCCTCAACAGGATGCTCAAGAGGCTGCTCGAGGCCAAAAAGGGGAGGGTCATAGAGGAGCACCCCCGGGACCTCTCCTCCTACGGCCTCAAGGAGCCGAGGGCATCAGTGATCGTCAGGGGGGAGGGGAAGGAGGAGGGGGTGCTGCTGGGGAATGAGACTCCAACCAGAATGGACCTCTACGCAAAAAGGACAGATGAGGAGGCGGTCTTCGTCCTTTCAGGGGAGATCTGGTACGAGGTGAACAAGAGCCTATATGACCTCAGGGACAAGAGCATCGTCGCCTTCTCACCCCGGGAGGTCAAGGAGATAGAGGCCTTCCTCAGGGGAAAGGTGATCCGGGTGAGGAAAGAAGGAGAGAAATGGAAGATGATCTTACCTAAGGAGGTAAAGGCAGACAGAGAGAGGATTGAGGAACTCCTTCAGAGGCTTGCGAAGGGGAGGGTCAAAAGGTTTTATGACGCCCCGGGGCCGATGAAGATCTACGGCCTTGCTCCTCCCCGGCTCCTCCTCAGGATAAAAGAAGGCCCTACCCTTCGTTTTGGCAAGGCAGAAGAGGAAGGAATATACGCTCAGGTGAAGGGAAGGAAGGAAGTGGTGCTGCTCGATCGCTCCTTCGCCGAGCTCCTCCCCAAAGGGGTCAATGACTGGCGCGATAAATACCCCCTTGCCTTCAATCCGGAGAAGGTCCGCAGGATCACCTTCGCCTATCCCTCCAGGGAGGAGTTCTCCTGCGTTCGGGGACCTGAAGGGTGGAAAATACTGCCCCAAGGGATGAAGGCCGACGGGGACAAGATCTCCGCCTTCCTCTGGAAGCTGAAGGGGGTGGCGGTAAAGGAATTCCTTCCCCTCCAGAAGGCAGGGGTCAATAAGGATCATTCCCTCCTCGATCTCCTCATCGAGGGAGAAAAGGAGAGGTGGAGTCTCCGCCTACTCAAGGGAAAGGCCCTCTACCTCTATGAGGAAGGGAAGGAAGAGATATATCGCATCGCCTCCAAGGACGAGGAGCTATTCCTCAAGGAACCCGATGACTTCAAGTACAAGAGGATCATCCCGATAAAGGAAGGGGAAGTGAGGGAGCTTCGGATCGCCTTCCCCCATAAAAAGGAGATCTTCCTTCTTAAGGAGGGAGGACGGTGGGTAAAGAAGAGGCCCAAGGGAGAGGTGGAGAACTGGAAGGTCACCTCCCTCCTCTGGCGCCTCATGGCCCTGGAATACTTGGAGGAGTTTCGAAAAGGGGAGGTCGAGGGGGCCTTCTCCCCTCCACAAGTCGAGTTGACCCTCCGTCCTGATGAGGGGAAGCCAGAGGTCGTACTTACTTTGGGCAAAAAGCGGGGGGAGGGGGTCCTGGCCCGGATTAGGAGGGGCGAAAATGAGGGTTATTACCTGGTGAAGGAGGATCTCCTCAAGACCATCGAGGATTACTTTGGCAATGGCAAATAAGCTCCCCAATGCCCTCAAAAGGAGGGAAATCCTTTACGGAAAGGAAACCCCGCCCCAGGTTCTGATCGAATACGGGGACCTTTATATGGAGGCGGGGAGGCTGAACGACGCTGTGGAGTTTTACGGCAGGGCCCAGCACCGGGAGGGGCTCCTGCGGCTGAAGGAAAGGGCCTTGAAAGAGGGAGATTATTTCTTATTTTCTCAAGTGGCCGAGTTCCTCTCCGAGGACCCCTCTCCGGAGGAGTGGAGGGAACTCGCCCGGGCAGCGATGGAGAAAGGAAGATATCAATTTGCCCTCAAGGCCTTCCATCGGGCAGGAGACAACGAGGAGGCTCAGAGGGTTCGTGAGAGGATAAAAAAAGAATTCGAGGAGGGAAGATGAGCTCACAGCAGGAGGAGGAACTGAGGAAAAGGGAGTTGAGGTCCATCCTGATGGACCTCCGGAACGAGATCCTGGCAAAGATCGAAGAGGAGATGGGGGGAAAGATCGAGGAGGACCCCCGTTTCTCCTCCATCTCGACGATGGACATAGGGGACCTCTCTCAGCTCGGACTGAGCGAGGACATAGATTACGCGATCCTGAACATGTATCTGGAGAGGCTCAGAAACATCGAGGATGCCTTAGAGAGGCTGGAGGAAGGGACCTATGGGTACTGCGAGGAGTGCGGTAAGCCTATAGGGGTTAAAAGGCTCAAGGCCCTTCCCTTCACCCGCTACTGCATAAAGTGCCAGGAGATGAAGGAGAAGGCTGGGCAGGAGAGCAAGCTGAAAGTGATGCGGCGACATGAGGAGGAAGAGGAAATCGAGTACTGAGGTGACCTTGACAAGCCCCAGGGGCGTAATTATATTTTTGGCGAACTTGTGACGGATATTTCATTAGCCCCCACCTTCTTCTAAGTGAAACAACCCCTTATGAGGGTTTAAAAATCACAACGGAAAGGAGGGTTGAGGGATGAAGATCACGCCTTTGCAGGACAGGGTATTGATCAAGAGGATCGAGCCTGAGGAGGAGAAGACGTCGGGGGGGATAATCATTCCTGATACTGCCAAGGAGAAGCCGATGGAGGGGAAGGTTATAGCCGTCGGCAAGGGGAGGATAAAGGAAGATGGCACCGTAATCCCCTTGGAGGTGAAGGAGGGGGACAAGGTGATCTTCAGCAAGTATGCGGGGACGGAGGTGAAGATAGACGGTGAGGAGTACCTGATCATGCGAGAGGATGACATCTTGGGCATCATCGTCGAAAGTTGACAAAAATCCTTAGGAAAGGAGGAGGTGAAAGATGGCGGCGAAGGAGATAAAGTTCAACACAGAGGCGAGAGATAAGGTATTGCGGGGGGTGGACATACTGGCCAATGCGGTAAAGGTCACCCTGGGTCCCAAGGGGAGGAACGTAATCCTGGAGAAGACATGGGGCTCCCCCACGGTGACCAAGGACGGGGTGACTGTGGCCAAGGAGATCGAGCTCGAGGACAAGTTCGAGAACATGGGGGCCCAGATGGTGAAGGAGGTGGCCTCCAAGACCTCCGATGTGGCCGGTGACGGGACGACCACCGCTACCGTCCTGGCCCAGGCCATCTACCGCGAGGGGGTCAAAGTGGTGGCTGCAGGGGCCAACCCGATGGACGTGAAGAGGGGGATAGATAAGGCGGTAGAGACAGTGGTCGAGGAGCTGAAAAAGATGTCCAAGCCCACCAAGGATCAGAAGGAGATCTCCCAGGTGGGTACCATCTCCGCCAACAACGACCCCACCATCGGCGAGATCATCGCCGAGGCGATGGCCAAGGTGGGCAAGGAAGGCGTCATCACCGTCGAGGAGGCCAAGGGAATGGAGACCACCTTGGAGGTGGTCGAGGGGATGCAGTTCGACAGGGGCTATCTCTCCCCCTATTTCGTCACTGATCCCGAGAAGATGGTGGTGGAGCTTGAGGACTGCTATGTGCTGGCCCATGAGAAGAAGATCAGCAACATGAAGGACCTTCTGCCCCTGCTGGAGCAGGTGGCCAGAGCGGGCAAGCCCCTGCTGATCATCGCTGAGGACGTGGAGGGCGAGGCCCTGGCCACCCTGGTGGTCAACAAGATCAGGGGGACGCTCAAGTGTGCGGCGGTCAAGGCCCCTGGGTTCGGCGAGAGAAGGAAGGCGATGCTCGAGGACATAGCCATCCTGACCGGAGGGAAGATGATCTCCGAGGATCTGGGGATCAAGCTGGAGAACGTGGGCCTTGATGATCTGGGGACCGCCAAGAAGGTGATCATCGACAAGGATAACACCACCATCGTGGAGGGGGGTGGCAGCCGCGATGCGATAGAGGGCCGGGTGAAGCAGCTCCGGACCCAGATCGAGGAGACCACCTCTGACTACGACCGGGAGAAACTTCAGGAGCGGTTGGCGAAGCTCGTGGGTGGTGTGGCGGTGATCCGGGTAGGAGCTGCCACCGAGACGGAGATGAAGGAGAAGAAGGCCCGGGTGGAGGATGCCCTTAACGCCACCAGGGCGGCGGTGGAGGAAGGAATCGTGCCCGGTGGCGGTGTGGCCTACATCCGGTGCCTGAAGGCCCTGGATAACCTGAAGCTGGAAGGTGATCAGCAGATAGGTGTGGACATCGTCAGGAAGGCCCTGGAGGAGCCGCTCAGGCAGATCGCGGAGAACGCCGGGAAGGAGGGCGCCATCATCGTGGAGAAGGTGAAGGACTCCAAGGACGTGAACTACGGCTTTGACGCGGCCAAGGAAGAGTTCACCGACATGATGAAGGCTGGGATCATCGATCCCACCAAGGTGGTCAGGTTCGCCCTGCAGAACGCTGCCAGCGTCGCCTCCCTGCTGATAACTACCGAGGCCCTGGTCGCGGAGAAGCCGAAGAAGGAGAAGGCGGCCCAGCCCGGCATGCCTGGCGGTGGCGGCATGGAGGAGTTCTAAGGAGGACCAGGGCAGAAAGCAATGGGGCCGTCCCTTCGGGGACGGCCTTTTTTCTTCTCTCGAAGGCGTGCGCCCAAACGGAATGTGTCGGTAAGGGGCAAAGACATTGTACCGTGCCGCAGATGCTGATAACAAATGCACTGAGGAAGGTGAGAATTTACATATGTGCTATCCTGCCCGCTTTCGGAAGAAGGCCTCCACCCGCCTCCTGAACTCCTCTTCGGTCGCCATCTCAGCGATCAGCGTCCTCTCCCTCACCAGGTGGGCCTCCAGATCGGGAAAAAGGCTCTCGTTCACCAGCTCTTTTAAGGCCATAACCGTCCTTCGGGGGAGGGCCAGGAATCGAAGCAGGAGCTTGTGGGCCTCCTCGTACAACCTTTCGGGAGGAAAGACATAATTCACCAGCCCGAGCTCCTTCGCCTCCCTGGCGGGTATGGGTTCTGTCAGGAGGAAGACCTCCATCGCCCGCTTAAGGCCGATGATCCTGGGCAGGGAAAGGCTTCCCCCACCATCAGGTGTTAGGGCGATCCTCATGTAAGCCATATCGAAGTAAGCCTCCTCAGAAGCGATTGCGAGATCGCAGGCCAGCGAAAGGCTGAACCCCGCTCCCACGGCGGGGCCGTTCACCAGGGCCACGACCAGGGGACTCATCCGCCTCACCTGAGCGATCACCTGATGGAGCATCCCGGCAAGCTGATGGACGACGGAAAAGGGGTCCTCCGCCGCCCGGAATTCCACCAGGTCTGCTCCGGCCGAAAAGGCCCTCCCCTCACCGGTGATCGCAACAACCCCGCCCCCCTCTCTCTCCGCCCCCTGGAGGGCCTGAAGGAGTCCCTCCAGTAAGGACATATCCATGGCGTTGAGGCGCCCTGGCCTGTTCAGCCGAATGTAATGGATCCCTTCCTTTACCTCCTTAAGGACGACCTGCTCCATTCCCTCCTCCTCAAGAACTCATTAAGAACTCATTTGAGGGCCTCCTGCAGGGCCTGAAGGAGGCGACGCATGTTATCGAGGTAATTCCTCTCCAGAGGACTTATCAGAAGGACTTTTCCTCCTATCGCCTTGGCGATCGCCTCTGCCCCCTTGACGTTGAACTCGGGAGAGGCAAAGATCACCTTGATTCCCTCCCTTTTGGCCTGCCGGATCAGTGCAAGCATCTCTCGGGGGGTGGGCTCTTTCCCCTCCTTCTCGATCGGTATCTGCTCCAGGCCATATTCCTCGGCGAAATATCTCCATGACGGGTGGAAGACCATGAAACGCCGCCTTCTTTTGCCCTTAAGGGAACGCGCAATTTCCTGATGGAGGGCGTGAAGCTGAGAGATGTACCTCTCCTTGTTGGCCCGATAATATTCCTTATGGGCAGGATCGACCTTCAGCAGACCCTCGTATATGTTCTCCACCATCACCTCGGCGTTTCGAGGGGATAACCAGATGTGAGGATCTTTATCGATTATCTTCACCCCCTTTGAGGAGTCCACGATGAGCATTTTTCTGTTCAGCCTCCTTATCTTGCCCATCCAGGCGATCTCGAACTCCACCCCCGAGCCTACCATGACGTAAATCTTCGCCCGGCTCACCTCCATCAACTGGCGGGGGGTGGGCTCATAAGTATGGGGACTGGCCCCTGGAGGGACCATTACCGAGACCTTAACCCTTTCACCTCCCACCCTTTCGACGAATTCAGCCTGAGGGGGGATGGTGACCACAACTCGGTTCTCTTCTTTCGCCCAAGCTGAAATGGAGGAGGAAAGCAAAAAGGCTATAAGGAGAAAGCGCCTCATCATTTTGGCAATTATCCGTTTCCCTCCTGAACCTGTCAAGATGAAGAAGGGTGCCGAAACGGTTCCGAAAAGCAAGATATGGCTTTCCTTTGTCAAAGCG
>CBEVRB010000047.1:0-13524 GCA_965552155.1 uncultured bacterium
GAGAGGTGGCCCTGGAGTTAGGGGACCCCGATCGGGCATGGGGGTACTTCTCGGAGATAGAGGAGTCCTCCGGTCTCTTCCCCCAGGCCCTCCTTTCCATGGGGTGGTTCCACTTTAAGGCCGGGGAGTGGGAGAAGGCGATAAAGTGGTTTGAGCAGTTGGAGAACCTCTACCCTTCCTCCCCTCTGATCCCTCAAGGGCGGCTCTTCCTGGCCCTTGCGTATTTCAACGGGAAGAAGTACGGGCGTGCCTCCAAGATTTTGGGGGGGCTCCTGGAGGCCAAAGACGAGCACATAAGGGAAAGAGCCTTCTTTTACAAGGCCCTCTGTCACTATAAAAGGGAGGAATTCCAAGAGGGGATAAAGCTGCTGCGGGAGCTCATCAAACGCTGGCCCAAGAGTCCTTCCCTGCCCCATGCCTACTTCTGGATGGGGTGGTCCTATTACCGAATGAAGAGGTTTAAGGAGGCCGTGGATGCCTTCTGGACGGTGGCGGAGAGATACCCTGATCATCCCCTCTCGGCGGAGGCCCTTGTGAAGATAGGGGATTGCTATTACAACATGGGACAATACAGGAGGGCCGCGCTCGCCTATTTGCGCCTCAAGAGGCGCAAGCCCAAAAGCCCCCATTTGCCCGACGCCCTGTGGGGAATTGTCCTTTCCTTCTACAGGATGGGGGATGAAGAGGGACTTCGGGCGTGGTCCGAGGAGCTCCGCAAATCCTTTCCCACCCATCCTCTGACAGCGGATTGCCTCCTGCTCTTAGGGAACTATTTCGAGAAAAAGGGGAAATCTGAGGAGGCAGAGAGGTACTTCCGCGAACTGTTGAAGGGTTTCCCCTCGGAGAGGAAGGCCGAGGAGGCACGCCTGAGGCTTTCGAGCCTCCTCCTCAGCAGGGGGAAGGCCTCCGAGGCCCTTTCTCTCATAAGGCCCCTTGTCTCCAAGGGTGAGGGACCATACTTTTATCAGGCCATCCATAAGATAGGTGAAATATACCATGAACTCGGGCAGGATGAAGAGGCCCTGAGATATTGGAGGAGGGTCGTGGAGGAAGCCCCCCGAGAAATGGCCCTCGGGTGTGCCTCGAAGATGGCCGATATATACGAGGGAAAGGGAGAGCTCGCAGGGGCTCATGGCATCCTGAGAAAGGCGATAGACCGTTTCCCCCGGTCACCCATCGCCTGGCCTCTCTGGCTCAAGCTCGGGGAGGTGGATCTGAAAAGAGGGGATTACGAAGGGGCCATCCGCGCCTTCCGGCAGCTCCTGGCCCTCGCCCCCCGCAGGAAGACCAGGGCCTACTGTCAGTTGCGGATAGCGGAGGCCTACTTCCGGTGGGGGAAGAGAAAGGAGGCCTTGGAGGAAGCCTTCAAGGGGGCCTATCTTTACCCCGATCAGAAGGAAGAGGCGGCCCTTGCTCTCCTGTTGGTCGCTGAGATATATAATGAAGAGGGAAAAGAGGAGAAAGCCGTTCAGGCTTGCAAGAAGGCCCTTCATCTTTCCCCCAAGGGAGAGGTGAAGCAGAAGGCTGAGGAATTACTGAAGAGGATCAGAGCAGTCACTGGCGAATAACCAGGAAGGAGGGGGAGATGTATGATCTTTTCTTGAAGGGCGGGATCCTGATGTACCCCATCGCCTTTTGCTCCATAGTGGCCCTTGGGGTTTTCTTGGAAAGGCTCTGGTCGTTGCGAAAACGGAAGGTGATCCCTCAAGAGTTCCTGATGGAAATCGTGGACATGGTGGCGAAGGGGAAGATCCGAGAGGCGATCACCTACTGTAAGAGATCCGATGCCTCCATAGCTCACATCGCCTATGCAGGGATTGAAAACTATGGGAAGAAGAGGGAGCTGATCAAGGAGAGGATGGAGGAGGTGGGAAAGAGAGAGGTCGCCAATCTGGAACGTTATATCAACGTCATCGGCACCATTGCCGGGGTGGCACCCCTTCTGGGGCTGCTCGGCACCGTATCGGGGATGATCAAGAGCTTCAATGTGATCTCCCTTCAAGGGGTAGCTGATCCGGGGTCTTTGGCGGGGGGAATCTCTGAGGCCCTGATAACCACCGCAGCGGGCCTGGTCGTGGCCATTCCCGCCTTCGTGATGTATCGCTATCTGCGTAACAAGGTCGACTCCCTGGTCGTGGAGATGGAGGAGATATCGGTGAGGATGGTGGAGCTCCTGAAGGGAGAGGAGAGATAGGATGGACTTCCGCAGGAGATCTCAGGCCGATGAACCGAGGATAGAGCTCACCCCCTTGGTGGACATGGTCTTCCTGCTTCTCATCTTCTTCATGCTCTCCACCACCTTTGTCGTCTCCCCTGGGATAAAGGTGGACCTCCCCAAGGCCACCAAGGAGAAGGTCTTCAGGGAAAAGCGGGAGCTGAAGGTGACCATTACCAAGGACAACAAGGTCTACCTTAACGGTCGCCGGATCAAGCCCAAGGAGCTGGAGAGGGCCTTCAGGGAGCGGGCGAAGAAGGCCCCCCAGACCCTGGTCATAATAAGGGCCGATGCCCGCGCCCTCCACGGCAAGGTGGTGGAGGTGATGGACATGGCCAAGACCGCTGGCCTTCACCGTCTGGCCATCGCCACTCAGCCCAAGAGGGAGAAAAGGGGGAAGAAAAAATAGGATGAACCACCTTGCCAGGAGGTTCTCTCTTTTCATCGTCTTCTCCTTCTTGGTACACCTCGTGTTCCTCCTCACCGTCCCCAGCCTGATCCCTCCGCCGCAGCTCAAGGTGATTCCTGTCACCCTGATAAGCAGGATGGACCTGTACCTCACCCCCAGGGAGATGAGGGAGCTCTGGGAGGCCCCGTGGATCGAGGAAGTGAAGAAGGAGCTGATCTGGGAGAGGCTGAGCACCTTCCCACCGCTCAATCTCCCGGTGGCCGAAGTAAAGGAAGGGCCTAAAGTGAGGCTTGAGGATCTCCTCCCACTCCCAGTGGGGAGGGAGCCCGTGGCTCAGCCCAAGGCCCCCTCTAAGATCCCGTCCATCTCCCCTCCCAGAGAGGGCCCCCTGGAGAGGATTATCGCCTCCTTGAAGAAGGCAGAGCCGAAGCGGAAGGTCAAGAAACCGAAGGAACCCGAGTTGAGTCTCGGCCCTTTGAAGCTGGGGATAAGGGGACCGGTAGCCAAAAGAAAAATCCTCTACATACCTCCCCCGCCCAAGGCCAAGATCACGGTGGAGGCGGAGGTGATCTTTAAGTTCTGGGTGAAGCCTGATGGGACGGTGGGTCGTGTCATACCGCTTATGAAAGGAGATGCCCAGTTAGAGATGGTGGCCATAGAGCACATCAAGCAGTACCGCTTCAACCCCCTACCCCCTGATGTCCCTCAGGTGGAGATGTGGGGCACCATTTCTGTGAAGTCGGTCCTGAAATGAGGGCAAGGTCCTTTTTGACCCTCTTTCTCATAGGGGCGATCTTCTTGGTGGGGCTCCTCAGCCTGTTCGGTTCCAAGGGGTTGATGGAGGTCCTTGCCCTGAAGGGACGCAGCGAGGCGATCGAAGAGGAAATAGGGAGGCTTCGGCGCCAGAACGCCTCCCTCGCCGAAAGGATAAAGCGCATCCATGAGGACCCCTCCTATCTGGAGCAACTTGCCAGGCAGGAGCTCGGGATGATTAAGGAGGGGGAACTCCTCTTCATCTTCCCCCAAGAGAGGAGATGAAGTACGAAGGGCCCATATATCGTCCTCCCAGCGAAGCCAAAAGCCTCATCCTCCAGATAACGGTGGGTTGTTCCCATAACCGCTGTACCTTCTGCCCCTCCTACAAGATGAAGCGGTTCAGGATAAAGAGCTTTGACGAGGTCAGGGAGGATATCGATGAGGCTCGGAGCCTCTACGGTCCTCTCATAAGGCGGGTCTTTCTGGCCGATGGCGATGCCCTCATCGTGCCTCAAACCCGTCTCCGCGAGATCCTTGTTTATCTTCGGGAAAAGTTCCCGTGGCTTGAGAGGGTGGGTATTTATGCGAACGCCAAGGGGGTGTTGAAGAAGGGGGTGGAGGATCTGGTGGAGCTCCGGAAGCTGGGGTTGGGGATAATCTATCTGGGAGTGGAGTCCGGGGATCAGGAGGTCCTGGACAGGGTGAGGAAGGGGACCACCGTGGAGAAGCTCCTGCGGGCCGGGAGGATGATCAAGGAGGCCGGGATAAAGCTCTCGGTGACGGTCCTTTTGGGGATCGGGGGAAGAGAGGGGAGCAGACGTCATGCTATTGCCACCGGGCGCTTGCTCACGGAGATGAAGCCCGATTACGTGGGCGCCCTCACCCTCCTGATCGTACCTGGAACCCCCCTTTACGAAGAGTACATGAGGGGGGAGTTCGAGATGCCCAGTCCCTTTGAGCTGATCGAGGAACTCAGGTTGATGATAGCTCACACCGAGATGGAAGGGCTTTTCTTCTCCAACCATGCCTCAAACTACCTGCCAGTGAAGGCCCGTTTACCCCATGAGAAGGAACATGTCCTTCGGTTGATAGACGAAGTCCTCTCCCGCAGGGACCCTTCCCTATTGCGCCCCGAAGGGTATCGGGCCCTTTGAGGATGGGGGGAAAGGCGACTTTTCCGGCCTCGGTCTATCTCCTCCTCTTTTTTACCCTTTTCGCCTTCCTCTTTGGATGTGAGGAAAGGAGACCCGCGGGAGAGGTGGTGGTGGGCCTGGATGGAACCCTCTCGACCCTTGACCCCCGCTTGGCCATTGGGGCAAGGGCCGAGAGGATATCCCCCCTTATTTACAGTTCCCTACTGGAACTCAATGAGAGGGGAGAGCTCGTCCCGGACCTGGCCGAAGAATGGCGACAGCTCAACCCGACGACTTACCTCTTTCGCATAAAGCAGGGCGTGCACTTTCATGACGGGGGGAAACTCACCGCCTATGACGTGAAGGCAACCTTCGATTTCATCCTCGATCCAAAGAATGCCTCACCTAAGAGGGGGAGCTTTGAGCCCCTTGAGCGAATTCAGGTCCCTGACCGCTACACAGTCATCTTTACCCTCAAGAAGGTATATGTCCCCTTCCCCTTCACCCTTACTGTGGGGATCGTCCCTGCGGGAAGTCCCCCTGGGCGCAAGTCCCCCCCGCCCGGATCGGGTCCTTACAGGTTGCAGGAATGGAGGCCGGGGGAAAGGATCGTCCTTGTCCCCTTTGAAGATTACTTCGGGACGCGCCCCAAGATCAGACGGATTGTCTTCCGCATCGTTCCCAACACCACCACCCGCCTCCTGGAAATGAAGAGGGGGAGAATTGACCTTCTCCAGAACTGCGTGCCCGCTTACGCCATCAGGTTCATGGAGAGGCTCCCCTCCCTGCAGGTCCTCCGTTCGCCCGGCACCACCTATCAGTACATAGGCTATAATCTGGAAGATCCGATCCTCAGGGTCAAGGACGTAAGGAAAGCCATCTCCTATGCCATCGACCGGGATGCCATCATTGAGCATACCCTCAAGGGCTTGGCGAGGAAGGCCTATGGCATTGTCCTCTCCCCCCTGAATTGGGCGTACACCGATCGGCTGCCCCATTATGAGTACGATCCCCCTAGGGCAAAAAGGCTCCTGGACCGAGCAGGGTTTCCCGACCCGGATGGCGATGGCCCTGCCTTCCGCTTCGCCCTTTCCTTCAAGACATCCACTGATGCCGAGTCCCTCGAGATCGCCCAGATAATCAGGGAGCACCTCCGTCAAGTGGGGATCAAACTGGAGGTGAGGAGCTTTGAATGGGGAACCTTCTTCGAGGACATAAAGAGGGGCAACTTTCAGCTCTATTCCTTACGCTGGATCGGCGTGACAGACCCTGACATCCTCTATTACCTTTTCCACTCCTCCATGGTTCCCCCTTACGGGGCGAACAGGGGGCGTTATAGAAATGAGGAGGTGGATCGTCTCTTGGAAGAGGCCCGCTCTTGTCTGGATCGGGAGAAGAGGAAGGAGCTATATGAACGTATCCAGAGGATCTTGGCCGAGGATGTGGTTTACACCAGCCTCTGGTACAGGGATAATCTGGTGGTGGTGCGAAGGAGGCTTAAGGGGTTCAAGATATACCCGGGTGGACAATATACCTCATTGAAGGAGGCATGGGTGGAGGGATGAAGGAGCTGGTGGTGATCCTCGTTTCCTTTTTCACCTTCCTGGGTTGCGTCGGTCAGGAGGGAAGGGCCCTTTGGGTTGTCCGTTATCGTTTAGTGGACCCAAAGACGGTGGATCAGATCGTCAAGGATGCGAAGGCCGCGGGATTCAACCTCCTCTTCGTCCAGGTATACGGGAGGGGGGATGCCTATTTCAACTCCTCCTTCGTCCCCAGGGCCGAACCCCTGGAGGATTCCCCCCACGGATACGATCCCCTCGCCTACGTGATCTCCAAGGCCCATGAGGCAGGGCTTCAGGTTCACGCCTGGCTGAACGTGTATTACGTGTGGCCCAGTCCTCCTCCTCTTCCCTCCTCTTCCGATCACCTCGTTCGCCTCCATCCCGAATGGTTGATAAAGGACGAGGACGGCAGGACCTTGATGGATTACACCCCTCGGGAACGAGCCACTGAGCCAGTAGAAGGGCTCTTCCTCGACCCTTCTCAACCGGGGGTCAGAAGGTACTTCCTTAAAGTGTGTCAGGAGGTGCTCTCCCGATACCCGGTGGGGGGCATCCACCTCGATTTCGTCCGCTATCCAGGGTCCAGATGGGGGTTTAACGAGGGGGCTGTAGAGGCCTTCAAGAAGAGGTGGGGGGTGGACCCGCGGTTCCTCTCCCGCTGGGTGAGGTATCCTTTCCCGCGTCGCTTCCTCTCCCATGGTTTCTCGCCCTTTATGCTCTGGAATTACTGTTATCAGAGCCTCTGGGCGGAGGAGCGCAGTTCCTATGTGTCGCGTCTGGTAGAGGAGGTCTCGGAGTTGGTCAAGTCCCGCAGGCCGAAGGTGGTCCTTTCGGCCGCGGTGATAGCCGATCCTGACCGGGCGTACTATGAAAAGGGGCAGGATTGGAGGAGATGGCTTGCCGAAGGGTGGCTCGACCTCGTGGTTCCCATGGCCTATCAGGGAGACGCCTGTCGGGTGGAGGCCCAGATCAGGGAGGCCATCCAGTGTTCTGGGGGGAAGAGGAAGGTCTTCGCAGGGCTTGGGGCCTGGAGGAAATCCCCCGAGGAGATCGCCACCGAGGTGGCTAGGCTCCGCAGGATAGGGGTTGATGGGCTCTCTCTCTTCTCCTATCAGGGGATGAAGGACTTCTCACCGGACTACCTGGAGGAGTTGCGGAAGTACCTCACGGGGAAGGTATCCCTTGGCCCGAAAGGCCCTCCCCTTCTTGATCCCTTCCCCTCCCGAGGCCACCCTCTCATTAGATCTCTACAAAAGCAGTTCTTCTTCCTTTCGGAGGGATTCGAGGCCCTGAAGAAGCGGAGGGAGGAGGTCTTGAGGCAATGGGGGATCATCTCCCGCATCACCGAGGAGGTCTATCCCCGGGCGTTGCCGAAAGAGGAGGAGATAGTGGCCCTCCCCTCGGGTTTTGACCTGAAGGGGATCTTTGTCCCTGCCCACCCTTATGATTGCCCCGAGACGAAGAGGAAGGCCTTTGACGCGATCATGCTGGCCTATGAGCGGCTCAGGGCCGGGGTGAGGATGGGGCGGGTGGCCAAGGAGGTAGGAGGGTACGTGGTGACCAACCACCTTTTCCTCGGGGAGGGATGGGATTTCTTTCCCTATCTGGTATCGCTCCAGGAGGGGGACCTCACGCAGGCCCTGCAACTTCCCCATGGCTACGTCGTCTACCAGGTGATGAAACGCTACCCACCGGAGGAAAGACGGTACGGAGAGCTTCCCTGGAGCCTCAAGAGGGTCGTGTTTCAGCAAAGGTTTGCTGATCTTCTCAGGAGCTGGGGGAAGTGAAAGGCTTCTTTCTGCGCCGAACCCTGATAACGGCTCCCACCGTCCTCGGTGCCCTCACGCTGGTCTTCTTTTTCCTTCACATCGTGCCCGGCGATCCGGTGGAGGCGATGCTGGGGGAGTCGGCCAGGGCGGTGGAGAAGGAGAGGCTGCGCCATGAGCTGGGCCTTGACCTTCCCCTTGCTGCCCAATACCTCAAATTTCTTAAGGGGATCGCCACCGGGGACCTTGGGGAGTCCTATTTCTTCCGTCGCCCCGTGGCCGAGGTTATCGCTGAGAGGGTGCCGGCCACCTTGGAGCTGGCGGTGGCCTCCCTCTTTGTGGCGGGCATCATCGCCCTTCCCCTCGGGATCCTGGCGGCATTGCGGGAAGGTACCGCGCTTGATGCCCTCTCCATGCTCTTCGCCCTCATCGGGGTCTCGATGCCCAACTTTTGGCTGGGTCCTCTCCTCATCATCCTCTTTTCCATAAAGCTGGGGTGGTTTCCCGTATCGGGTAGAAGCGGCTTCTCAAGTCTCGTCCTCCCGGCCCTCACCCTGGGGACGGCCCTTGCGGCCCTCCTTTCCAGGATGACCCGCTCGAGCCTCCTTGAGGTCCTCGGTGAAGAGTACCTAACCGTAGCCCGGGCCAAGGGATTGCCTGAAAGGAGGGTCATCCTTAAACATGCCTTAAGAAACGCCCTGATTCCCATCGTCACCGTGTTGGGGCTCCAGTTCGGGGCCCTCCTCTCAGGAGCGATCATCACCGAGAACGTCTTCTCCTGGCCGGGGGTAGGCACCCTGTTGATAACCGCTGTCGAGGCGAGGGACTATCCCTTGGTGCAGGGGTGTGTGCTCTTTATCTCTATAGTGTACGTGGCAGTGAACCTGGCCGTGGACCTCCTTTACGGTTTCATCGATCCGAGGATCAGGTACGGAGGTGAAGGTTGAGGAGGGTGCTGGTCACAGGAGGGGCAGGGTTTATAGGCTCTCATCTCTGCGAGAGGCTCACTGCGGGAGGCTGGGAGGTTACCTGCCTCGATAACTTTGACGACTTCTATCCCCCTGCCCTAAAGAGGAAAAACCTCAAGCCCTTACTTCCCTTGGACGGGTTTCGACTGATCGAAGGCGACATCCGGGATGAGGCCCTCCTTGAGAGGACCTTCAACGAAGGAGGGTTTGATCTGGTGGTCCATCTGGCCGCCCGCGCGGGGGTAAGGCCTTCCATCGAGCAACCCCTCCTCTATGAGGAGGTGAACGTCCGGGGGACCCTGAACCTGCTGGAGGCCTGCCGGCGTCATGGGGTCAAAAAGTTCATCTTCGCCTCCTCATCCTCCGTCTACGGAAGGAACCCGAAGGTCCCCTTCGCCGAGGACGATCCCCTCACCTCCATCATCTCCCCCTATGCCGCCACAAAGAGGGCAGGAGAAATCCTCTGCTACACCTATCATCATCTCTACGGGCTCGACGCCTTCTGTCTCCGGTTTTTCACCGTGTACGGTCCGAGGCAGCGTCCTGAGATGGCCATCCACAAGTTCACCCGCCTCATCTATGAGGGGAAGAAGGTCCCCATATATGGAGATGGGACGAGCAGGCGGGATTACACGTACATAGACGACTGCATTGATGGGGTCATGAGGGCGATCGAAAGGGTAAGGGGCTATGAGGTGGTGAACATAGGGGAGGCGAGGACGGTTCCCCTGAAGGATCTGGTGGTCCTCATTGAAGAGGCCTTGGGCAGGAAGGCATCCGTGGAGCATCTCCCTCCTCAGCCGGGGGATGTCCCGATAACCTATGCCGATGTCACCAAGGCCCGGGAGCTGCTCGGTTATGAGCCGCACACTCCGATAGAGGAGGGGATCAGGCGCTTCGTCCAGTGGTTCCTGGAGAGTTATCCAACCTTAAAGGTCGCCCCCGGTTAATGGATCAGCTTTCCTATCCTGTTCCACCTTACCCTGGGCAGGATGTTCCCCTTTCGCCAATCCCAGGACCAGTAGATGAGAAAGGCCTTCCCGAGGACGTCCTTCAGGGGGACGAATCCCCAGTAGCGGCTGTCCTGGCTGTTGTCCCTGTTGTCCCCGAGGACGAAGAGGTAACCCTCTGGGACGGTGACAGGCCCGAAGTTGGCCTTCGGGGAAAAGGGTAAGGGGTAAGGATTCCCCCGATACACCCCCCAGGGGTCTTCTATGGGCTTGCCGTTGATGTATATAACCCGGTCCTTGATCTGTACCGTTTCCCCACCAGTAGCGATCACCCGCTTTATGAAGTCCTTGCTCCTGTCTTTAGGATAGATGAACACGATCACGTCTCCCCTCCTCGGTCGTTTGAACTCGAAGAGCTTTATCCCTAAGACCGGGATCCTTATTCCGTAGATGAACTTGTTGACCAGGATATGATCCCCGACGAGCAAGGTCGGCTCCATGGAGCTGGAGGGGATCTTGAAGGCCTGAACCACAAAGGTGCGGACAAAGAGGGCCACGAGGAGGGCTACTATAATGGTCTCGAGGTACTCCCTTAGCTTTCCCTTCTGTCTCTTCATTTATTTAGAGCCCCTTCGTCACCTTTATCCCCTTAAAGCCCTCCTTCTCCAGGGCCCCTTTAACCCGCTCCGCCTCCCCTCGTTCGGCAAACCCGCCGACCTTAACCCTCCACCACTTCTTTCCCTTTCCCAAAGTTACCTGAACGATCCTCACCTCGTACCCCTTCTCCTTCAGTCTCCCCATCAAGGACTGGGCATTTGCCTTCTGGCGGAAAGAAGCGACTTGAACGAAGTACAGGTCCCTTAGAGGGGGCTTGACCTCACGGGCCTCCTCCCCTTTTTTGGCCTCCTTTGGGGCTGCCTTCCCTTTTTCGCCCTTCTCTTCCGTGACCTTTGGCTCCTTTTCCTCCTTGGTCAGCGTTTCATAAAAGGTGAGGGGGACCTTCCCTTCTTCCACCTTTTGCGAGGCGCTCTTTGCCTCCTTCAGGGCCCCTTCCACCTCCACCTGCAACGGGCTCGCCCCCTTCAGGGCTGCAGAGCGCTTCCGTTCCATCTTAATGCCCATCAGCACCCCACTGGAGAAGAGGAGGAGTCCCAGAAATATGGCCCCTATGAAGGCGAGGAGCCTCCTTGCGGCAAGGCGCCCCTGTCTCCTTACCCTCGGTTCCTCCATAAGATCATCTTCCATCGTTACATCTCCTCCGGTGCCTCTATGCCTACGAGGCTCAAGGCATTGCGCACGACGATCCTTATCGCCTTCACCAAGTACAGCCTGGCGGCTGTAAGGCCCTCGTCCTCTGTGAGCACCCGGTGTTTATTATAGTAGCTATGAAAAAGGCTTACCATATCCTGCAGGTAAGGGATCAGCCGATGGGGTTCGAAGGAGAGGGCCATCTCCTCTATGAGGTCGGGAAAGAGGCCCACCCTCTTGGCGAGGCCGCGTTCTTCAGGGAGCACAAGGGGCCCCAAGTCCACCTCCCCCTCGGGGAGGGCAACTCCCCGTTCAGCCGCCTTGCGGAAGATGCTCGAGATCCTGGCGTGGGCATACTGGACATAATAGACGGGGTTCTCCGCGCTTTGCCTTTTGGCCAGCTCGAGATCGAAATCGACAGGGGAATCGGCCCTCCTCAGCATGAAGAAGTACCTGCAGGCATCCACCCCCACTTCCTCTATCACTTCTCTCAGGGTGGTGAACTCCCCTGCCCTGGTGGACATCGATACCTTCTTCCCCCCTCGCATCAGGTTGACCAGCTGGACGAGGAGGACCTTCAACTTCTCCTCCTCAAGCCCTAAAGCACGCAGGGCGGCTCGCACCCTCGGGACGTAACCGTGGTGATCTGCTCCCCATATGTCCACAAGGAGGTCATATCCTCGGCGAAACTTCTCTCGGTGGTAGGATATATCAGAGGCAAAGTAGGTGGTGGTTCCATTTGCCCTCACCACAACTCTGTCCTTCTCGTCTCCAAACAGGGTGCTCTTAAACCAGAGGGCCCCATCGGCCTCATAAAGGAGGCCCTTTTCCTAAAGGGCATCGAGGGCCTCCTACAGGAGTCCCTCTTCGTAGAGGGAGGCTTCCCTGACCCAGTGATCGAACCGGACCCGAAATACCTCCAGGTCCTCCTTTATCCCCTCAAGGATGATCTCCTTCGCCCTCTCCCTTATCTCCTCTTGAGCTTCCTCCTCCGGGATCTGGAGGTATCTCTCCCCCCTTTCCTCCTTTATCCTCGCCGCTATCTCCCTGATATATTCCCCTTGATAGCCATCCTCGGGGAAGGGGACCTCTCTGCCCCACAGCTCCATATATCTCGCGTAGACCGAACGACCCAAGGCCTCCATCTGGGCCCCTACGTCGTTTATGTAGTACTCCCGTTCCACCTCGTAACCGGCCGCCTCGAGCACGTTGGCCAGGATATCCCCTAAGGCGGCGATCCTGCCGTGACCGATATGGAGGGGCCCCGTGGGGTTGGCACTGAGGAACTCGATCAGGACCCTCTTTCCTTTCCCAAGTTCTCTCCTCCCGTACGCCTCCCCCCGGAGGTTCGCCTCCTTCAGGGCCCCGAACCATACCCTGTCCTCGAGGGTCAGGTTTATGAACCCCGGACCTGCTACCTCCACCCTCTTTATCACCCCTCCCCCCCGGATCCTCCCGGCGATCTCCTCAGCCACCTGACGGGGCGGCAACCCGACCTTCTGGGCCAAAGGCATCGCTACGTTGGTGGCGTAGTCCCCCCAGCGTTCATCAGGCGGTTGCTCCAATGTGATAGAAGGGGGAGGGTCTATGGGGGGGAGTTTCCCCCGCTCTGAAGCCCTCCTTATTGCCTCCAGGATGATGGATTTGAGCAGCTCCTTCATCGGGTGAGTTCGCCGTAGAGGTCAGGTCTGCGGTCTTTGAAGAAGGGCCACTCCTTTCGTATCCTGTTCACCTCCTCCAAGGAGACCTCCACCAGCAGTATCCCTTCCTCTAAGCCCGCTGGCTCATCCACCAGGTCCCCCTCGGGGGAAAGGCAAAAGCTCATCCCGTAAAAGTCCTGTTTGGCCTCACTCCCCACCCTGTTCACCCGCAGGATGTAAAGGCCGTTGGCGATGGCGTTCCCTGCCATCACCTTGAGCCAGCGCTGTTGAGAGGCAAAAGCCGCTGCGGTGGGGGCAAAGATTATCTCCGCGCCCTTCAGGGCAAGGACCCTCGAGCCCTCGGGGAAGAAGTTGTCCCAGCATATCTGGACCCCTATCCTCACCCCATCGAGTTCGAAGACGGGGAACCCCTCACCGGGGGAGAAATAGCTCTTCTCCTCCCACAGGGGGATCTGGGGGATGTGAACCTTTCTGTAGATCCCTACGATCTCTCCCTCCCTGGAGATCACCGCCGCTGAGTTGAAGAACCTCTCTCCCTCCCTTTCGAAAAAGGGGGCGATAACGGATACCCCGACTTCCCGAGAGAGCCCTTTCATCGCTTTCAGGGTGGGACCCTCTTGATCCTCTGCCAGCTCAAAGTGGCGTTCGTCTATCTCCATGGGAAACCAGTGGGTGGGGAACAGCTCAGGATAACACAGGATCTGTGCCCCCTTCTCAGCTGCCACCTTCCCCATCCTTAGGGCCTTCTCCAAGTTCTGATCCCTCCCCCCCCCGCGTTGTTTGTGGATGGGGGCCAACTTTACCTTGTTCATGAGGGCAACTTAACATGGGTAAGGGGATTATCTCAAGATTCACT
>CBEVRB010000048.1:0-13307 GCA_965552155.1 uncultured bacterium
ACCGTGATAATGGCCACCACCATCGTATTTGAAGTGATAGGCCCGGTAGGAGTGGACAATGGCCTCCTCCGTAAGGGCGAGAGGGAGAGGGTAGAGAGGGTGTTTGGAAAGCATTTCCACATGGACCTGAGGGTAGTGGATGCCGCAGACCTCTTCCTCGAACGCCTCAGGGGGGTGGTGGACCCGGAGGAGAAGAGGAAGCGGATCGGGAACCTCTTCATCCAGGTCTTTGAGGAGGAAGCGAGGCGGATCGGGGAAGTACGCTATCTCGCCCAGGGAACCCTGTACCCCGATGTGATCGAGAGCGTTTCCTATAAGGGACCGTCGGCCACCATCAAGAGCCATCACAACGTGGGGGGATTGCCCGAGAAGATGGACCTTGAGCTCATAGAGCCTCTCAGGGAGCTCTTTAAGGATGAGGTTCGAGAGGTGGGTAGGGAGCTGGGGCTTCCGGAGGAGATCATAGAGCGACAACCCTTCCCGGGACCAGGACTGGCGGTGAGGATAATCGGAGAGGTTACTGAGGAACGCCTCTCGATCCTGAGGGAAGCCGATGCCATAGTGGAGGAAGAGATGAAACGGGAGGGGTGGTATGAGAGGGTATGGCAGTCCTTCGCGGTACTGCTCCCCGTTAAGACCGTAGGAGTGATGGGGGATAGGAGGACCTACGAGAACGTGATCGCCCTCCGGGTGGTCCAGAGCCTCGACGGGATGACTGCTGACTGGGTCAGGCTGCCCTACCACCTCCTGGAGAGGCTCTCCCAGAGGATCGTCAACGAGGTCTCGGGAGTGAACCGGGTGGTCTACGACATCAGCACCAAGCCCCCAAGCACCATCGAGTGGGAGTGATGAAGGAGGGGTTCGTCCACCTGCATCTCCATAGCCAGTACAGTCTGCTCGACGGGGCGATCCGTCTTGAGGAGCTCTTCCCCCTTGTGAAGAAGTACGGTATGAAGGCGGTCGCCCTGACCGACCATGGCAACATGTTCGGGGCGATAGAGTTTTATCAGGGGGCGATAAGCCATGGCATAAAGCCGATCATCGGCTGCGAGGTCTACGTGGCCCCTGGCTCCCGCTTCGAAAGGGATGCAAAGGGATTGAAGGATGCCGCCTATCATCTGACCCTGCTCATCCAGGACATGGAGGGTTACCGCAATCTGAATCGTCTGGTCAGCCTCGCCCACCTGGAGGGGTTTTACTACAAGCCACGGATAGATAAGGAATTGCTGGAGAAATATAACGGAGGCCTGATAGCAATGAGCGGCTGTCTCAAGGGAGAGATCCCCCATCTCCTCCTGCAGGGCCAGTACGAAGAGGCGAAGAGGGTCGCCTCCTGGTTCAAGGAGGTCTTCTCCGGAGGGAGGTTTTACCTTGAGGTCCAGGACAATGGCCTCGAAGAGCAGCACCGGATAAATGGGACGATCTTCCGCCTCGGCAAGGAGTTGGGGATAAAGCCGGTAGCCACCAACGATTGCCATTATCTACGACCGGAAGACGCCCAGGTCCACGATGTGCTTCTCTGCATTCAGACCGGCAAGACCCTGAAGGACCCGAAGAGGATGAAGTTCTCCTCTGAGCAGTTTCACCTCCGCTCGCCCCAGGAGATGGAGGTCCTCTTCTCTTCCTATCCTGAAGCGCTGGCTAACACCCTGGAGATAGCTGAGAGGTGCAACCTGGATCTTCATTTTGACACCTATCACCTTCCCCATTTCAGCCCCCCTGAAGGGGAATCTCTGGATCAATACCTGAGTCGGCTGGCCCACGAGGGCTTGGAGGGACGCCTGAAGGAAGGGGGAAAGGAGAAGGAGAAGAACCGATACCTGCGGCGCCTCCGTGAGGAGCTGGACGTGATAAACTCCATGGGCTTTGCCGGATACTTCCTGATCGTCGCCGACTTCGTAAACTACGCTAAAAGGAAAGGGATCCCTGTTGGTCCAGGAAGGGGATCAGCGGCCGGAAGCCTGGTGGCTTATGCCTTGGGGATCACCGATATCGACCCCTTAGAGTATGACCTCCTCTTTGAGAGGTTCCTCAACCCGGAGAGGATAAGCCTTCCCGACATAGACATAGACTTTTGCTATGAAGGCAGAGACGAGGTGATCCGCTATGTGACCTCCAAATACGGCAAAGAAAAGGTGGCCCAGATCATCACCTTTGGGAAGATGCAGGCGAAGGCCGTGGTGAGGGATGTGGGCCGGGTCCTCGACATGCCTTATAAGGAGGTGGACTTGATCGCCAAACTCATTCCCAACACCCTGAACATAACTCTGGATCAGGCGCTGAAAATGGAACCGAGACTGAGAGAGTTGACGGAAAGGGACCCCCAGGTGGCCCAGTTGATCGGGCTGGCGAGGAAGCTGGAGGGCATGGTTCGTCACGCCTCCACCCATGCCGCCGGGGTGGTCATCGCCAACCGACCCCTCACAGAATATCTCCCCCTTTATCGGGGTACTGGGGGGGAAATAGTCACCCAGTACGCCATGAAGGACGTGGAGAAGATAGGTCTTGTGAAGTTCGACTTCCTGGGGCTCAAGACCCTGACCATCATGAAGAAGGCGGTCCAGTTGATAAAGGAGACCCGGGGGGTGGAGCTCGATCTGGGCCGGTTGCCCTTGAACGACAGGAAGACCTTGAGGCTCCTCGCTGAAGGGGACACCACGGGGGTGTTCCAGCTGGAGAGCTTAGGGATGAGGGAGCTCTTGAGGAAGCTCAAGCCCTCGAGCTTCAAGGACTTGATAGCCTTAGTAGCCCTCTATCGGCCGGGTCCGCTGGGAAGCGGAATGGTGGAGGAGTTCATAAAGAGGCGGCACAAGAAGGCCGAGATCACCTATGAGCATCCCGCCTTAAAGCGGATCCTGGAGGACACCTATGGGGTCATCGTCTATCAGGAACAGGTGATGATGATCGCCAGCCGCCTGGCCGACTTCAGCCTCGGGGAGGCCGATATCCTCAGGCGAGCGATGAGCAAAAAGGACCCCGAGGAGATGGAGAAGTTGAAGGAGCGCTTCATCGCCGGCGCTACGAAAAAGGGCCTCTCCGAGGAGAAGGCGAGAGAGATATTTGAGAAGATCGCCAAGTTCGCCGAATATGGCTTCAACAAATCCCACAGCACGGCCTATGCCATGATCGCCTACCAGACCGCCTATCTCAAGGCCCACTTTCCCCAGGAGTTCATGGCCGCTCTGCTCACCTGTGATATGGACAACAGCGATAAGGTAATGCGTTATGTGGGGGAGTGTAGGGAGAAGGGAATAGAGATATTGCCGCCGGATGTTAACCAGAGCGAGTGGGGCTTTACGGTGGAGGGGGGGGAGAGGCCCAGGATCCGCTATGGCCTTGGAGCGATAAAGAACGTGGGAGCTGGGGCCGTGGAGGCGATCGTCGAGGAGAGGAGACGGGGAGGGGTTTTCAAGGACCTCTTTGACTTCTGCGAGAGGGTCGACTCCAGGAAGGTCAACCGCCGGGTGATAGAAAGCCTGATCAAGGCAGGGGCCTTTTCCAGCACCGGGGCCAATCGCTCACAGCTTATGGCCGTGCTGGACGAGGCTATGGAGTGGGGGGCGAGAAACCAGAAGGAGAAGAAGAGCAAACAGCCTATCCTCTTTGCAGGGCTTCAGTCCCGCAAGGAGAAGAGGCTTCCGGAGATGGAGGAATGGACAGAGGGGCAGATCCTCTCGGCGGAAAAACAGGTCTTCGGCTTCTACTTCACCTCCCATCCCTTCTCCCGCTTCCAGAAGAAGGCCCACGAGCTCACCTCCCTGGACACGGAGGCCTTGGAAGAACTGGAGTCAGGGAAGCTCGTGAGGGTGGCAGGGGTAACCTCAGAGGTCAAGGAACTCAGCACCAAGAAGGGAGAGAGGATGGCCCGTTTGGTGCTTGAGGACCTGAAGGGGAGGGTGGAAGTGATAGTGTTCCCCGACCTTTATCAGAAGAGTCGATTACTCCTGGGAGATGAGAGTCCCCTTCTGGTTGAGGCGATCCTCGAGAAGGACGACGACGGACGCCCTCGTTTGAGGGCCCGGGACCTCTTCTCCCTCGAAGAGGTGAAGGAGGTCCCCCCGAAGAGGGTCTCCATATCCTTGCGGGCCGATGGGATCGGCAGGGATCACCTCCTGGGCCTCGCCAAGATCCTCAAGGAGAACCGCGGAGATTGCAAGGCCTACCTCCGGATCTCATTCTCCTCAAAAGAGGTCACGGTCTCTCTGCCCTTTGGCCTCGCCCCCACAGAGGAACTGAAGAAGTCGGTTGAAGGGTTCTTGGGATACAGGGCGGTGGAGTGGGAGTGAGATGCTGAGGCATTATCTCGATTTCGAAAGGCCCCTCATGGAGCTTGAGCGGGAATATGAGGAACTTTCCCGCTTCGCCCCCCAGGACAGAAAGACCCTCTCTCGTCTCAGGAAGCTGGAGTCCCGGATTGCGCGCCTCAAGCGGGAGATTTATTCCGACCTCACCCCCTGGCAGAGGACCCAGCTTTCCCGGCACATAGATCGCCCTCGTGCCCTCGATTTCATCGTCCATATCTTCACCGATTTCATGGAACTTCACGGAGATCGGGCCTTCAGGGACGACCCGGCGGTGGTGGGAGGACTTGCCAGGCTGGAGGGGGAGGCGGTGATGGTGGTAGGGCAACAGAAAGGGAGAGACCTCCATGAGCTCTCCCGCCGCAACTTCGGGATGCCCCACCCTGAGGGGTACAGGAAGGCACTGAGGTTGATGAAGCTGGCTGAACGGTTTGGGAAGCCGGTAATTACTCTGATTGATACCCCGGGCGCTTATCCAGGGGTGGGGGCGGAGGAGAGGGGACAGGCCGAGGCAATAGCTCGGAACCTCCAGGAAATGGCATCCTTAGAAGTCCCCATCCTGGTCGTCATAATAGGGGAAGGTGGCAGCGGCGGAGCCCTCGCCTTGGGCGTGGGCAATCGGATCCTCATGATGGAGAACGCCATCTTCAGCGTCATATCACCAGAGGGCTGTGCTGCCATTCTCTGGCGGGATGGGAATAAGGCCCCCCTGGCCGCGGAGGCCTTGAAACTCACCGCCCAGGACCTCCACCGATTGGGGGTGATAGATGAAATCGTGCCCGAGCCACTGGGAGGAGCTCACAGGGATCATCAGGGGGCAGCCCATATACTGAAGGAGGCCCTCATCCGGCACCTGATGGAGCTTAAGGGGATGAGCACCGACGAATTGCTAAAGGAGCGGTATCAGAAATTCCGCCGGATGGGGGTAGTGGATTTCCTTTAGGCAAGGAAAGATGATGAAGGAAAGGATAAGGATAGACTTTTCGAATCTTTTAAGCGATGCGGTAGGAGAGGAAGGTCTTGATCTGGCCGACTGGGAGAGGGGGAGGCCCAAAGCCGAACGGATCCTATGGCAGCTCCAGAAGGAGAGGGCTGAGGGAAAGCATCCCTTCCTCGATCTTCCCTATCGGCGCCCTGATGAGGTGTTGAGGGTGGCCGAGGGGCTCCGCGGCAAATTCGATCCCCTCGTGATCTTGGGAATAGGGGGGTCGTCCTTAGGGGCCCAGGCGATAATGGAGGCCCTATTTCATCCCTTCTTCCGCTTTCAGTGGAAGGCAGGGGATGGAGGCCCTGAAGTTCTCATCCTCGATAACGTGGATCCTTCTACCCTCTCCTATGCCTTGAAGAGGGCCAGCACAGGGGACCCCCTCATCCTGGCCATAAGCAAGTCGGGGACCACCGTGGAGACCCTCTCCCAGTTGCTCGCCTTCCTCGACCTCCTGAGGAAGAGATGGCCCAAGGGGTGGAAGGAAAGAGTGGTGGTGATCACTGACCCTGAGCGAGGGCCTTTGCGCCGCTTCGCCGAAAAGGAGGGGATAAAGGCCCTCCCTGTTCCGCCCGGTGTCGGGGGGAGGTTCTCGGTGATGACGGCCGTTGGCCTTCTCCCCGCAGCTCTCGTGGGGGTAGATGTGGAGGAGTTGCTCCTCGGGGCCGTGGAGATGGACAGAGCGATGAAGGAAGAGGAATGGAACCCCTCCCTCTTCAGCGCCTTCGCTCACTACTACCTGCACGTCCAAAAGGGTAAAGGGAACTGGGTTACCCTCCCGTACAGCGATTCATTGAGGGGGATTTCAGCCTGGCGCAGGCAGCTCATCGGGGAGAGCCTCGGCAAAAAGAGGGATCTGGCTCCCACTCCCCTCACCGCCGTGGGGACGACGGATCAGCATTCCCAGCTTCAGCTCTGGCTCGACGGCCCAAGGGACAAGGTGATAGCCTTCCTGACCATCGAGGGTCACCCGGAGGTCTCCATCCCCGATGTGGGATGGGAGGACGAGGACGTCTCTTACCTCCAGGGGAAGGACTTCACTTCCCTCCTTGAGGCTGAGAGGAGGGCAACGGAGTTCGCCCTTACGAAGGGGGGCTGTCCAAACTATACCATCTTCCTGAAGGAACTCACGGCCTCGGTGTTAGGGGGGCTCTTTTATCTCTGGGAGGTGGAGGTCGCCCTCTGTGGTTCCTTTTATGGGGTGAACCCCTTCGATCAGCCAGCGGTTGAGGAGGGGAAGAAGGTCACAAAAGGGCTCATGGGAAAGGGAGATATGAGGGGAAAGAGGGAGGAGTGGGAGAGCTGGTGGAAAGGTAGGAGGTCGTGGCGTTGGCCAGGATAAGGGTCCTTCCTCCTGAAGTCGCCCGGAAGATAGCCGCAGGAGAGGTTATCGAGAGACCTGCCTCGGTGGTGAAGGAACTGGTGGAGAACTCCTTGGATGCGGCCTCTCATTACGTATGGGTGGATCTGTGGGATGGGGGCAAGAGGAGGATAGTGGTGACCGATGACGGGGAGGGGATGGAACCAGAGGATGCGAAGCTGGCCCTCCTGAGGCATGCCACGAGCAAGATCTCCGCTGAAGAAGACCTCTTCGCCATCAAGACCCTCGGTTTCCGAGGGGAGGCCTTGGCGGCGATAAGCGCCGTTTCTCACCTCACCCTCACCACCAAGACAAAGGGGGGGCCAGGTACAAGGGTATTAGCCGAAGGGGGCGAGATAAAGGAGTTGTTCCAGGTCGGGGCCCCTCAGGGGACGCGGGTAGAGGTACAGGACCTCTTTTTCAATCTCCCGGCGAGGAAGAAGTTCCTGAAGGGGGTTCAGACCGAACTCGCCCATTGCATGGAAGTGGTAATGCGCATGGCCCTCGCTTACCCCGAGGTGGGCCTTTACCTAAAGCATAACGGCCGTCCCCTTCTGCGCCTTCCTCCGGTGAAGGATCTGAGGGTCAGACTGGGGTCGGTGATGGGGAAGGAGGCGCTTCCCTTCCTCATCGAGGTGAGGGGGGAAGAGGAAGGGAGGGTCGTGGAAGGATGGATCAGTAAGCCATCCTTTGTCCGCGGAAATCCTAAGGGGATCTACTTTTATGTGAACGGCCGTTACGTGCGTGATCGCCTCTTATCGCACGCCTTGCTGGAGGCATACAGGGGCACGATCCCGAAGGGTAGCTATCCCGTCGCTGTCCTCTTCCTCAAGGTTCCTCCAGAGGAGGTGGACGTGAACGTCCACCCTACGAAGACGGAAATAAGGTTCCGTAAGGCGGATCTGATCTGGAGGTTGTTCGAGGATACTTTAAGTAAGGCCCTTTCCCGTCCCCTCTCGGAGCAAACCCCCTTAGGACCCGTTCCTCCCCCTGAGGTCAAGGAGGAGGTCAGCGGGTACGCCCGGGGGGCGCCGGCCCCGGAAAGCGGAGAACTGGGTTTTGTAGGGCCCAAGTGGCGTCCCTTGGGCCAGGTCCTGGGGACTTATATCGTGGCCGAGGGAAATGGCGGGGTGCTCATCGTAGATCAGCATGCGGCTCATGAGAGGATCATCTATGAAAGGTTGAGAAAAAGAGAGGGGGATCAGGACGCTCAGCGCCTCCTCGTTCCCTTACTGATAGAGTTGCGGAAGGATGAACTCCGGCTACTTATGGAGCAGACCGAAGAGTTGGCCGCCTCGGGTCTCCATCTGGAGCCCTTTGGCGAGCAGACCCTGGCGGTTAAGGCCATCCCCTCCTTTCTGCGCCCCCACGAAGTGAAGGGGTTTCTGCAGGAGCTGGCACAGGATTTGAGCGAGGGGTCAAAGGGAAAGGGGGAGATCAGGGAGAAGATCTGGGCCCTCATGGCATGTAAGGGGGCGGTTAAGGCCAATACCCCCCTTAGCCGAGAGGAGATGGAGAGGCTCCTTCGAGATCTTGCCTCTATTCCCCATCCCTACACCTGCCCCCATGGGCGCCCCGTTTTCATCGAATTGGACCGAAAGGAACTGGAGCGCCGCTTCGGCCGCTAAAGCCCATATTTGGCAAGCTTGTAACGGATGGCCCTGAAGTTCATTCCGAGGAGTTCTGCCGCCTTTTTCTTCATCCCCCCGGTCCGTTCCAGTGCCTTCAGCAAAAAGGCCTTCTCGATCTCCTCGATCACCCGGTTCAGGTCAATCCCCTCCTCCGGTATCTCCACCTTTATGGGGAAGTCCCTGGCGAGGAGACGTTCACTCATGTACGAGCGGATGTGTTTGTCAGTGATATAGGGCTCCGTCTCCAGGGTCACGCTCCTCTCAATGATGTTCTCGAGTTCCCTCACGTTCCCTGGATAATCGTAGTTCACCAGCAATTCCATCGCCTCAGGGGTAACCCCCTTTACCTCCTTCCCCATTTCTCTACTGTATTTCTCGACGAAATGCTGAACCAGAAGGGGAATGTCCTCCCTCCGTTCCCTCAAGGGGGGAAGATTTATCTGGATCACGTTTAGCCTGTAATAGAGGTCCTCCCGGAACTCCTTCTTATGGATCTTTTCGGCCAGATCCTGATTGCTGGCGGCGATGATCCGGAGGTCCACCTTGATATCCTCCGTTCCACCTACCCTCTTGAACTCCCTTTCCTGAATGACTCGGAGCAACTTCACCTGAAGGGATAAGGGGAGGTCTCCTATCTCATCGAGGAAGAGGGTTCCGCCGCTGGCTATCTCGAGGAGGCCCCTTTTGCTGGTCACCGCTCCCGTGAAGGCCCCGCGCACATAACCGAAGAGCTCGCTCTCGAGGAGCGTTTCCGGAATAGCCCCACAGTTTATAGGCACAAAGGGGCCGTTTTTGCGAGGACTGTTGTAGTGGATCGCCTTGGCCACCAGTTCCTTTCCCGTGCCGCTCTCCCCGAGGATGAGGACGTTGACCTTCGCCTGGGAGACCTTCTCGATCAGATCGAAGACCTTCAACATCCGGGGGCTCTTCCCCACGATGTTCCAGAATTGATATCGCTGCTCCACCAGTTGGCGGAGCCTCAAGTTTTCCTCCCACAGGAGATAGCGTTCCAAGGCCTTCCTGATGGTGAGCTTCACCTCGTCTACCTGAAAGGGCTTCGTTATGTAATCGTATGCCCCCTCTTTCATCGCCTCGACAGCCCCCTCTGGGGATCCATAGGCGGTGATCATTATCACCAGGGTGTCAGGGTTCAGTTCCTTGGCTCGCCTGAGGATCTCAAACCCATCCACCTCCGGCATCCGGATATCGGTAAGGACCATGTGAAAGAAATCCTTCTCCAGCGCCGTCAGGGCCTCCTTTGGGTCTGTAGTGGCAGTCACTTTGTAACCTTCTTTTTTCAACATTATCTCCAAAAAATCGCACATGCTCTTCTCGTCATCCACTACCAGGATCCTCGCCTCCATTATCTTGACCCTCCTCTCTTCTCAGCTTTCAACGGCATGGTTATGTTGAAGGTGGTCCCCTCCCCCACCTTGCTCAGGACCGTTATTGTCCCTCGATGCTGTTCGATTATCTTGTGGACGATGGAGAGGCCAAGCCCTGTACCCCTCTCCTTGGTGGTAAAAAAGGGATCAAAGATCCTCTCCACCTTATCCGGTGATATCCCCTTCCCCGTATCGGTAACTCTCAGGATCACCTTGTTATCCGCCGGTTCCCTCCTCAGGCCCACCTTCAGGACCCCTTTCCCCTCCATGGCTTCCACCGCATTTATCAGGAGGTTCCAGAGAACCTGCTGCATCTGTTGAGGGTCACATTCTACCACAACTCCCTTCTCTATCTCCTTGATCAGCCTTATGCCGTAGTTCCACTGGGGGGTGCGGAAGAAGATCTCCAGGGTATCCTCCACCACCTTGTCCAGCTCCACCTTCTTCTTGGTCGCCTTGGGCGGTTGGGCGTAAAGGAGGAACTCGTTTATCAGGCGGTTGAGCCTGTTGGATTCGGTGACGATGATCTCCATGAGCCTCTGGGCATGAGGGTTGGAGAACTCCTCCTCCCGGAGAAGCTGTATCGCGCCGCTGATGGATGCCAGGGGATTTCTGATCTCATGGGCTATACCGGCGGCAAGCTGTCCCACAGAGGCCAGCCGCTCGCTCCTCTTTACCGACTCCTCCATGTCCTTCATCTTGGTCAGGTCCTGGAAGATGACCACCTTCCCGCTCAACTCCCCTCTGTGGTCCCGCAAGGGGTAGAAGGAGAGGCCAAGCCGAAGCTTGGTAAAGGGATCCTTTGTATAATTGACTTCTACCCGGTGAGCCCTATCCTCGCTGAGATAGGCCTCGAGCTCGGGGAAGACATCTGAAAGGAAGAGGTTCCTCAAGGAGGTCCTCTTGAGCCCCAGGATCCGTTCCCCCGCAGCATTTATAAAGGTGATACGACCCGTTAAGTCAACGGTGATGAGGCCGCTCTGCAGGCTCTGCAGCACATTTTTGCTGAAGGCCTCAAGGCGGCTGTATTCCTCCCTCGTCCTGGAAAGTTGGCGGGACCTCTTCGTCACCTCCTCGGCTAAGAAGCCCGTCAGGTACCCCGCGAGGAAGAGGCTCAGGATGGTCAAAAAGAGCTTGTAGAAGAGGTAGAGGCTTTCGTAAAGGTATTGGGGGTAAAGGGGAGGAATGATCAGGTAATATTCCAGGTTGATCAGGATGCCGTAGCTTATGCTGCTCATCGATGCGGCCATTATCCCCCCTCTTCTCCCCAGGATCGCTCCTCCCTCCAGCACGGCGAGGAAGTAGAGGGGAGAGAAGGGACTGGTTCCTCCTCCCGTCAGGTAGATCATTCCCGTTATGATCAAGATATCCGTGGCGATGAGGAAGTAAAGGAGGCGCGTGATGTCCTTCTCAGGGATCTCCTTAAAGTAAAGGGAACCGAAGAAGAGGAGAGTCGTGGCGTAGAGGAGGGTGACCAGTAGGTAGAAGGCATACCACGGGATCTCTGGGGGGATGACAACGCCCGTTTCTTCGATGTAGAACCCGCCTATCAGAAAAAGGGTGATGAGGACGAGACGGTAGAAGAGCAGCCTCTGAAGTCTTCTGGGCATGCCCTTGAACGTTTAAAAGGCAGCAGCCATCTTGAAGATGGGGAGGTACATGGAGATTACCAACCCCCCTATCACCACTCCCAAGAAGATGATGAGGATGGGTTCTATCATGGAACTCAGGTTTGCTACGGCTACGTCGACCTCCTCTTCATAGAAATCTGCCACCTTGTTCAACATCTGGTCAAGGGCCCCTGTCCTCTCCCCGACGGAGATCATGTGGGTCACCATCAGGGGGAAGACCCCGCTTCTGGCCAAGGGCTCGGCGATGGTCTGTCCCTCGCTGATCTGCATCCGCCCCTCCCTTATCGCCTTCTCCACCACCCGGTTACCCGCCGTCGCGGCGACTATGTCGAGGGCGTCAAGGATGGGGACACCGCTGACGATGAGGGTGGCGAGGGTCCGGGCAAATCGGGCGATGGAGACCTTGCTGATCAGCACCCCAAAGATGGGCATCTTCAGCAGGAAGGTGTCGATCTGCATTCGTCCCCTTTCCGTCTTGTAGTACCTCCTTATGAGAAAGGCCGCGATGATGAGGCCGAGGAGGACAAAGGGAATGTTGGCCTTGGTGAACTTGCTCACGTTTATGACGATCTGGGTGGGCATGGGAAGGCTCATCCCCACCCCGGAGAAGAGTTTCTCAAATACAGGTATCACGAACACGAGCAGGACCGCAGTGACGATTATCGCCACCGAGACGATTATGGAGGGATAAACCATGGCTGAGCGAATCTTCCGCTTCAGGCTCTCCATCTTTTCGATGTGGGTGGCCAGACGGTTGAGGATGGTATCGAGGTTTCCCGATTCCTCCCCAGCCACCACCAGGTTGACGTAGAGGCGGTCGAACACCTGAGGGTGTTTCTTCAAGGCCTCGGCAAAGGTTGATCCCCCCTCGACCTCCGTCTTTATCCTGGAGATGATCTCCTTGAACTGGGGATTCTCCTCCTGGGTAGCCAGGATTTCCAAGGCCTGCACCAGAGGGAGGCCAGCGTCGATCATGGCCGCTAACTGTCGGGTGAAGACGGCGACGTTTTTCCTCTTTACCTTCTTCTTGAAGAAGGGAAGGGTTATCTGGATCTCTCTCCCCTTGGCTGCTACCTTTACGGGGATGATCCCCTGCTGGCGCAAAAAGGCCCTCACCGCCGTCTCGTTTGGGCCCTCCAGCTCGCCCCTTCTTATAACCCCACCGATCGTTCTGCCTTCCCAGACATACTTAGGCATATCTTGCCCCCCTCGCCTTTCTTCCCTTTTCCTCTCTGGAGGCCTTCGTACTCAACATCTGTCTGAACTCCTCCAGGTTCGGCGACCGCTCCATCGCATCCCGTAAGGTAATAAGGCCCCTTTCATACAGGGAGAGGAGGGACTGATTCATGGTCTGCATCCCCGTCTCCAGTTGCCCCATCTGCATCTGGCCGTAGATCTGGTGGATCTTGTTCTCCCGGATGAGGTTGCGGATGGCCGGAGTGGGGATCATGATCTCCAACGCAAGCACCAAGCCCTTCCCGTCCGCCCGGGGGAGGAGCTGCTGGGTGAGCACCCCCTCCAAGACGAAGGAGAGCATGGTCCTTATCTGCTGCTGCTGATGGGGTGGGAAGACGTCTATGATACGGTTTATCGTCTCTGCGCAGGAGTTGGTGTGGAGGGTGGCTAAGGTGAGATGGCCCGTTTCGGCGATGGTAAGGGCCGACTCGATCGTCTCCAGGTCCCTCATCTCTCCGATGAGTACCACGTCCGGATCCTGACGGAGGATGTGTTTCAGTGCGTCCTTGAAGCTGAAGGTGTCGGAGTAGACCTCCCGCTGGTTCACTATACAGTTTTTGTGGGTGTGTAGGTATTCGATCGGGTCCTCGATGGTTATAATATGCCCCCGGCGCTCCTCGTTGATCCTGTCTATCATGGCTGCCAGTGTGGTGGATTTCCCCGAGCCAGTGGGGCCGGTTACCAGGATGAGCCCCTTTGGTTTTTTGACCAGGTCCCCCACGATGGGAGGCAACCCCAGTTCCTGGAAACTCCTGATCTTGAAGGGGATCGTACGGAT
>CBEVRB010000049.1:0-13273 GCA_965552155.1 uncultured bacterium
CCCTTAGGGGTCACCCCAAGGACGAAGAGGTTCAAGGTAGGGGGAGTCTTTCAGCTGGGGATGTACGATTACGATTCCACTTTTGCCTACATCTCCCTCAAGCAGGCCCAGAGGTTTCTGGGGCTGGGAGACGTGGTGACGGCGATCGAGGTCCGCGTCAAGGATATCTACGCCGCGAGGAGGATAGCCCGGAAGATAGAGGACCTCTTGGGTCCTTCCTTCGTGGCCAGGGACTGGATGGAGATGAACAGAAACCTCTTCTCGGCCCTCCGGATGGAGAAGAGGGTGATGTTCGTGCTGCTCTCCCTGATCATCGGGGTTGCCGCCTTCAACATCGTGGGCACCCTTATCATGGTCGTCATGGAGAAGACCAGGGATATAGCGATCCTCAAGTCGATGGGGGCCACGAGGAGGAGCATCATGAAGATCTTCGTCCTGGAAGGCCTCATCGTGGGGGTGGTGGGGACGGCCCTGGGGACGGCCTTCGGGCTTCTTCTGGCCCTGAACGTGGAAAAGGCA
Organism: uncultured bacterium; assembly: GCA_965552155.1. GTDB lineage: Bacteria > Desulfobacterota > B13-G15 > B13-G15 > B13-G15 > CAYRAR01. Next base: position 520 of record CBEVRB010000049.1, read on the forward strand.
TCCCAGTGGATCGAGAGGGTCTTCGGCTTCGAGATCCTCCCCGCTGACGTCTACTACATCACCCAGCTCCCCTCCCGGGTCGATCCCGTGGACGTGGTGGTGATAGTGGTAGTGGCCATAGGCTTGAGCCTCCTTGCCACCCTCTATCCGGCATGGAAGGCCTCAAGCCTCGATCCGGTGGAGGCCCTGAGGTATGAGTGAAGTGGCTCTGGTGGAGGTTAAGGAGCTGCACAAGGTCTTCCTCCGCGGCAGACATCGGGTCCATGCCCTCCGGGGGATAGACCTGAAGATAGGGAAGGGAGAGCGGATCGCGGTGGTGGGGGCATCAGGGGCGGGGAAAAGCACTCTGCTTCACATCCTGGGGACCCTCGATCGCCCGACCGAGGGGGTGGTCCTTTACCGAGGAGAGGATGTGTTCCGAAAGGGTGAGGCCGAACTTGCCGCCTTCCGCAACCGGGAGATAGGCTTCGTCTTTCAGTTCCACCACCTGCTGCCTGAGTTCAACGCCCTGGAGAACACGATGATGCCCGCCCTCATCCAGGGGATGGACAGGAAGGAGGCGAAGGAGCGGGCCGAGGAGATATTGAGGGAGGTGGGCTTAGGGGAGAGGGTCCATCACAAACCAGGGGAGCTCTCCGGAGGAGAACAGCAGCGGGTGGCGGTGGCAAGGGCCATAATGCTTGAGCCCACCCTGCTTCTGGCCGATGAGCCGACGGGAAACCTCGACTCGGCCACGGGTGAGAAGATCATCGGGCTCCTCTTCCACCTGAACGAGAGGAAGGGGGTCACCCTCTTCATCGTCACCCATAACGAGCGGATCGCTTCCCTCTTCCCCAAGAGAATATACCTCACCGATGGCCGGATAGAGAGGGTTGTAGAATGAGTTCCAGCAGTTCGGGGTTTACAAAGATTTTATTCTTTGATATAGCAAGGGACAAAATAAATTGGGGCAGGAGATGCTGAAACGAAAGTTATTTTTTCTGTACCTTTTTCTTTTCCTCGCCAGATCCCTCTTTGCGGCCCCCATCATAAAGGAAATAGTCATCGTAGGGAACAAACGGGTAAAGAGGGATCTGATAATCCACGAGATAAAGAGCAAACCCGGTTCCCCCTTCTCCCGGAAGACCCTGAGCGAGGATATAAAGGCCCTCTTCGCCCTGGGTTACTTCTTGGATGTGCAGGCGGATGTGCGGGAGACCCCTGAGGGGGTGATAATCACCTTCGCCGTGATCGAGAAGCCGACGGTGGAGGACGTGGTCATCTCTGGCTGTGAGAGGCTGAAGCGGGAGGATGTGGAGGGGGTGATAAAGGTAAAGAAGGGCGATTTCCTCGATCTGAAGGATGTCAGTGCCTCGCAGGAGGCGATAAGGAAACTCTACACCTCGAAGGGCTACTACGGGAACGAGGTCACCTATGAGGTCTCCTACAGGAAGGGGAACAAGGCGGTGGTCTATTTCGACATCGTGGAGGGGCCCAAGGGGCATATAAAGAAGATAGAGTTTGTCGGCAATAAGGCCTTCTCCTCGAGGAAGCTGCGGGGCCTGATGAGGACGAAGAGGAAGACCTTCCTCTCCTGGCTCACCAAGACCGGGACATTGGAGAGGGACGTTTTGGAGGTGGACCTTGCCCGTATAAGGGAGTTTTATCGCGATCGTGGCTACGTGACCGTGAAGGTGAAGGAGCCCAAGATAACGCTGAGCAGGGACAGGAGGTCGATCGTTATCACCATCGAGATAGAGGAAGGGGATCGCTATAGGGTGGGGAGCGTGGACATCCTCGGGGATATCCTGGGAAAGAAGGAGGATCTGTTAAAAAAGCTAAAGGTAAAGAAGGGTAAATGGTACCGCTCCTCCCTGGTGCACAAGGACGTGCTCTGGCTCACTGACCGGTATGCCGATCAGGGATATGCCTATGTGGATGTCTCCCCTCTCACCTCCCTCGATAAGGAGAAGAAGCTCGTCCATCTTGTCTACAAGATAGAGAAGGGAAAGCTGGTTTACATCAACCGGATCAACATCCGGGGCAACACCAAGACCAGGGATAAGGTGATAAGGAGGGAGATAAAGGTCGCTGAAGGGGAGCTTTACAGCTCCACCCGCATCAGGGAAAGCCGCAGGAGGCTGGTGAAGACAGGCTATTTCAAGGACGTGGACCTGTCCGTCAGCCCCACCGAGAGAAAGGAGCTGGTGGATCTGGATGTGAAGGTGGAGGAGATGCAAACGGGGACCCTGCAATTTGGAGCGGGCTACAGCTCTGTTTACGGGGTGGTCGGGACGATATCGCTCTCCGAGAGGAATCTCTTCGGAAGGGGCTACAAGGTCTATGCCAGGGCCACGCTTGGCGGGGAGCTCATAGACTTCTCCGTCGGAGCCACTGATCCCCGCTTCCTCGACGGCCCTTTCTCCCTGGGCTTTGATGCCTTCAACGTGACCCATGAGTACGATACCTACGATTACAGAACCACGGGCGGGGACATAAAGGTGGGGAGGGAGATCACCGACACCATCAGGGCCGATTTCACCTATCTTTACGAGAGGGTTAAGGTCTTCAACGTGGACGATGAGGCCTCCGATTACATAAAGTCCCAGCGAGGTACCACCGTAACCAGCAAGGTGACCCTCACCCTGAGCAGGGACACGGTGAACAACCCCTTCTTCCCTACCAGGGGCTCAGAGGTCTGGATATCGGGGAGCAATGCCGGGGGGCCGTTGGGAGGGGACAATTACTTTTACAAGTTCAGCGGGGGCTTCTCTTGGTTCCATCCCCTGATCGGCGACCTCGTCCTGAACCTCAAGGGGAACGTGGGGATAGTGAGGGGGTACAGCGGCCGGGAGGTCCCCTTGGGGGAGAAGTTTTACGTGGGAGGGATGAATACCGTCAGGGGGTTTGAGTACGGGATGGCGGGGCCGGTCGATGAGAACCAGGAGCCCATCGGCGCGTTGAATATGGTTACTTTTTCCACCGAGCTGCTTTATCCCCTGAGCAAGGCCCTGGGGCTGAGGCTGGCCGTCTTCTACGATGTGGGGAAGGGATTCGATCACTGGAGCGACGTCACCCCCCTGCGCCACGGTGCCGGAGTGGGGATTCGCTGGTACTCCCCCCTTGGCCCCATCAGGATAGACTGGGGATATAACCTCGATCGCAAGCCCGAGCGAGGTGAGAAGGCCAGCGCCTGGGATTTCAGCATAGGGGTGCTCTATTAATCCGTTAGAAAGGAGGAGGAGATGAGGAGACCCGGAGGGATTGGTCTGGCAATTTTGACAACGTTGGCCCTGGCACTTTCAGCCTATGGGGCTGAACTGAAGATCGCCTATATCGATGTACAGAGGATACTGGCCGAGTCCGAGAGGGGAAAGGCGGTAAAGAGGGAGATCGAGAAGAGGGGGGCGGAGCTGGACAAGATCTTCCGCCAGAAGAAGGCGGAACTTCAGACATTGAGGGAGGAGCTGGAGAAACAGAGCGCCCTCCTCAGCGAGGAGGCGAGGAAGGAGAAGGAGAAGGAGTACCAGCGGAAGATGAAGGAACTCGAGCGCTTCGTGAGGGATTCCAGGGAGGAGATAAGGCAGATGGAGGTGGAGAAGACGACCGCCCTGCTCAAGAGCCTGGAGAAGGTGGTGAAGAGGATCGGGGAGGAGCAGCACTACACCCTCATTCTGGAAAAACAGCGCTCGTTCATCCTCTATGCCCCTCCCGAACTCGATATCACCGACCAGGTTATCAAGGCCTTCGATGCCGCCAAAGAGTGAGATGAAGCTCCGGGAGATAGCAGCAAAGGTCGGTGGAGAACTGATAGGGGACGGGGAGGTGGAGATCAAGGGGGTGGCGAGCCTCCAGGAGGCGAAGGAGGGAGACCTCACCTTCGTAACAAGGGAGAAATACCTCCCGTTGCTCAAGAAGTGTAGGGCATCGGCGGTCATCCTCCCCAGGATGTGGGAGGGGATAGAGATTCCGGCCATCCTGGTCAGGGACCCCATGCTCGCTGTGGCCCGGCTCCTGGAGCTCTTTTATCCCAGGGCCCATGAGCCCTTAGGGGTCTCTGAAGGTGCGTGGGTGAGCCCCTCCGCCAAACTGGGTAAAGACGTGAGCATATACCCCTTAGTATATGTAGGAGATGAAGCGGTCATCGGCGACCGGGTGGTCCTTTACCCGGGGGTCTATGTGGGAAAGGGGGTGAGGATCGGGGAGGAGAGCGTACTTTACCCGAACGTGGTGGTCTATGAGGGTTCGGTCATCGGCAAGAGGGTGATCCTTCATGCCGGCACCGTCATAGGGAGCGATGGGTTCGGGTTTGTGAAGGATGGCGAGGTGAACGTGAAGATACCCCAGATAGGGGGGGTGGAGATAGGGGACGATGTGGAGCTGGGGGCCAATTGCTGTGTGGACAGAGCGACCTTTGGAAAGACGGTCATAGGGAGAGGGGTTAAGGTCGACAACCTGGTCCAGATAGCTCATAATGTCACGATAGGGGAGAACACGATCATCGTCGCCCAGGTGGGGATCTCGGGAAGCACCAGGGTGGGCAAAAACGTGATCCTTGCCGGGCAGGCGGGGCTTGTCGATCACATAACCATAGGGGATAACGTGATGGTGGCGGCCCAGGCAGGGGTCACCAAGGACGTGCCCCCGGGGGAGGTGGTGAGCGGATCCCCCCACTTCCCTCACCGGCATTTTCTCAGGATCGTCGCCCTCTGGGAGAAGCTCCCCGAGATGAAGAAGAGGCTTGATGTCCTGGCCCAAAAGGTGGAAGAGATGGAGAAGAAGATGGAGGAGGGAAAGAGTTGACAGTAGAGGTAAAGGAGATCATGCGCATCCTTCCCCATGCCTATCCCTTTCTCCTGGTGGACAGGGTCTTGGAGATCGATCCCCCCCAGCGGGTGGTGGGGATAAAGAATGTGACCATCAACGAGCCCTTCTTCCAGGGACACTTTCCCGGGGAGCCGGTGATGCCCGGGGTGTTGATCGTGGAGGCGATGGGACAGACGGCGGGGGTCCTGGTCTTCAAGACCCTGGGGAAGGAGGCAGAGGGGAAGGGCGTCCTTTTCATGTCCTTAAATAACGTGAAGTTCAGGAAGCCCGTGGTTCCCGGCGATCAGCTCCGCATGGAGCTCGAGGTCACGAGGAGGAGGGGGAACATCTGGGCCTTCAAGGGAAAGGCTCTGGTGGACGGAAAGGTGGCCGCTGAGGCGGAGCTTATGGCAATGATCGTGGACAAGGAAGATGGCCGTTCATGAGACCGCGATAGTTCACCCCACGGCAGAACTGGCAGACGGGGTAAGTGTAGGCCCTTACAGCATAATAGGTGAAGGGGTGAGGATCGCCGAGGGGACGTGGATAGGCCCCCACGTGGTAATAGACCGGTGGACTTCCATAGGGGCCAACTGCCGGATCTATCAGTATGCCTCCATAGGGACCCCTGCGCAGCACCTCAAGTACAAAGGAGAAGAGACATATGTTATAATTGGTGACAACAATGTGATAAGGGAATTTGTGACAATCAACAGGGGGACCCTCATAGGGGATGGAAAGACGGAAATAGGGGACAACAACTTCATCATGGCCTATGCCCATATAGCCCATGATTGCAAACTGGGCAACAACGTGATTATGGCGAACGCTGCGCAGCTGGGGGGTCACGTGATCGTGGAGGATAACGCGGTGATAGGGGGGGTGGTGGCCGTCCATCAGTTCGTCCGGATAGGGAGGTTTGCCTTCATCGGGGGGGCCACCTCGGTGCCCCAGGATATACCCCCCTATGTCACCGCTTCGGGGATGCGGGCCAAGCTTTACGGGATAAACGTCCTGAACCTGAAAAGGCACGGCTTCACCGATGAGGTCATAAACGCCCTGAAGAAGGCGTATCGGCTCGTCTTCCGATCCCATCTGACCCTGAGCGAGGCCCTCCAGCAGATCAGGGAGGCCCCCATCTTTGAATATCCGGAGGTACAGCACTTCGTGAATTTCATGGAAGAGAGCAAAAGGGGGATCACTCGATGAGGATAAGGGTAGGGGTAGTGGGAGTGGGGAGATGGGGAAGGTTGCACGCGCGGAAGTACTCCTCGATCCCCGAGGTGGAACTGGTTGCAGTGGTGGACATAAACCGGGAGCGGGCCGAGGAGGTGGCCTCGGAGGTCGGCTCAAGACCCTACTATCATCACCACGAGATCCTGGGGAAGGTGGATGCGGTGAGCATCGCCACCCCCACTTACACTCACTACACTATAGCCAAGGATTTTCTCGAGGAGGGGGTGGATGTGCTGCTGGAAAAACCCATGGCCACCACCCCTCATGAGGCCAAGGAGCTCGAGGAGCTGGCGTCCCGCAAAGGGCTGATCCTGCAGATAGGACATCTGGAGCGCTTCAACGGAGCGGTGGAGGCGCTGGACGGCTTTCTTTCCTTCCCCCTGTCCGTGGAGAGTTGGAGGATGGCCCCCTTCGATGGGAGGGGCACTGACGTCAGCGTGGTTCTCGACCTGATGATCCACGATATTGACCTGCTTTTGCACCTGGTCCCCCTCAAGATAGAGAAGGTCGAGGCCCAGGGGACCGCTGTCTTCACTCCCCTTCCGGATGTGGCCCAGGCCAACCTGCGGTTTTCCGGTGGATGTGTGGCTAACCTCTTTGCCAGCAGGGTGGCCCCGGAGAAGGTGCGAAAGATGCTGATCCATCAGCCCGGTGCTCACCTGGTGGTGGACTTCGTCAAGCAGAGGCTCTGGGTGGCACGGAAGGGGGGAGGGGTCAGATTGGAGGAGAAGGGAGGGCAACGGGACTCCCTCTATGCCGAGATAGAGACCTTCTTGAGGTGCGTGCGAAGGAGGATTCCTCCCTTGGTGAGCGCCGCCGATGGCAGGAGGGCCCTGGAGATAGCAACGGAGATCCTCCGCGTCATGGAGAGGGAATGCGAGGTCGACGATGGGTCCTGATGGTGGCAGGAGAGGCCTCGGGGGACCTCTACGGTGCCCAGGTGGCCCGCCTCCTGATGGAGAAGGGGGTCGGGGTTTACGGGATCGGTGGGGAAGAGATGGAGGGGGCAGGGGTAGAGCTCCTCTATCGTTGCGAGGACCTGGCGGTGGTGGGGATATCCGAGGCCCTGGGAAAGATAATGGAGGCAAGGAGGGCGTCTGAAGCCCTCATGGTCGCTGCATCTCAGAGGGAGACCGCCCTCGCCATCCTGATAGACTTCCCCGATTTTAATCTCTGGATGGCGAAGCTCCTGCGAAAGAGGGGCATACCGATCCTCTATTACGTGAGTCCCCAGGTGTGGGCCTGGAGGAGAGGGAGGGTGAAGAAGATAGCAAGGAGGGTCGATCGGATGGCCGTTATCCTCCCCTTCGAGGAGGAGCTTTACCGCAAGGTGGGACTGGAAGTGGAGTTTGTCGGCCATCCCCTCCTGGACATCCTGAATCAGGGGATCAGCAAGGAGGAGGCGAGGGGGCGCCTCGGTTACCCCTACGACGTCCCGGTGGTTGCTCTCCTGCCCGGTAGCCGCAAAAAGGAGATAAGGAGGCTCCTTCCCCCCATGCTCGGGGCCTGTGAGATCCTGAAAGGGAGCTTTCCGTCTTTGCGGTTCCTCCTCCTTCTGGCCCCTACCATCTCACGGGAAGAGGTCGATCCCTTCCTCAGGCGCCATCCCCGCTTGGAGGTGAAGGTGGTGAAGGGGAGGGTTGAGGAGGTGATGAGGGCAGCGGATGCGATGATCGTCGCCTCGGGCACGGCCACCCTCCAGGGTGCCCTCCTCGGCACCCCCATGGTCATCGTCTACAAGGTCAGCTTACTGAGCGCTCTTGTCGCTTCTCTGCTGATAAGGGTGAGATACATAGGGCTTCCCAACCTGATCCTGGGCAGGGGGGTGGTGCCGGAGCTTCTCCAGCTAAGGGTGACCCCTGAGAGGATCGCCAGGGAGGTTGCATCCCTTTTGACCGACCGCAAGAGGAGAGAAGAGATGGAGAGGGGCTTTTTCCAGCTCAGGTCCCTTCTGCGGGGCGGGGCGTCGGAGAGGGTGGCCAAGATGGCCATGGAGCTTATGGAGGCAGCATGAAAGAGGCGAAGGGGGTATACAGGAGGCTCCTTCAGTTCGTCGTCCCTTACTGGCGAAGGCTCCTTGTGGCCATGATCTGCATGGGAGGGGTCTCCGCCATAACGGCCGCCTTCGCCCTCCTCACCAAACAGGTCCTGGACGATGTCTTCATCAACAAGGACGTCTTCATGCTTAAGGTCCTTCCTTTGGCCATAATCGGCCTGGGGGTGCTTAAGGGTCTCTTCAACTTCGCTCAGGGATACCTGATGAACTACGTGGGACAAAGGGTGGTGGCCGACGTCAGGGAGCGCCTCTACGATCACCTCCAGACCCTCTCCCTTTCCTTCTTCGACAGGACCCCAACGGGGGTCCTCATGGCCAGGATAACCAACGATGTAGCGGCCATCCAGGGGGCGGTCTCGAATGCCGTGACCGGTATGATCAAGGACTTCTTTACCGCCGTTGGCCTCGTGGGGGTGGTCTTCTACAGGAACTGGCAACTCGCCCTGATCGCCATGCTCGTATTCCCCCTGGCCGCCTTCCCCTTTGTCCGATTTGGCAGGAAGCTGAGAAAGGTGAGCAGGAAGAGCCTCCAGACGATGGCCTATATCAACACCTTCCTCCAGGAGACCATCTTCGGGCACCGGATCGTGAAGGCCTTTGGCATGGAGTCCTACGAGAGCCGCCGCTTCGCCGAGGCCAACAACCGTTACTTCCGCTACCTGATGAAGAAGGTGAAGGTAAGGGCCCTCTCCACCCCGGTGATGGAGCTCCTGGCCTATGTGGGGATAGGGAGCTTCATCTGGATAGGAGGTTATTACGTGATAGAGGGGAAGATGACCCCTGGGGAGTTCTTCTCCTTCATGACCGCCCTGGCGTTGCTCTACGACCCCCTGCGGGGCCTCTCCAAGGTCAACCTCCTCATCCAGGAGGGAATAGCGGCGGCCAAAAGGGTCTTCGAGATCCTCGATCAGACCCCCGAGGTGAAGGATTCCCCCGGGGCAAAGGAGCTCCCCCCCTTCTCCCGAGAGATCGAATACAGGGATGTATATTTCCGGTACGGCGATGAGATGGTACTTAAGGGGATCAGCTTTAAGGTGAGGAAAGGGGAGAAGGTCGCCCTGGTGGGCTCCTCGGGGGCGGGAAAGACCACTATTATCAATCTTCTCCCTCGCTTCTACGATGTCATTAAAGGGGCGATCCTGATAGACGGGGTCGATATCCGGGATGTGACCCTCCGCTCCCTCCGTTCTCAGATAGGGGTCGTCACCCAGCAGACCCTCCTCTTCAACGACACAGTGAGGAACAACATAGCCTACGGGAGGCCGGACATTCCCCAGGAGGAGGTGGAGAAGGTGGCCAAAGCGGCCGATGCCCACGACTTCATCATGAAGCTCCCCCAGGGTTACGATACCATCATCGGGGAGCAGGGGGTGCTGCTATCCGGAGGGCAGAGGCAGAGGATATCCATCGCCCGGGCCCTGCTCAAGGACGCGCCCATCCTGATCCTCGACGAGGCCACCTCTTCCCTCGATACGGAATCAGAAAGGGAGGTCCAGCAGGCCCTCGACCGGCTGATGGAGAACCGGACCGTACTGGTCATAGCCCACAGGCTCTCCACCGTGAGGGGGGCCGATCGCATCCTCGTCATCTCCGATGGGAGGATAGTGGAGGAGGGGACCCACGAGGAGCTCATGGCCCTGGGTGGGGAGTACAGGCGCCTTTATGAGCTCCAGTTTCGGGACGATGGCAAGGGCCTCCAAGAGGTGGCTTAAGACCCTCTCTCCTTTCCTCATCAGGAAAAGCCCTCGGCGATGCTTCGGGCCCTCAGGGTAATAAAGGCAGGGTGGCGGGAGAGGCTCGGTAAAGGGGTCATCGAGAAGGTGGGATCCGGCCCCTATCTCTGGTTTCACGCTGCCTCGGTGGGGGAGGTCTCCTTAAGCCTCGCCCTGATGGAGGGGCTTCGTCCCCATCTCCCCTCTCCCTTTCTTCTGACCGCCATGACCCCCGAAGGGCGCAGCCTGGCAGAGCGCTCCCCTCTCGTGGAAGTGGCCCTCTTCGCTCCCCTCGATCTCAAATGGGTGGTCAGGAGGTTCATCAGGGGCATTGAGGCGAAGGGGCTTCTTGTGGCCGAAACGGAGCTCTGGCCCAACATGATAATGGAGGCCAAGAGGTCCTCCCTCCCCCTGTTGCTCTTTAACGGCAGGATATCGAGGGATTCCTACCGCCTTTACCGGTCCTTTCGGCCTCTGTTTTCGAGGGTCATACGGTCCTTCGACATGATCCTCGCCCGCAGTGAAGAGGATAAGAGGAGGTTCATAGGGCTTGGGGCCCAGGAGGAGAAGGTCCAGGTCACAGGGGACCTGAAGTTCTATCAGGCCCTCATGGGCCGTGTCCCTGAGGATGAGGTCGAGGAACTGCGGGGGGAACTCCCCCGAAGCCGCCTCTTCGTATGCGGGAGCACCCATCGTGGCGAAGAGGAGATGCTCCTTGAGATCTTCGGGGAACTGCGGAGGCGATATCCTGACCTCCTTCTCATCATAGCCCCTCGCCATACGGAGAGGGCAAAGGAGGTGGAGAGGCTCGCTCAGGGGAAGGGACTGAGGGTCTCCAGAAGGAGCCAGGGTCCAGGAGGGGGATGGGACGTCCTGGTGCTCGATACCGTGGGGGAGCTGAGGAAGTTTTACGCTGTAGGAGATCTGGTCTTTGTGGGGGGGAGCATCGTCAAGGGGATAGGGGGACATAACGTCCTCGAGGTCCTGGCCCAGGGGAAAGGCGTGATCTTCGGTCCCCATATGGAAAACTTCGCCGAGGTGAGGAGGACGGTGCTCCAGGAAGGGGTCGGTGTGGAGGTGAAGGGAAAAGGGGAGTTAGTGAGTGCATGTGAGAGGTTCCTCTCCTCTCCTGAGGAGGGGAAGGAGATGGGTTCCAGGGGGTATGCCCTCCTCAAGGAGAGGGGGGAGAGGACCTTCTCCCTGACGCTGCAGGCGATAGAGGCCGTCCTTCAATGAAAGGCCTTTCAGGACTTCCTTTAGCCCTCTGGCAGAGGGGGATATTCTCTCCCTTCCTCTTTCCCCTGGCCTGGATCTATGGGAAGGCCATGAGGTTCAGGGAGAGGCTTTATCTCGAGGGCTTCCTTCACCGTTTGAGGCTCCCCTGTAAGGTGATCTGCGTGGGGAACATCACCCTGGGAGGGAGCGGTAAGACCCCCATGGTGGAGTATCTGGCCCGACACCTGAAGGAAAGCGGCATAAAGGTGGGGGTGCTCAGCAGGGGATACAGGGGAAGGATGGAGAGGTCCGGTGGGGTGATCTCGGATGGCAGGGGACCCCTTCTCGGGCCCGAGGAGGCGGGGGACGAGGCGTGGATGCTCGCCGAACACCTCCCCGGGGTCCCGGTGGTGGTGGGGAGGGACCGCTACGGGATGGGTCTCCTCATGTGTGAGAGGTTCGGGACCGAGCTGATCATCATGGACGATGGCTTCCAGCACCTCCGGCTGATGAGGGACGTGGACCTGGTCCTCCTCAGGCCCTCGGATTTGGAAGAGCTCCTCTTCCCCCAGGGCAGGCTCCGTGAGCCCCTGAGCGCCTTAAGGAGGGCGGATCTCCTGGTAATCACCCATTGGGAGGACAGTGATCCTCCCGAGGAAGGTCTCCAGGAGAAGTTGCGTCAGGTAGCTGGCACCCTGCCCACATTTCACGCCACCCTCCGTCCCCTTGACCTCTACGATCCATACTCCGGCGCCTCCTTCCCCCTTTCTTATTTGGAGGGCAGGAGGGTCTGTGCCTTCTGCGGGATAGCCTCTCCTGAGACCTTCTTCCAGAGCATCCTCCGTTTGGGGGGGTCTTTGGTCGCGAAGCGCCCCTTCCGGGACCATCACGTCTATTCCGAAGCGGAGCTGGCGGAGCTGGAGAGCTCGTGCAGGGACGCCGATCTCTTCCTCACCACCTCCAAGGACGCTGTCAAACTGAGGAAGGTCCAGTTCTCGAAGCCCCTTTATGTGCTCAGGGTGAAAGTGGAGGTGGAGGGGTTGCTGGAGGAGGTAAGGGATCGCCTCTCCTTGGTGTGAGTCCAGTTTTTGACGTATCAGTTAAAATTTTGCGCCCTTATTTCTCATAGTCAAACCCGTAACACGAGGTCACCCTTGCAAATCCGGGCGATTCTGGCTAAGCTGCTCGACAAAAAACCGAGGAGGTGAAGGATGAGATCTCTCCTTCTCGTGGTTTGCTCCCTTTCCCTCCTTCTCATTTCGCTCGCCTTCGCTTCGGATCTGCCCTCCTATGAGGGCCTTTGCAAAAAGCTGGTCGATCTCCCCGGATGGAAGGGGGAAAAGTGCGACGGGATCAGGGCTTCCACCCCTGCTGGGGATCTGGTCTCCGCCCACAGGCGCTACACGAAAGGCGACAGGAGGCTTGAGGTATCCGTGATCGTGGGCTCTCAGGCCATCGCCCTCTGGGCCCCCTTTACCCAGAGGATAGTGGTGGAGACGGGGGAGCAGCTCCTGAAGACCTTCAGGGCCGAGGGGTTCCCTGCCGGGGTGAGTTACAGCAAGAAGGAGAAGAGCGGGACGATCAGCATCTGCCTGAAGGAGAAGGGCGGTCAGGGCTATGCCCTCCTCGCGGTCACCTTCGAGGGGATGGACTGGCAGGAGGCCCTCAAGTGGGCCAAGAAGCTTGACTGGAAGGGGATGGCCAAGCTCATCAAATAGGGGTCTTCACCATCTCCTTGAGCTCCCGCAGG
>CBEVRB010000050.1:0-13219 GCA_965552155.1 uncultured bacterium
GGCATTGCAGATGTTCCCCCCGATGGTGGCCACGTTCCTTATCTGCGGGGAGCCCACGGCCCCTGAGGCCAAGGAGAGGACCCGGGCCTCCCTCCGGAGGAGATCCGAGGAGGCGATCTCCCGATGGGTGAGCAGGGGGCCCATCCTAATGAAGCCATCTGAAAGCTCCAGAAAGTGAAGCTCCCGAAGCCGGCCTATGTCCACCAGCACCCCTCCCCTCACCTTTCCCTTCTTCACCTCTATGATCAGGTCCGTCCCCCCGGCGATGACCCTGGCCTTCTCACCCCACCGATCGAGGACCTCCAGGGCCTCATCGAGGGTCTCAGGGCGTATGTAGGAGAAGTCACCCCTCATCCCTTGCCGCCTCTATCGCCTCTATGATCTGCCAGTAACCGGTGCAGCGGCAGAGGTTCCCCACGATCGCCTCCCGGATCTCGGAGCGCGTCGCCCTGGGGTTCTCCTCAAGCAGCGCCTTGGCCGTCATGATCATCCCCGGGGTGCAGAAACCGCACTGGACCGCCCCCTTCCTCACGAAGGCCCGCTGCAGAGGATGGGGTTCCTCCTCGGTGCCGACCCCCTCTATGGTCTCCACCTCTCTGCCGTCGACCTGTGCCGCCAGGAGCAGACAGGAGTAAACAGGCCTACCGTCGAGCAAAACCGTACAGGCCCCACACTCCCCCTCGCCACACCCCTCCTTTGTCCCCGTAAGGCCCAGCACCTCCCGGAGGAGTTCAAGGAGGGTCATCTCCGGGGAGACCTCCGCCTCCTTCCTCTCACCGTTCAGGATGAAACTTACCCTCACTCTCTTCAGGGGTCCTTTCATCTCCTCACCATGTCGGCGGGCTCACCACCCAGACCACCACCGTCTCCTGATCGGTGGGGTTACTCCAGCTATGGGGTATCGTGGAGGAGTAGTAAAAGCTCTCCCCCTCTTTCACCCTGTGCCTTACCCCGTTCAGGTTTATCTCCAGCTCCCCTCTGAGCACCAGGCCGAACTCCTCACCCTCATGACTGTAAAGCCCCTTGGATCCCCCTCCGGGCTCGATAATGGTGTAGAAGGGCTGAATCTTCTTTCCCTTGGTATTCCTCACCAGCAGGTAGATCTTCGCTTTCCAGCGGGGAAGGGTTATCTCCACCCGCTCGTCCCTGGGCATCACCACCGGCTCGAAGCCATCGGACGAGAGGAAGAAGTCGACGATATTGACCTTAAGGGCACTGGCGATCTGCTTCAGGGTCGCAATGGACGGGGAGGCCTTCCCCCGCTCCACCTGGGAGATGAAGGAGGGGGAGCAGTTCGCCAGGGAGGCAAGCTGCTTCAGCGTAAACCCCCTCTCCCTTCTCAGCGCGCGGATCTTCTGGCCAATCTCCTCCATCACACCCACCGCACCGTGACCGTCTTCTGGTCCATGAAGAGGCGGAAGGAGTCGATCCTCGAATGGGCGACCCCGAAGAAGGATTCCCTCTTCGATCCCATGGGGAAGAAGGCATAGGGCTGAGGGATCCCGAGGTTCACGCCCACGTTTCCCACGTTCACCTCGCGGATGAATTTGCGGGCCGCCCTGCCGTCAGAGGTGAGGATACAGGCCGAGTGTCCGAGATCGGTCTTTGTGTTGATCCACTCGATCACCTCGTCAAGGCTCGAGGCCCTGATCAGGTTGGCCACGGGGCCGAAGGCCTCCTCTTTGGCGATCCTCATGTCGGGATGGACCCCCTCGAGGATGGTGGGGGCGAGGAAGAATCCCTTGGGGTATCCCTCCACCTTTACCCCCCGGCCGTCAAGGGCCAGCTTTGCCCCCTCCCTGAGGCCCATCTCTATCCACCCGAGGACCTTCTCGCGGCCCTCCAGGGTGGTCATGGGACCGAGCTCCGTGGACTCATCGAGGCCGTATCCGAGTTTCATTCCGGATGCCGCCCGAAGGAAGCGTTCCTTGAGCTCGTCGTAGATCTCACCGACCACCACCACGTTGTCCGTGCCGAGGCACCTCTGTCCTGTCATCCCGAAACAGCCCCGAAGGAGGTACTCCACCGCCCGATCCAGGTCCGCATCGGGCATGATGACGATGTGGTTTTTGCCATTTCCGTTGATGGAGGCGCGCTTCCCGAGCTCCCCAACCTCCCGGTAGATGATCTTCCCGACGCGGGTCGATCCGATGAAGCCCACCCCCTTGATCCGGGGATCGGAGAGCATCAGCCCGTTGAGCCTCACGTCCCTGCCCACGTGGACCATGTTGTGGACCCCCCGGGGGAAACCCACCTCCTGGACCACCTCCGCTATCTTGTTCGCCGCCACCGGGCACTGCCAGCTCGGGCTCCACACCACCGTGCAGCCGCAGGCCAAGGCATAGGGCACGAAGGAACTCCAGGAGTGCATGGGGATGTTCCCGGGGGTGATGATGAGGAAGGCCCCCACCGGCTCCCAGACCAGGTACTCGTCTATTCCCCTGGCGAGCTGGTCTATGTGTTCCCCCTTGGAGAGGAGGTAGAGGGTTGAGCAAGCCGACTCGATGTTCTCGATGCACCGCCTGACCGATCCCCGGGCCTCCTCTATGGTCCGGCCGTGATCCTGAGTGAGGACTCGGGCCAGCTCCTCGAAGTGCTCCTCGAACTTCGCCCTCAGGCCGAAGAGCAGCCGTCCTCTGTCCCTAAGGGGGAGGTCCCTCCAGGAGGGAAAGGCCTCTGCGGCCGCCTCCACCGCCCGAAGGACTTCCTCCTCCGTGGCGGTGGGATAGGAGGCGATCCTCTCGCCTGTAGCGGGATTGGGGTCTTCGTCCCATTTGTCCGAGCGCGAGGAGACCCACTCCCCATCGATGAAGAGCTTCAACTCTCCGTAGTCCTTCTTCACCTCCTCGAGCAATGCCATCTCCTTTCCTCCTTATCTCAGCATCTTCCCTGGTAAGAACAGGGCAAGCTGGGGATAGATGGTGATCAGGATCACGATGACGAATATGGAGAGCAGGAAAGGTGCTGCCCCCCTGAAGATCTCCTCCACAGGCGTCTCCTTGGCCACGCCGGCCACGGTGAAGATGTTGAGCCCCATGGGCGGGGTGATCAGGCCGGCCTCCATCATCAGCACCGCGATCACCCCGAACCAGATGGGATCAAAGCCCAAATTGAGAATGACCGGGAAGATAACCGGCAGGGTGAGGACCATCATCGATATGGCATCGAGGAAGCAGCCCAGAAAGAGGTAGATCACCACGATGATGGCGAGGATGAGGTACCTGGAGAGCTCCATCTCAGCCACCCATGTGGCCACCTGCACCGGGATGGTGGTGAGGGCCAGAAAGTAGCTGAACACGTTGGCCCCGGCCACAAGCGTTAAGACCATGACCGAAACCCTCATCGCCTCCTTGAGGGCATCGATCAGGGTCGTCCAGCTGAGTCTCCCCTTCATCAAAGCGGTCACAAAGAGCAGCGTCGCCCCCACGGCCCCGGCCTCCGTGGGGGTGAAGATCCCCACGTAGATCCCCCCCATGACCACGATGAAGATCAGAAGCGTCTCCCAGATCCCTGACAGCGCCCTTATCCGCTCCCTCCATGCCACAGGCTCGGGACTCGCCGGGGCGAGCTCCGGATGGAGCCTCACCTTTACGATGACGATGGCTATGTACGCCGCAGCCAGTATCAGCCCCGGGATCATCCCTGCTATAAGCAGCTTTCCCACCGACTGCTCGGTCAGCATCCCGTAGACCACGAAGCCGATGCTCGGGGGGATGAGGAACCCGAGGGTTCCTCCGGCGGCGATGCACCCTGTTGCCAGTCGCGGCGCGTAGCCGAAACGCCTCATCTCAGGAAGGGCCACGGTGGCCATGGTGGCGGCGGTGGCCACAGAGGAGCCCGAGACGGCGGCAAACCCAGCACAGGCCGCGATGGTCGCCACCCCCAGCCCCCCTGGCAGCCTGCGGAACCACTTGTCGAAGGTGTTGTAAAGCTCCCGGGTGAGACCTGCCGAGCCCGCAAACCCTCCCATGACGATGAATAGCGGGATCACCGTGTAGGGATAGTGGGCGGCCACCTCGTAGAAGGTCCGGGCCACAACGGGCAGGGCCGCCTCCACCGAGGAGAGGTAGCTCAGCCCCACAAACCCGACGAACATGAGGGCAAAGGCGATGGGCATCCCCAGAAAGAGGAGGAGGAACACCAGGAGCGTTCCGATCACCCCTACGACGATGGGGTTCATTTACTCTTCCTCAGGTTCTCTAAGGATTCCAGGAAGTTGAAGAGAAACTCCGCCCCGAGCAGAAAGGCCGCCAGGGGAAGGAGCAGCCTGAAGGGCCTCTGGGGAATGCGGAGCATATCCGAGACCGTCGTCTCCTCTGCCCCCACGACCCAACCCTGCCATACCAGTATTCCCACGATAAAGATACAGGAGAGGTTGGTGACGATCTCCAAAGTGTACCTTGCCCGCTCACCGAGCCTCACCACCAGGAAGGTCACCCGGACGTGTCCCTTCACCTGCTGGGTGTAGGCAAGGCCCGCGAAGACGAAGAGCACCAGCATGTAGCTTGAGAGCTCCACGGTGCCCATGATGGGCTTGTGCCAGAAGGCCCGGGCGATCACGTCAAAGGTGGTGAGCAGCATCATGGGGATGAGGAGGAACATCCCCCCCATCCCCATGTAATAGGTGATGCGCTGTATTGACCTCTTCAAGGCAGAAGCTCTTCGCGACTACTTCCACTCGGGCGGGCAGGCCACGCACTCCACCCCGTGCTTTGCACACTCCTCGGCAAAGGCCTTCACCACCTCCTTGGCAGGGAGCCCCTTCGCCTCAAGCTCGGCCACCCACTTCTTGGTCATATCGCGGAAGCGGGCGTACCACCTCTGGGCCTCCTGATCGGGGAGTTTATAGAGTTCCACGCCATGCCCGGCTATCTCCTTCATCATCTGCTTGTAGACCTCGCGGGTCAGCCCGCCTGTGGTGCGGAAGGGGTTATGGCAGACCTCCATGATTATGGGCTTGAGATCATCCGGGGTCCTCTCCCAGCTCTTCTGGTTCATGATCACCCCCTCGGAGACACAGCCCAGGGTGAGGATCAGGCCGTGCTTGACCACCTCGTAGAGCTTGAAGGCCAGTACCAGCGGCGGGCAGGTCACCACCCCATCGATAGTCCCCGTCTCCATGGCGAGATAGACGTCGCCCAGGGGCATGAAGACAGGCTCGGCACCCAGGGCCTTTATGGCCCGGGTCTGCATACCGCCCGGGGTCCTGATCCTCAGGCCCTTCAGGTCCTCCAGCTTCCTGACGGGCTTCCTGGTCCAGAAGAAGGACTGGATACAGCCGTTGAGCTCGATCATCTTCACCCCGGGGAACTCGCGGTAAAGGATCCGCTTGTACATGGCGTTGCCGATGTCGGCGGCTATATCCTTCCCATCGACCCAGGCGGGAAGGGACAGGACATCGGTGAGAGGAAACCTTCCCGGCGTCCATGTGGCGGTGAAGTAACCCATGTCAGAAAGCCCCTTCTTGACGATGTCGTAGTGCTCGGGCCCCTTCCCCAGGGCACCGCCTGCGTAAAGGGTATAGGTGATGCGACCTCCGGAGCGCTTTTTCAACTCCTCGAGCATCGGTATCCAGACGGTCTTCACCTCACGGCTTGCGGGCGGATGCCAGGTGCTGAACTTGATGTGCATCTTTCCCCCGGCCACTGCCTGCCCCCCCATGGGCAGACAGAGCAGGGTCATCAATCCCAATACCACTAACCCCCCTGCCAATCTCTTCATGGCTCCCTCCTTTCTCAAAATTTTTTAATCTATACTGAAATTCGTGCTGCTATACTTTAAACCCAGGAGGCTCCCCTTGTCAACCTCTGCCTTGTCTTCTTTGTGGTTTGCCTACTTTTGTTAATTTACCCTCTGTCTTGAAGGGCCACTTCTCGAGGGGAATATTTTCTCTGCTTTTCCCGGTACTTCGTCCGCTGAAGGGGTTTGTTAGGGGTTTACAATCTTCTCGTATTCCGAGTGCTTACCAATCCAAAACCAGATAATGCCATCCTCAATTTCTATGCCAATAGCTCTATATTTTTTGCCTACTCGAACAGACCAATATCTATCAACTTTTTTAAAATGTAATGATGGATGATACGGATTTTTCTTTAAAAGTTCGAAATTTTTATCTGCTAATTTTTTTATATTTTCAGGCAGTTCTTCGTATTCTTTCCAAAAAGAAGGGGTTGCATAATGCTTTAAAGTTTTCGGCATTTACCTGCACGAAAATCTTCGATGGCCTGCTCAGCTAACTTATCCAATTTTCCCATTTTTACATCTCTTTCAAATTCTTTGTCCCAAAAATCTTGTTCAAAGTTTTCTATCCACTCTAAAAGAATTTTCAACTCATCTTCTGGTAATTTTTTTATGTTTTCAATAATTTCATAAATCTGCATGGCGCCATCCTTAAAGAAATTTTAATTTTTTCAAATTTTAACATCCTGTAGGTAATTATTCAATATTTTGAGTATTTCAGCACTCTCAACCCCCCTTTTTTCAACACAAACTTATACAGTCTCGGATAATAGCAGTTCGTTATGTCTGGATGTGGAAGCGCCTTGCCAGCTCTTGGGCCTTGGTCTCTTTCCCGGTCTCCCTGTAGAAGGATATCATCTCTTCGATGAGTTCCTCGGCCGAGAGGGTTGCTTCGGCCTTTTCCAGTATTGTCTCTATCCTCTCGGAGACCGCTTCGGCTTGGGGGTATTTGCGATGGGTTCTGTAGAGGTAAAATAGCCCTGCTAAGGCCATCACTACCTCAGGGTGGTCTGGTCCGAGGGCCTCCTCCAGCAGTTCGGCGGCCTTCTCGTAGCAGGCCTCGGCCCGTTTAAAGTCCTCCATCCCTTCCATCGCGATCAGGTTGAGGAGGGCATGAGCAAACCTTCTTTTGCGTTCCTTTTCCCTGTCTTCCATCTGAATCTCCCTTTATTTTTTAGATCGGATCCCACAGGACGTAGAATCCGCGAGCTCAGTTCCGGGTCGTCCTTCCCTTCCAAATTTTTCTTCTCGCTAACCTCCTCCGAGTCCGATTGGATTGGGAAAGATGAAGAACATGAGAGCGGTAGAAAACGCTATGATCAACATTATAAGCGCTACTATTGAAAGTATGGGTGACTCATCCATCGCCCGTTCATGATATTCCACCAGCCATCCAAAGATGAAAGAAGAGACAAGGAAAGCTATTGGTATAACCCACCACGGGATGAGCCGAAGGGGCCCCACTATAATCATAAGGGCTATTGCACATGCAACACTGATACACGCTATTATCGCCATCTCTATCTCTTACACCTCCTTCTCCTCATAACCTTTCCCCAGTTCTTCTGCTGGGGAAAGAGAAGAAAGGTTTCGGCAATGTTTCTTTATGTAAAAGTTGCGATGCTACCCCCTCACCCTCTGGGTCCACCGATTCGTTGTAGTCGCCAATCCCTTCTTTTTCAGGTCAAGGTTCCAACTGAAGGCCACAATCCTTTTTTATAAGATTAGGAGGTCAACTCAAGGATTTTGCTAACTTGTTCTTTCATACCACTATGACTTCTTCAATATACTTCCGAATGTAAGGACTCAAAGATTCTTGTGTGAGCAGGTCGACTTTGACACCGAGTATTTCTTCAAGACGCCTTTCCAGTCCGATAAATTCCAGTAAATCCGGAATGTCTTCAAAATCAACTATTAAATCAATATCACTCCTCTCTTTCTGATCACCTCTTACATAAGACCCAAAAATCCGGATTTCTTTCACACCAAACTTTTCCCTTAATTCCCTTTTGTGTTCTCTCAAGACTTTGAGTGCCTCGTTAAGGTCCATCCCTCATATCTCTTTCAGTTTTTGAAGGATCTCATAAAGGTCTTTTTCCATACTTTTGGTTAAATCATTTAGATTCAGAAACTTGAGCACTTTAACCTACGATTCTTATCTCTTCACTCGAAAGATGCTTCGCAGCGTAATCCAAAGCAGCTAATATATCCTCTTTCGTTAACTCATATTCAGCCATAACCTCTTCGTAGCTCATCCCCCCTGCTAATTTACCAAGGATCAGGTCCACAGGAACGCGGGTTCCTTTTATAACAGGCTTTCCAAAACGGACATCTTTGTCCACTGTAATCCTCGGGGCTATCTCCACCACCATAATTTCCTCCTTATAGTACTGCTATTTCTTTTCAATTCAGATTTTACTCCGAATTGAGAAGGAAAGACAACGAAACCTTTTTTACAAGGTCCCTTCTTTTTCAGGTCAAGGTTCCAACTAAAGGCCAATGGCTTACTTTTTTATAGGATCCTCTAAGGAACTACGGCATCTATTTCCTCGAAGTTCTTGAAGTGTTCCTCGTTGTAAGTGTAAAGACGCCTGACACCGTTGGAAATCATAGTGGCAACGAGCTTGAGGTCGAAGATGCGGGGGCCAGAAACACTATGCCTTCGGGAAAGTTCCGCTATCCTTTCCACGATATCCTCTCCGGGATATATCTTAAGAATGTTTTTGGCCCGGAGATACTTCCTTACTTCCTCCATGGCCTCTTCAGGAGGAAGGGGTTGGGTCACCCTCTTGGGGTTCGTTACGACAGCGAAGAACTCCAGCAATACTTGGGGGCATACGCAAAGAAGCTCCTCTCCTTTAAGGCCTCTGGTTATAAGAGCTTTATACATTGGGTGTAGAACTGAGAATGACTATCAGCTGCGTAGATCAGGATGTTGGAATCCAAAAGAAAAGGACCTTCAGAGGTAGTCATATATCTCCTCCCGGGTAATCTTTCCCTTCACTCCTAAGGGCCAGCTTCTGAAGGTTATATCCTCCTGCCTCTCCTTAACAGGATGAACTTTCCTCCTGCTCTTGAGGAATTCCACGAATTCCTTCACTAACTTCACCTGCTCTTCGCTCAGGCCCTCGAGCTTTATCGTCCTTGCCATATTTTCCACCTCCTTTTGTTTTAGGGCTTTTTCATACTTCAAGTTTTTGATAAGCCCCAAATTTTGCCTTCACGGGTTAGTATCGCTATTTCTTTTCAATTCAAATTTTACTCCGAATTGAGAAGGAAAGACAACGAAACCTTTTTCTTAACAAGGTCCCTTCTTTTTCAGGTCAAGGCAGGCTTCGTTGATTGGCATGCCAAGAACCAGGGAGCTTATCAGTCGCGTATAGAGTTAGTGGAGCGGAAGACCTATTGTCAGAACCTCACCGCGTCGCATTATTTTGAGGACCAGCATCTCCTTGTCAACGTTCTTTCGCACTAATTCTTTAAAAACGGCAGGAGAGGTTACCTTTTCGCCTTCTAATTCGAGGATCACGTCTCCCTTTTGGATGTCTATAGTTTCGGCGGGACTCCCCTTGATGACGGCCACGACCAGAACGCCTGCTGACCTATCCAGGCCTGGGTGTGGACCCGACTACGACCGTCGAGCCTGAAGCAGTGGACCCGGTCCTCCTGGGGGTCTATCAGCCCTTCAAGCCCCCTCCAGACCTCAAGGAGCTCTCCCTCCGTCAGAAAACACTCGTAGACCGACTTCTGCCCACCGGTGCTGAAGGCCTTAAGGTACTCCCGCACCCGATTGAGCCTCCGCTCATCGGAGATATCGTAGGCGACGATATAGAGCCCCCTCTTCACCGAGAGGTTATCCTTACATCATTGGGTCAAGGATTTAAACAAGAGAAATATTGCGGAAATGTTTCCTTCCCCTCTTGACGGGGTGCGTTACTGGTGTTACTTCACTCGTAAAGTAATGGATTGAGGGAGGAGAAGACCATGAGATCCATATCTTGGGAATCATTCATCGAAAGGAGGTTTACGAGAGGATCGAAGAGAGAAAGAAGCGCTAAGTTTTGGCCTATAAATCCGGTTCCGGAACAGGAGGGAGATCCGTAGGGGTTTTACCAATCACTTCCTTCAACAATTTCTCTCTTTTTATTCTCTTTGCCAGGGAGTGAACCTCAGCCACTTCTTCCTCTGACAGAAGGGCAAAAAGCCGGGCCACATCTGCCCTGTCCTGAGGTCCTGCGGCAAGGAGCTTTAGGGCGATAAGATGAGGCTTCGGGAAAAGGCGGATTTCCGTTCCCTCAACGAAGGGAGGCGTTTGTGTGGCCTGTTGGAGACCCTCGATCTCCCATTTATAAGCACAGATTAGAAAATCCACCTTTATGGGAAGACCTTCGAGAAGGATTACATCATGTCTTACAGGATCTGCTGGATCTTTTGAAGCTGCATGGGCCTTGAGGTCTGCAAACCTTTCACGCAAAAATTGAGTGAACTCGGGAAAGAGCCTTTCATAAGGTTCGGCGTAAATAAGAAAATCGAGGTCTTCTGTCGTCCTTTCAATCCCATGGGCGATCACACAACCTCCCCCTATGAGGGCAATCATCCCTTTGGAGAAGCCCCTGCTTTGCAGAAACTCTCGATAAAGCTGATCAACTTCTTTGAGCCTTTCCTCAAGCATCTTCTCTCTTTAACCTCAACTTCAAAAACTCCTCCCTTAGACGAAACATCTTCTCCAAGCGCTCCAGGGGGCTTAAGGCCAAGAACTCCCTCTCTTTGGCCTTTCTCTTCAGGAGGAGGGGATTCTCTTTGCTTTTTTCTGTATCTTCCATACGGTTCTTACCCATTCTTCCCTAAAAGCCATAGTATATCAACCAAAGATTCCACCCTTTTGAACTCTGGATCAGCTGTCACTATAGTGGCCTCAAGCTCCTGTGCTAAAGCAACGGCAAAGGTATCTGCATAAGCGATGGCATACTGGGCTTTGATATGAGCAGCAGCGAGGACCCGTTCCAAAGGGACTTCGGCAACTTGGATAGGGAGCCTTAAGATATCCTTTAAAGTATTCATTGCCGTTTCGTATCCCAACTTACGTTCGATGACGTAAAGGACCTCTCCCAGGTTTATCACACTTAATAAGATCTGCACATCACTTGCTTTTGCTTCTTTTAGCAGATCCTTGACCTTCGCACCGCCCCTCTCCGCTTGCAAATAGGCAAGGACAGCATAACTATCTAATACATACTTTCTCCTCTTCACGCTCTCGCTCCTTGACACGGATCTCCAGCAGTGCATCGGTCAATGACACCTCTGCTGCCAGCTTTCCATAAAGTTCCTCTACAGGATCTTCTACTCTCGGAAGGATGAAGATCTTCCCTCCTTCTTCCCGGAACTCCACCAATGTCCCCGGCTTCAGTCCAAAGCGCCTCCTCAAAGCGGCAGGGATCACAACCCAGCCCTTTTTTGAAACCTTTGCTTGCATTGAAGTCAAGAATCTCACCTCCTTTAAAGTCAATGTACTCAAAAAACAAGCGTTATACGTATCTTTAACAAAAGTATAACACTCTAAAGACCTTGTCAAATTGGCCAAGGTGTTTTCTAAAACAGCATCCTTAGATATTTCAAAGGCCGAATCTTTCGTAATCGACAAAGCAGCCGTAAAAGCGCAAAGCGTTTTCAAGAAGAGTAGCCTTGAGGACATCGAGCATCTCCCTCATCGCCTCTGTTCCCCTTAGTGCTTGCGTCAAAAAACCACCGGTGAGGCTCTTACTTATGTTTTCGAATTGTTCTGTCACGAGGGTCTTGGAAAAGATCGTTCGTCCCTTTTTGTCCTTGAGGTAATACTTTACCTTCGCTCTCGTATGGACAAGAATAGGGCTACTCTTTAGATCGGCCTCTATCAGCGCCGATTCTATAACGCCTTCGATGATGTAATCAGGGGGACCTTCTGATGAGAAAGTGAAGTTCGCATCGATCCTCTGGGGAAACCTATAATAGGAGAAGACCCTTTTTTCAATCTCCGAGGCATCGGGCGGAAGACCCTGCTCAATAAAAACGGCCTTTAAGGCGGCCTTCATATCCCTCTCCAATTTGGGGAAATCCTCGATCTTCAACCGCCCAGCCAAAACCCCAAAGGCCCCAAGGATCCCTTTCAACCTTGAGGTTCTCGCTTTATTCTCGAATTCTTTTATAAAAACGGTCTTTTGATAAAGAGGAGAGGCGTCGAACTCTCGGGGAACCCTATGCCATGTAGCACATCCCAAAAGGAGGAAGAGTCCTGCGATGAAGAAAGCGATCGCCTTTCTACCCATATCCTCACACCTCCTTTTTGAGGGATATCTTCCCCTTATCCACCCTCACCCCGTAGCGCTTCGTGCCGTATCTGCCCACAGGGGAGATGAGGTAGAGGGAGGCATCCTCTCCCATCTGCTCCCTTAACGATCGGTTTATCTTGGAGATCTTCTGGCGGAGGACCTCCTGGGGGACGCCTCCCTGACGTTCCCACCTGAGGCGGAAGGCCTCGACCCTCCCCGATCCCTCGCCGTATATCGAGACAAGGGCCTGGTGGACCTCCTGGAAGGCTTCGGGGGAAGAGAGGCGAGATATGGGGAGGAAGCAGGCAGTGCAGCCCTCGCAGTAGGCCCTGGAAGGCTCGGGGCACCGGAGCTTTTGCAGGAGGAAAAGGCGGTAGAGGATGAGCTCCATCGGGGTGAGCTTCAGGGAGGTTCCACCGATGGTGAGGGTGAGCCCCTTGAGGTCGAGGATGACCTCCTTCTGGAAGAGGGCCAACTCCACCTCCCTCTGCCCCTCCTTCACCAGTTCCCGGAAGGGCTTCTCCCCGAGGGAGACCTTCTCCCTGAGTCGCAAGAAGGGAAGGTCAGCGAGGAAGATCCTCGCCTCGGAGGTGTGAAGCCTCCTCTGCCCCAGCTTCAACACCCGCTCTTCCTTCGGCTTGAAGTAGAAATCAGGATGGGATTCGAACTCAGGGCTT
Source organism: uncultured bacterium (assembly GCA_965552155.1). GTDB lineage: Bacteria > Desulfobacterota > B13-G15 > B13-G15 > B13-G15 > CAYRAR01. Next base: position 12,722 of record CBEVRB010000050.1, read on the forward strand.
ACGAGCACATGATAGAGTCTGTCCCACGGCCTACCGAAAAGGGAAAGGGCTGCCCCGAGGTAAAAGCCCATCGTCTTTCTGCCTCCGGCCAAAGAGCAGTGAAGGCGCACCCCTGGATCTTTCGCAAGTCGCCTTATAAAATCAGTGATAAAATCCCCTACGGCCTCGTTATCTTCCTCGGTGCGGATATCCCGGAGGGGGGAACCGTCCACTCCAGATATGACGACAATGTGGAGCTTCTCCTGAGGGAGGGGCGGGAAACCATACTCCTCAAACACCTTCTGCAAGTTTCCCCTCCTTATCAGTCCCTCCTCCACCTCTTTTTTGCCCTCCTCGGTGGTGAGGATGTGGATCTCATGGGGAAGGACAGGGGGCTCTCTCTGAAGAAGCCCGTAGATGGTCTCCGTGACCACCTGAGGGGTCTTTCCCACCACGAAGACGAAGACATCACGGAAGGTCATTTCCTGGTTCCTCACAGAGGGCCTCCCAGGGGAGGGC
>CBEVRB010000051.1:0-12941 GCA_965552155.1 uncultured bacterium
CCCAGGAGGTCGAGGATTTTGTGTCTGACGAGCTCATCGGGGAACCTCAACTCGGTGTTCACCACCCTTCCCTCATCGAGCAGGATCACGTTATCCAGGTGTCCCCCTCCTGCGAGTCCCATCTCCCTCATCTTCCCGATCTCCTTGACGAAGCCATAAGTGCGTGCAGGGGCGATCTCCCGCTTGAATTCCTCAGGCCCCTGCAGGATGAAGGTGTACTCCTGCTCTCCTATAGGGGGCGGGTGGAGGAGCCTGAACCGCACGCCAAAGTGGTCGGCCGGCTCGATGTAAATGTACTTCCCCCCTGGTTTCACCTCCCCTATCTGGTAACGCTTATCTATCACCACCTCCTGGCAACCTGCTTCCTGTTCCTGCACCCCGGCTTCCTCGACGATCTCGCAGAACTGGGCTGCCGATCCGTCCATTATCGGAACCTCGCCGTTGATCTTCACCAGGAGATTGGTGATGCCGTAAGCATGCAGGACGGCCATCAAGTGCTCTATGGTCCTTACCACCGCCCTTCCCTTTCCCACTGAGGTGGCGAAGTCGGTGGATATGACGTGATCGATCGTTCCGGGTATGAGCAGGTCGTCGGTCAGATTGCAGAAGAGGATCCCCGTATTGGGCGGTTGAGGCAACAGAATCATCCCGGTCTTTGTCCCGGAGTGGAGCCCCGTGCCATAGAGGACCATGCTCTGTTTCAGGGTCCGCTGGGGGAAGGCCGAGGAGATGCCCTCTTCTGGAAAGGGGGGTTTAGGTTTCCGCCCGTGGCGCCTTGAAGAAAGGGGGCTTACGACCTCGCTCGTCCTCTGCCGATCCTTCAACGCCTTGTTCACCGTGGAGAGGAGCACATCCATCGAGAGGGGCTTCTCCATGAAGTCGAAGGCCCCCAACTTCATCGCCTTGACCGCCGTGGAGACGGTCCCGTGGCCTGAGATCATGATCACCGCACAGTCCTCATCCGCCTCCTTTATCTTCCGCAGGAGGTCGATCCCGTCCATATCGGGCATCCAGATGTCAAGCAGCACCACATCCGCCCCCTCGGTACGGTAGAGCTGTAGGGCCTCCTTGCCGTTCTGTGCCACGATCGTCTCGAACCCCTCGTCTTCCAATACCCCCACGATGGAGCGGGTTACAGCCTCCTCATCGTCCACTATCAACACCTTTGCCTTCCTTCCCATCCATCTCCTCCTTTCGGGGGCATTTTAGCGGGAAAAGATATCCCGGTAAAGGGGGGTGTCTCAGGGCATCCCACCAGTTGAGCACCCCCTGCGCACTGCGATTTCGGTACATTTCCTTGACTTTCCTTGACCCTTTCGGCTAACATGGGCAGGCAGATGGAGATCCTTTGGGCGCCATGGAGGATGGAATATATCCTCTCACCGAAAGAGGATAGCTGTATTTTTTGCACCCCCCTTCAGCAGAGAGATGACCGCAGGAACCTGATCCTCCACCGGGGGAAAGAGAGCTTTATCATCTTGAACCGCTATCCCTACACCAACGGTCACCTGATGGTCGCCCCTTACAGGCACATAGGCCTTTTGGAGGAGCTCTCGGCAGAAGAGGTAAAGGACCTTATGATCAACATCCAGCTTTCCATACGAGTCCTTAAGGGAGCGATGTCCCCTCATGGGTTCAACATCGGGGCAAACGTGGGAAAGGTGGCCGGGGCAGGGGTAGAGAGCCACGTTCACTTCCACGTCGTGCCCCGCTGGGAAGGTGATACCAATTACATGCCGGTATTGGCCAGCACCAGGGTCATCCCTGAGCATCTTCAACAGACCTATGACAGGCTTCGCGATTTCTTGGAGAGGCTCCTGGCGCGATAAACAAGTTGGGAGGGATCATGCGATTGCTTAAGGCTGTGAGTCTTTTGATCCTCTTCTTCCTCGCTGTCACCTTCTCCCTTCAGAACGCCCAGGAGGTAGAGGTCCAGTACTTCGGCCTCCTTCCTCCAAAGACCGTTCCCCTCTTCGTCGTGGTCCTGATATCCGTGTTCGTGGGCATCCTTATAGGAGGAGTGGGGGGATTGATCACCAACCTGCGCCTGCGAAGAGAGCTCAGAAGGCGCACCCGGGAGGAGAAAAGGCTCCAGGAAGAGGGGCAACTCCCCCAGCCATAGGATGGACTTTTACGATCCGGATGGGCGCCCTGTAGTCACTCCCCTCCAGATGGTAAGGTCCCTCACATGGGGGAAGCTAAAGGAGAAGGCCCTCGCCCTCCCCCCCACAGGGGTCCTTCTGGTCACCCGCCATGACCTGCGATCCCTCGCGAGGAGGCTTAAGGCAAAGAGGGCGATGGCCTGGAGGCCATTCCGGGAACTTTATCGGGGAGAGGTGACCTTGGCCCTTTCTCCCTTTGGAGCCCCGAACGCGGTGGCGGTGGCCGAGGAGATATCCGCCTTTGGCGTAAGGAAGGTCCTCTTTTTCGGTTACTGTGGATCGATAAGGGATGACCTAAAGGCGGGGGAACTCCTCCTACCCCTTGTGGCCGTGAGGGAAGAGGGAACCTCCTATCATTACCTCCCTGCTGGCGAAGAGGCCGTGGCCGACGAAGGGATGGCAGAATTCATCGAAAAGAGGCTCCAGGAAAAAGGGGTCCCCTTCAGGAAGGGAAGGATATGGAGCACCGATGCCATCTATCGTGAGACAGCGGGAAAGGTGGAGCGTTACAGCAAGGAAGGGGTCCTCGCCGTGGAAATGGAGGTGGCAGCCCTCTTCTCGTGGGGCAAGACCGCAGGGGTGAGGGTGGCCGCCCTTTTACTCGTCTCCGATGAGCTCTCCCCCTCTCAGTGGACTCCTCACTTCTCTTCTCCCTCTTTCATCAAAGCGAGGGAAAAGGCCCTTGGTCTTGTGGCCGAGGTAACAAGAGACCTCGCTACCTCAATGGGCGAGTAACTCCCTCAACACCAAGCCCAGCTTAAACAGTTCATCTATTGAGACCGCCTCATAAGGGGTGTGGGCAAGGGCCAGCTCTCCAGCCCCCAGAATTGCACACCTTATCCCCTTCTGGCGGAGGGAGGATGCGTCGGTCCAGGCTGGGAATCCACACCTTTGAGGTTCCTCGGCCAAAGCCCTGCGGAAGGCCTCGGCCACCCGTAAGATCACCTCCCCTTCCTCCGTCCACGGCCGATCCACCTCTCTGATATGCCACTGGAGGGGGAAAGAATCAAAGAGGGCCTCAAGCTCCTTCAGGGCCTCATCCACCTCCATTCCAGGCAAAAGGGGAATATCCAGTTTGGCCTCACAGCGCTCCGGTATCACCTGGGGATCTATCCCCCCACGCAGATAACCCAAGGTCACCCTTGGAGGAGGAAAGAGGGGATGGCTCCTGGAGAGGAACCTCAGCCTTTTCAGCCTCTCATAGAAGGAGAAGAAGATCTCCAGGGCATTTTCTCCCTCCTGAGGGACAGCCCCATGAGAGGCCCTTCCCTTCACCTCCACCTCGATCTCGATGGAGCCGGCCTGGGCGACCCCCAGCCTCAATCCCGTCGGTTCAAGGACGACCCCTTCGACGATTCCCTCCGGGGGAGTGAAGGATCTGGACCCCCTCCCCTCTCCCTCCTCATCGGAGAAAAAGCAGAGGAGGGCATCTTCCACCTCCGCCTCCAGCGCCCAGAGCAAAGCGGCGATCTGCCCTTTGGCATCCACCGCTCCCCTGCCCCATACCTTTCCCCCCTCCCGTCGGGGTTCAAAGGCATGGGGATGACCCCATGGGGGTACGGTATCCAGGTGGGTGGCTACGAGCAGTCTGGGAGTCCCCTTTCTGGCGATCAGGTTAGTCACTCCCTCTGCCTCTTCCTCTTCGCAGGAGAAACCGAGGGCAGAAAGCCTCTCCCCGAGGAAGGCGATGATCTCCCCTTCCATTCCGGTGGGACTCGGAATGGCGATGAGCTCCTCCAGCAGAGAACCTATCCTCTCCTTATCATCCTGATCCATTTGCCCAGACGCCCTACAGGGGCAAATCCCCTCCTCCTGTAAAACTCCTGAGCCCTGAAGTTTCGCTCCCCTACCCAAAGACCAAAGACCCGATGTTCCCTCTTGAGCACATTCAAGGCCTCCTCAAGTAGCCTCGATCCGATCCCTCTCCCTTGATGAGCGGGCAGGACGGCGATCTCGTGGATCTCGCCCATCAAGCCTTGATTCTTATCCCACCACTGGCGACAGGCCGCCACAAAGCCCAAAACCTCCCCTTTGTCCTCGGCGATCAGGAAGCCCTTGGGATCTATCTTGTAGAGCCACTGGAGATAGTCCTTCACATCGGAGCGCCTTCTGTAGGCATACTCCTCCAGCCCACGGTAAGCCTCAAGGTAGAGGTCCACCAGTCCCCCCCTCAACCTCCGGAACTCATCGGCTTCGACTCCCCTTATCATCCCCTTTTAGAAAAAAGATTAAGGAATTTCCCTTTTTAAATCTACATCGAAGTTGCGCGGCAGGGAGTTCTGTGGTATTGTCTTGAAGGGTGCCTCCGAGCCTTCCTCCTAAGTCCTTTCGGGATATGGAGGGTGGCCGATACGGTGCGGCTGGAAACGGCCGTGCCCCCCGTGTTTGGAAAGGAGGACATCAGATGGGGAAAACAGAGAGCCGATGATCTCCTCAACGAGGTCATCGGCCTTTTTATCTGACTGGAAGATGAAGCTCCTCTTTGATCGTTATCAAAGGGTCATAAATTACCTGCGAATATCGATCACTGACCGCTGCAACCTCCGTTGCCGCTATTGTCAGGATGGGAGGATGAAACTCCTCCCCCACAGTGAGATCCTCACTTACGAGGAGATCCTGAGGATCGTCAAGGTATTCACCGGAAACGGGATAAGGAAGGTGCGCCTCACAGGGGGAGAACCCCTGGTGAGGAGGGGGGTGGTGGATTTTATAAAGAGACTCACTGAGATCGAGGGGCTTGACGATATAAGCCTCACCACAAACGGTGTCCTGCTCAGGGAATTCGCTGCCCCCCTCAAGAAAGCGGGACTTCGACGGGTAAACGTGAGCCTCGATACGCTGCGCAGGGAAAGGTTTGCCTACATCACCCGCAGGGACCACTTCAATGACGTCTGGGAGGGGATAGAGAAGGCGCTAAGGGTCGGCCTCTTCCCGGTGAAGGTGAACGTGGTGGTGATAAGGGGCTTTAACGATGATGAGATAGAGGACTTTGCCCGCTTGAGCATGGAGCATCCCCTTGGAGTCCGCTTCATAGAGCTCATGCCCTTTGGGGGGGAGTGGGATGAGAGGAAAGTAGTTCCGACCTCTGAGATAGAGGAAAGGTTGAGGATGCTGGGCGATCTTATTCCCCTCCCGAGAATGGAATACGATGGCCCTGCGAGGCGTTACCGCATTCGCGGGGGTAGGGGAGAGGTGGGCTTCATCTCTCCCATGTCTGCCCACTTCTGCAAGTCCTGCAACCGCCTGCGCCTCACCCCCGAGGGGAAGATCAGGACCTGCCTCTTCTCCGACGATGAGGTCGATCTGCGGCAGATCCTCCGCTCCGGAGCCGAAGATGAGGCGATCGAAGGGGCACTGAAAGAGGCCCTGAAGAGAAAACCCGAGAGCCCCCCACTGGAGGCCTTCCAGTTCAAGAAGTGCCAGAGGGGGATGTTCTCCATAGGAGGATGAAGATGGAGCTTACCCATCTGGACGAAGAAGGAAGGGCCAGGATGGTGGATGTTAGCTCCAAGCCCGTAACGGCAAGGAGGGCCGTGGCCGAGGGGAAGGTGGTGATGGATCCCAGAATCCTTGATCTCCTCAGGGAGGGGAGGGTCGCCAAAGGGGATGTCCTCACCGTGGCCAAGGTCGCGGGGGTAATGGCCGCAAAGAGGACGGCGGATATCGTTCCCCTCTGCCACCCACTAAGCCTTTCGGAGGTCGATCTCTCCTTTGCCCTCCGGGATGGAGGGACCATCGAGATACGCTCCACTGTCAAGGCAAACGAACGGACCGGGGTGGAGATGGAGGCCCTGGTTGCGGTCTCAGCGGCAGCCCTTACCGTCTACGACATGTGTAAGGCTGCCTCCAAGAGGATCACCATCACCGGGATAAGGCTCCTGGAGAAGGAGGGCGGGAGGAGCGGACATTTCATCGCCTCCGAAGGGATCAAGGGAGAAGTTGTGGCGGTAAACATCAGCGAAAAGAAGGAAGTACCCAAAAGGAACGTCCGTGAGGGGTACCTGAAGGAAGGGTGGGGGCTTGAGGGCGATGCCCATGCTGGAGAATGGGAGAGGCAGATAAGCCTATTCCCCCTGGAGGCGATGGCCTTAGTGCCTGAGGAGGTGAGGAAAGAGATGACGGAGGAGGAATACAGCGAGAACCTGACCATCCAGGGAATACCCCTGGAGGAGCTCAGGGTGGGCAGGAGGTTGAGGATCGGCGAGGCCTTGGTGGAGATCCTCCAGATAGGGAAGGGTAAGCTGGAAGGGCGGGGAAGATCCTGGATCGTGAGCCGGGAGGGGAGGTTTGGACGGGTGCTCAAGGGCGGAAAGGTGAAGGTAGGTGACGAGGTGGAGCTTCTGGGATGAAGGAGGACTTCTTCGCCGTAAAGAGGATCGAGGAGGTTTGGGGATTGATGGAGGACCTGCCTCCGGTGGGAGTGGAGGAGGTCCCCCTTGAGGGAGCCTCAGGAAGGGTGCTGGCCGAGGATCTGATAGCTGATGAAGACCTCCCTGCCTTTGCGAGGGCAGCCATGGACGGTTACGCCGTGAGGGCCTCCGATACCTTCGGGGCCTCTGAAGGGGCCCCGGCCTTCCTTCGGGTGGTGGGAGAGGTAAGGATGGGGGAGGCCCCGGAATGGGAGATAGGCCCGGGAGAGGCGATGAGGATACCCACCGGAGGGATGCTACCCGAAGGGGCGGATGGGGTGGTCATGATCGAGCATACAAAGGTGCTGGGGGAGGAGATAGAGGTCTTTCGGCCCATCAGCCCCCTGGAGAACGTGATAAGGGAGGGGGAGGACATAAAGAGGGGGGAGAAGGTCCTTGATAAGGGCAGGAGGCTTCGCCCTCAGGACCTGGCGGCAGCGGCATCCCTTGGGAAGAGATACCTGAAGGTGTTCCGCCACCCCAGGGTGGGGATCATCTCCACGGGGGATGAGATCGTCCCGGTAGAGCAGAAGCCCTCTCCGGGGCAGGTACGGGAGGTAAACCGCTACACCATCTGGGGGATCGCCCAGAGGGCAGGGGCCAACCCCCTTTTCCTGGGCTTGGTGGGGGACGAAAAGGAGGCCCTTATGGGGAAGCTGAGGGAAGGCCTCTCTCAGTGCGACATGATCCTCATCTCGGGGGGGAGCTCGGTGGGGACGAGGGACATCACCCTCGAGGCGATCGGCTCCCTGCCGGAGGCACGGATTCTGGTACATGGGGTTGCCATAAGCCCGGGGAAACCCACCATCTTCGCCCTGGCGAAAGGGAAGCCGATCTGGGGGGTCCCCGGTCACCCTACATCCTGCATGGTGGTGATGTGGATCCTGGTATTCCCCTCCATCAGGAGGATCGGGGGGGAGAGGAACGGTGATCCCTTTCCTTTTCGCCTTACGGGTCGGGTGACGAGGAACGTACCTTCTCCTCCCGGAAGGGAGGATTATGTGAGGGTTAAACTGGAGAAGAGGGGAGAAGGGCTCCTGGTCCATCCCCTCTTCGGAAAGTCAGGGACCATCTCCTCCATGGTGGAAGCCGATGGCCTCATGCGCATCGAGGCCGAAAAGGAAGGGGTAAGTGAGGGGGAGGAGGTGGAGGTGTGGCCCTTCCTCTGATCAAGGAGTCCTGACCTCCTTTATGATCTTTTTCGTGAGGCGGTGGCATGCCTCTATTACCTTCTCTATCTCCTCGGGCGAGATCTCATCCCAGTGCATGCCCGCTACTACCACCGTCCTCTTTCTCAGCCCCTTCGCCACCTCCTCGGCCATCTCTTTGGCGATCACGTCCTCTTTATGTCCTAAAAAGGTGTAAACGGAGCCGGTGGCACTTATCTTTCCCTCATCTCTCAAGGAAGGCCTCGGTTCCCCAATGGCTACCGCCCCGATATGGGATTTTCCTCCCTCAAGGACGATCAGCAGATCTTCCCCCAAGGCCTCCAGCCGGGCGATGACCTTCAATCTCCCCTCCCCTTCCGCAAATTCTTTCCCATGTAGTTCACCCATCTGCCTTCAACACCTTAAGGGCTTCCTTCAGAGAATCCCACAGATAATCGGGAGGGTCCTTCAGGATCTCCTCAGGGGGGCTCTCTCCCCCTTTAACGATCGCCACCCTCACCCCCGCATCCCTGGCGGCATGAAGGTCTGAAAGACTATCCCCTATGAAGATCGCCTCCTCCCTCCTCACCCCCAGGGCAGAGAGACACCTCCCAATCCCTTCGCCCTTGGGTTTCATGAAGGTCATGTCGTTCCTGGTAACCACCTCGTCAAAGAAGTCCCTTACGCCGAATCTCCCAAGGGCTTCCTGGACCGCCCTCCTTCCCACATTGGTCACAAGACCGACCTTCTTCTTCATCTCTTTTAGCAAATCCAGAAGCTCTTTTACGCCTTTCCTGAGGGACCAGCGCCCGAGGGCATCCTCGTCGTATCGGTCATATATCGGGACGAGCTCCCTCCTTATCTCATCGGCCCGTTTGCCTGAAGAGAGCTCGAGGGCCCTGTTCCACATCTGGGCATAGTTATCTTGGGAGAAAACCGTAAGGTCGAAACCGAGCTCTCGGAGCTTTTCCCTCAGCTCCCGCTCCCCCTCCTTAAGCCGCCACTGGAAATCGACGATGGTCCCCTCAAAGTCGAAGACGAAGGCCTTAAACATCCCGCTCGAGGTCCTCGACGTCGCAGATGTTGAGTTCCAAGATCCTCACGCTCGCCAGGATCCTCTCGACGTTCCTCCTCACGGCCTCGATATCCCCTCCGATATCCTTCAGCTCCTCCGCCACCCGGCGGAGCTCCCTTATCCTCTCGCCCATCTCCTTGAGCCTCTCTTCCATCATTCCCTCTTCCTCAAGTCCTTGAACCTCTTGGCCTTCACATCGTATCTCGGCAGGGAGCCGTAGGGATGGACCTCGATCCGATAACCCAGATTGGTCTTCAGCCGCAACTGATCCCTGAGACGGGCCAGTATCTCCTCCTTGTTCCCCTCATACCCGGGCCTTATCTCCACCTTCAGCAGGATGTCATCCATCTCACCCCTTTTGCTCACGATCACCTCGTACTCGTCCCCCAGCTCCGGAAATCCCCTCACCACCTCCTCGATGGCCGTGGGGGCAAGGAGTACCCCCTTCACCTTGGTGATGTCGTCGGCCCTCCCTATCACCCCGCCGCCTATGAGCCTGAAGGTGCGGCCGCATTCGCACTCGTAGTCGGCCCAGCGGATCACGTCCTTGGAGTCGAACCTTATACAGGGTTTGGCCAGCCTGTCAAAGGCCGTGATGATCATCTTGCCCTCCCTACCCGGCTCTTCTATCACCTCCCCCGTCTCCATATCCTCTATCTCCACCAGGAAGAAGGCCTCGTTCACGTGTAGCCCTCCCGGCTGGAAGGTACACTCATAACTCCACGCCCCTATTTCCGTGGCCCCTATGTGGTCATAGACAGGGCAACCCCAGGCCTCCTCCATCCTCCTCTTCGTGGTGGGGATGCTCGCCCCGGGTTCCCCGGCACAGGTTATCCTCTTTATCCCCAGATCCCTGGGATCTATCCCCAGCTTTTCTCGGGCCACCTCGGCCATCCCCAGCACATAGGTGGGGGTGGCCATAAAAGCGGTGCACCTGAGCTCCTGCATCTTCAGGATCCTCGCCTGGGTGTCCAGGACCCCTCCCGGGACCACCTCGCAGCCTATCTTCTCCGCCGCGTAGTGGCCGGCCCAGAAGGCGACAAATATGTTGTATCCGAAGGGAACGAAGACCCTGTCTGTGGCGCGGTACCCCTGGGCATAAAGGATATATGCCCAGCACTCCGACCACCACTCCCAGTCCTGCCAGGTGTCGGCCTGATAGACAGGGGTACCGGTGGTGCCACTGGTCTGCCGAAAGGCGGTGACTTCCTCCAGGGAAACGGTCAGGATGTCCCCATAGGGGAAGGGGGGACGTTGCTGGACCTCGCGCAACATCGCTTTCTCTACCTTGGGCACCCGGCGTATGTCCTCAAAGGACCTTATATCCTCTGGCTCCAGCCCCGCTTCCCGATAGAGGCGACGGTAGAAGGGCGAACGCTCATAGGCCCACCTGAGGATCCTTTTGAACTTCCTGAGCTGGAGCTCCTGGAGCTTCTCCCTCGGCATCCTCTCCAGGATCGGATTCCAGTAAATGCTCCTCTCCTCCATGGTCCCTCCTAATCAACAGCCCCAGCGGCGGAAGAGGTCCGTCTCTATGCCAAAGAGGCCAAGGACCTTCCCCACCGTCTGATCCACTATCTCCTCGACCGATCTGGGGCGATGGTAGAAAGCCGGCACCGGGGGCATGATCACCCCACCGAGGCGCGCCACCTGGGCCATCAGCTCCAAGTGGCCGAGATGCAGCGGCGTCTCCCTTACCAGGAGCACGAGCCTCCTCCTTTCCTTCAGGGTCACATCGGCAGCCCTCACCAAGAGGTTGTCGTTGTAGGAGTGGGCGATGGCGGAGAGGGTCTTTATGGAGCAGGGGGCGACGACCATCCCCGAAGTGACGAAGGAGCCGCTGGATACGGGGGCTGCCAGATCCCTTACATCGTGAACCTCATAGGCCAACCCCTCTACGTCCTCCACCGTGAAGGAGGTCTCTATCTGGATGTTCTTCTGGGCCGCCTCGGTGAGGATCAAATGGGCCTCGACCTTCAGGTCCCTCAATACCTCGAGCAGCCGTATTCCGTATATGACCCCGGAGGCACCGGTGATCCCTACGATGATCCGCCCCATTCCTTATCTCCTCACTGATATTATCATCTCATCCAGGATCTCCACAGCCCGCCGAGCGAAGGCGGGATCGCTTATATGCACATCCATCTCCTCCACAGGGACGGCGCCCCCGAGCACCTTCTTGAGCTCATCGACAAAGACCTGGTCGGCTTGAGGGTCGAAGAACTCCACCCCTTCTCTGTCAAATTCGGACCATCCCCTCCTGGGGATGAGCACATAGGTTGGTGCTTTGACCTTTCTCAACTTTTCCCCTACGATCCGCGCAAAGGCCCGCATCTCCTGAGGCCCCATCCGCACACAGAACCGCACATCGTAGTGGCATACCTTCCTGCCCTTCAGCCGATCCGGCATGGGACAGGAGGGAGTGAAGGCCGCATTGTCAAGCCCACCAGGGGTCACGACCCGGGGAACCCCGCCGGCCTCCAATCTCATGGGACCTATACCCTTGCTGTAACCTCCAAACATCTCATCAGCTATTTCGTGAAGGGTGAGATCGAGCACGCCGACCACAAGCCCCTGCCCGACGAACTCCTCCATGGCCATCCCCCCGCATCCGTTGGCGTGAAAGGCCACCATCTCGTAGCCCTTCGCTTCGAGGAAGGACTGGGCATGAAGGGCACAGGCAGAGTTGGCGCCATAGGCACTCACGGCCACCATGGGCTTGCCTTTGAGCAGTTCGGCCCCCTCTTGCATCATCCCACACACGGCACGGGATGCCTGTCCGAGGATGAGCTTGATGAACTCGTTCAGCCCCAGGAGGTCCGCCACCGAGTGGAACATCACCACATCCTTGGTCCCCACAAACTCCCGCACATCCCTGGAGGCCACCGTGGAGACCATCACCTTGGGAAGGCCGAAGGGGAGGGAGCGCATGACTCTGGTGGCGATGGTCGTACCCGTCCCTCCCCCCATCCCGAATACCCCGTGGATCCTGCCGTCTTTCAACAGGCGGTTGGCCACGATGACCGCACCCTCCGCGATGGCCCGAACGCAGCTGGCGCGATCCCTGGACCTGATCAGGCCTTTGAGGTCATAACCTGCGGCAGATGCCACCTCTTCCTTGGCGATATCAGGAAGGATTAGGGGTTCCCCCAGGATCCCGACGTCCATGAGGATGGGGTCGACGCCAAGGGACCTGACGCAATCCCTGACATAGGCGGCGTGCTCTCCCTTGGTGTCGAGGGTGGCTATGACGAGAAGACTCTTTTCTCCTGTCTCCGCTGAGGACATGGTCACTGCCTTCCGAAAGGACAGAGGCCCATCAGGACGGAAAGACCCTCCTGCAGGCCTCAAGGACCGCCTGGGCGAACTCGGGGTCCTCCATGTTGGCCTCCACAGTCTGAAGCTCAACATCGTGTCTCAGCCTCCTCCTCAGTTCCTCCACGAAGATCATATCCTCTTCGGGGTCGTAAGTGGGATTGCCTGGCTGATCCACCGAGGACCACCCCTTAAGGGGTATGAGGACCACTACGGGGCCCTGAGCGTTGTTGAGCTTTTCAGCGAAGGCCCGCGCCGCCTCCCTGAGCTCCTCAGGGGAGGCCCTGAGCCATGTGCGGTGCCTGTCAAGGTCATACTTGCGCCTCGAACTGTGCTCCTCCGTCCAGGCCCTCTTGGGCGGGGTGATGTGGTTCAAGCCACAGGTGGAGACCACCTGCGGGATCCCCACCTCCCCTGCTGCTTCAAGCCTCTTGGGACCGGCGTCCCTCATCCCCCCCACTAAGTGCTCTATCACCCCACCGGGGGCCAGATCCACCACCGCATCGAAGAGCCCCTGGCGGATCATCTCCTCCATGGCCCGGTCGCCGATCCCTGCGGCAGAAAACCCCGTGACCTGAAAGCCTCCCTCCTCAAGGCCTCGCCTCACCCTGCTTGCACACTTCTCACAAGGCCCGAGCATGGTCATGGCCACTGCCCTGCCCTCTGCCCTCTGAACTCGAAGGGGTGGGGTCTCCACCATGGCACAGATGGCACGGGCTGCCCGCTCGATGACGTTCCTGAGGACCTCGCCAAGTCCCGATATCTCCACCACGGAGTGCATGAGGCAGATGTCCCCTGTGCCGATGTAACGGGTGGACATACCGGGGAGGGC
>CBEVRB010000052.1:0-12911 GCA_965552155.1 uncultured bacterium
ATCCTGGAGGGGAGGGGAAGTGACCCCTCACTACCAGAGGATGGCGGAGGAGGGGATCACCACGACCTTTGTCGGATACGAGAAGCTCCACGAGAAGGGGAAGGTCGTGGCCCTCATCAGGGATGGCGAGCGCGTCAAGGGGGCAGGAAAGGGGGAGGAGGTGGAACTCATAACCGACATCACCCCCTTTTATGCCGAGGCTGGAGGACAGGTGGCCGATCGAGGGGTCATCAGGACCCCGGGGGGTGAGCTGGAGGTGACCGATGTGAGAAGGCCCCTTCCTTCCCTCATCGTCCACAGGGGAAAGGTCCTGAAGGGGGAGATAAGGGAGGGGGAGGAGGCCCTCCTGGCGGTGGATGAGCCCAGGAGGATGGCGACGGCCCGCAACCACACCGCCACCCACATCCTGCACGCCGTTCTAAGAGAGGTGCTGGGGGAACACGTCCGGCAGGCCGGGTCCCTCGTCGCCCCGTCGAGGCTGAGGTTCGACTTCACTCACTTCTCCCCCATCCCGAAGGAGGTCCTTCAGGAGATAGAGGAGGAGGTGAACAGGTGGATATGGCGGGATGATGAGGTGAGAACGGAAGTCACCGCCCTGGAGGAGGCCCTGAAGCGAGGGGCCATCGCCCTCTTCGGGGAGAAGTACGGGGAGGAGGTGAGGGTGGTGTCTGTCGGCTCTTACAGCATGGAACTCTGCGGGGGGACCCATGTGAGGAGGACGGGAGAGGTCGGCCTCTTCAAGATCGTCACCGAGGGAGGGGTCGCAGCAGGGGTGAGGAGGATAGAGGCCCTTACGGCCGAGGAGGCCCTGAAATACCTCCGAGGAGAGGAGGAGCTCATTGAGGAGCTCGGCTCCCTGCTCCGTTCCACCCCTCAGGAGCTCCTCAGGAAGGCCTCAAGGGTGCTGGAGGAGAGGAGGCAGTTGGAGAAGGAGCTGGAGGGACTGCGCCGCAAACTCCTCGGTGCCCCCTCGGGACTGACCCCCACGGAGAGGGAGATAGGAGGGGTAAAGGTGTCCACCCTCAGTGCAGAGGAGATGGACGTTAAGGCCCTGAGGGAGCTCGGAGACGGGATAAAGTCCCGGATGGGCTCAGGGATAGTCTTTCTGGGGAGCAAAAGCGGGGAGAAGGCCACCTGTATCCTGATGGTCACCAAGGACCTCTCTGAAAGGTATCCAGCCCATCAGCTCCTGAGGGATCTGATCTCTATCACCGGAGGGAAAGGAGGAGGCCAGCCCACGATGGCCCAGGCCGGGATGAAGGCCTCTGAGCTTCAGAAGGCCTTCGACGCCATATTTGACGTAGTCCGTAGATGGCAGGATCGTTGATCGTCCATGTCTTCAAAGAAGATCTTAAATAAATCATCAATAAAAAGGAGGGGGTCATGGCGAGGTTGGATATCAGATGTAATGTTCAAGTGCCCGTAACCCTCATGCCTGTGAGGAGATGGGGGGACCCCCCCCAGCAGGCCCTCACCAGGGACATGGGCATCTATGGCGCCTTCCTTAAGGCTCCCCTTTCCTTGCCAGTGGACTCTCTGATCAACCTGAAGGCCCATCTGCCCTATGCCCCTGTGGAGACCGAGGGGAGGGTACTCAGGAGGGAGGAGACAGGATTGGCCGTCAAGTTCACCCGCTTAGACAGGAGGTCCAAATCATTGCTCTGGAACTACATCAAGGAGAAGATCCCCCACTGGGAGAGGTGTCCCTTCTGTGGAGCGGAAAATCCGCCCGGGGTGGATTACTGCGGAGGGTGCGGTCTATTCATCAACTTTCACATCGACAACTACTTAGAGATCCACGAGAGGGAAGTCATCTCCCGCCAGTCCCGACGGCTGGAGAGCGCCCTGGAGAGATTCAACGACAGGATGGAGGAGATCGAGAGCCGCCTCTTGGGGGGAAAGGAGGAGGAGCAGGATCTGCTCAAGGAGGTCTCCTCCGCCATCTACGAGGTATGCGCCGTGTGTCGGGACCTGGATGAGGTGGTCGGAGAGGAAAGGGAGTCGCTGAAGGAGAAGAAGCTGATGCTGAGGGAGAGGACGGAGAGGTTCTTCTCCAAGAGCTACTTCATGAGACATGCCAGGAGCTGGCCGAGGGGTTATCCCGGCGATTACAAGATGTTGGAGAACATCTACCGGAACATACCCCTTTCGGACGGCATCGGATACCTGCTGGACCTTCACTTCCTCAACACGGCCCTGGCCGTGGGGGTGAGGGAGCGCTTGGCGACCCTGAGGGAGCTCCTCCGTCGGGAGCTCGAGGTGAGACAGAAGCCCGCCATCCTTGACATAGCTTGTGGCCCCTGCCGTGAGATCTTCGAGCTCGCTCCTGAGATCGCCCAGTCGGAGGCGAGGATCACATGCGTGGACTTCGACTCCGAGGCCCTGGATTTCGCCTACAACAGGATCTCCTACACCAAGGTGGCATCCCAGGTCCAGTTCCGGAAGTACAACGCCCTGAGGATGGTAAACCACGAGAAGAACCTGAAGGAGTTCGGCCTCCAGGACATCATCTTCAGCACCGGACTCTTCGACTACCTGACCGATGACCTGCTGGTGAAGCTGATCAGGGCCTTGTACCAGCTGCTCAAGCCCGGTGGGAAGCTCATCTGCTCCTTCAAGGACAGCACCATGTACAAGACCCAGGAGTATCACTGGTTCGTCGACTGGGATTCCTTCTTCCAGAGGACGGCGGGGCAGAGCAGATCGCTCCTCATAGAGGCGGGGATAGAGGATGAACTCATAAGGACCACCCGGGAGAGGACAGGGGTGATAATCTTTTACATAGCGGAGAAACCGTAACAGCGTGACCAAAGAGGAATACGTAAGGGAGAACCTGCTCAAGCAGACCCAGTACTGGATCGAGGCAATCCTCATCCTGGGGGGGCTCCTCTTTCTCCTCCTCGCCCTGATGGACTACCATGCCGCCAACCCTTACTTCCCGTACTTCCTGAAGCTCAGGATAGCCATAGCCGTCATGCTGGGCTTTCTGGCCCTGCTCAACCGAAGGAGGAGCGAAAGGCTCCAGTATTCCATTATCATCGTAGGCTCGGCGCTTTCGGCCTTGACCATAGAGCTGATGATTCTGAAACTGGGGGGACACCGCTCCTCCTACTATGCCGGCCTCAACCTGGTGGTGATATGCGTGCTCGGATTCGTCCCCATAAACGTGAAGACCTCTGCATTGGTGGTAACGATCATCTACCTGATTTACCTCGTCCCAATCCTCCTCTTCGACAGGATCACCGATATCTCGACCTTCGCCAGTAACAACGCCTTTCTCATATCCACCTTCCTGATCCTCCTGGTGTGGAGGTCCTTAAGCCAGAAGCGGCTTCGGAAGGAGCTGGAGCTCCAGTATGAGCTCAACCGGGAGAGGGAGAAACTGGCTAACTACTCCTCAGAACTGGAGCGGATCGTCGATGAGCGGACGAAGAGGCTCCAGCGCTCAGAACAGGTCCTTAGGACCCTCTTCGAGAACGCCAACGACGGCATAGTGATCATGGACAGGGAGGGGAACATCATCAGGGACAACCCTCGGGCCTGTGAGATACACGGATACGAGATCCTGGTGGGGAGGAACGTGAGGACCCTGAAGGTGGATAAGGACTTGACCAAATGGAAGGAGAGGATGGAGAGGCTCCTTGCTGGAGAGTCCCTGGTGTTTGAGACGGAACACTATCGAAAGGACGGGACCAAGGTCTCCCTGGAGGTGAGTTCTAGGGCCATCGAAATAGAGGGCGAGAAGTACATCCAGTCCTTTTACCGGGACATAACGGAGAGGAAGAGGCTTCAGGCCCAGCTTCTCCACTCGCAGAAGATGGAGTCGATCGGCATCCTCGCCGGGGGGATCGCCCATGACTTCAACAACATCCTGACCTCCATACGGGGCTATGCCGATCTGCTCCTCATGGATGAGGGGCTTGACGAGAAGGTAGCGGAGAAGGTGAAGCAGATAGAGATATCCGCAAGGAGCGCCTCCCAGCTCGTCTCCAAGCTCCTCAACTTCGCCCGAAGGAAGGAGATGGAGATCGTCCCCTTTGACCTGAACAGGGTGGTCGAGGATACCCTCACCATGGTCTCTAGGATGATCCCGAAGAACGTTGCCCTGAAGAAGGAACTGTCCGAACCGTTGCCCTCTATCGAGGGAGACGTGAGCCAGATCGAACAGGTCCTCCTGAACCTCATCCTGAACGCCGTGGACGCCATGCCCGAGGGCGGGGAGATCACGATAAGGACCCAGGAGATCTCCCTGCCCGACCGCCGGCGCTATCTGGCCCATCTGCCGGCGGGCCGTTACGTCCACCTGAGCGTTGCGGACACGGGCATGGGCATCCCCGAGGAGCATCTCCCCCATATCTTCGAGCCCTTTTACACCACCAAAGAGAGGGGAAAGGGGACGGGGTTGGGGCTGGCCATGGTCTACGGGATTGTGAAGGAGCACAAGGGAGAGATCACCGTGGAGAGCAAGGTGGGGGAGGGGACGGTCTTCGACATCTACCTTCCTATCTCCGAAAAGAAGGCCATAAGCATGAGGGAAGAGGGAGAGATGAGGGCCCCTCCACCAGTGGAGGGGAGGAGGATTTTGGTGATAGACGATGAGATGGCGGTCCTGAAGTTGATCAAGGAGATCCTGGAAAGGAGCGGTTACGAGGTGGTGGCCACGGCGGACCCCCTCCAGGGGGTGGAGACCTTGGAGAGGGAGCCTGACGGGATAGACCTCCTCATCACCGATATGATCATGCCGAAGATGGATGGAGGAAAGGTGGCCAAGAGGGCGAAGGAGATAAATTCCCGGATCAAGGTGATAGCGATCACGGGCTATCGGGATGAGATCGAGGACGTCCCGGTCGACGGCTTTCTCAGGAAACCCTTCGAGACGGGGAAGTTGCTCTCCGTGGTTAGGGATGTCCTGTGGGGTCATAGGGAGCTGACCACCTGATCCCTCTTCCCCTTGAAGCCCCATGCTCTTAAGGGATCTGGTGGAGATATCGCGGAAGGTCAGCCTCACTTCCCGAAAGAAGGAGAAGGTTTTGCTGATCGCCTCCCTCCTTTCCCGGCTCAGGGGGGAAGAGGTGAGGCTCGCTGCCTCCTATCTCTCGGGCCGCATCCCCCAGGGGCGCTTGGGCATTGGCTGGAGGATGATGGAGGAGGCCCTGAGGGATCTGCCGAGGAGGGAAGGCCCTCTCTACTTCCTTGAGGTGGACCGCTTCTTCGATGAGATTGCCTTCCAGAGAGGGGCCGGGTCATTGGAGAGGAAGATCAGAGCGTTGAGGGAGATGCTCTCCAGGGCCCGAGAGGAGGAGCAACGCTTCCTCTCTTCCCTGATCATGGGAGAGATGAGGCAGGGGGCCCTGGAAGGCCTGGTCCTTGAAGCGATAGGAAAGGCATCGGGCCTCCCTCAAGAGCGGATCCGCCAGGCCTTCATGTTCTCGGGGGATGTGGGGGAGGTGGCCAGGGCAGCCATAGAGGAGGGGGAGGGAGGCCTTGGGCGGTTCGGTCCCCGGCTCTTTCGGCCCATCGCCCCTATGCTCGCTAGCTCGGCCGAGGACGAGGGGGAGGCCCTGAAACGCCTGGGGGAGGCGGGCTGGGAGTACAAGATGGACGGGGCCCGGGTCCAGATCCATAAGGGGGGCGACGAGGTGAGGGTCTTCACCCGGCACCTGAAGGAGGTGACGAAGAGCGTCCCCGAGGTGGTGGAACTGGGGAGGCACCTCCCCTTCAGGGAGGCGATCCTTGAGGGGGAGGCCCTGGCCCTGCGCCAGGACGGAAGGCCCCAGCCCTTCCAGGTGACCATGCGCCGCTTCGGGAGGGTGAAGGAAGTGGAGAGGATGAGGAGGGAGATCCCCCTCACCCCTTACCTTTTCGATCTCCTCTACTTAGACGGGGAGTCCCTGATCCAGGTCCCTTATAGGGAACGTTTCAGGGCCCTTTCCGATGGGGTCCCCTCCGAAAACCTCATCTCTCGGATCGTCACCGCCGATAAGAAAAAGGCGGAGGAGTTTCTCCGCAGGAGCATCTCGGCAGGGCACGAGGGGCTTATGGCCAAAGGGCTTGATTCCCCTTATGTAGCCGGACACCGGGGCTTTCACTGGCTCAAGATCAAACGGGCCCAGACCCTCGATCTGGTGATCCTGGCAGCCGAATGGGGGCATGGAAGGAGGAGGGGCTACCTGAGCAACCTCCACCTTGGCGCATGGGACCCGAAAGCGGAAAGGTTCGTGATGTTGGGGAAGACCTTCAAGGGGCTCACCGACGAGATGCTCCGCTACCAGACCAAAAGGCTCCTTGAACTTGAGACTGGGCGCGACGAATGGACCGTCTACGTGAGGCCAGAGCTGGTCGTGGAGGTGGCTTTCAGCGACCTTCAGGAGAGCCCCCGCTATCCTGCGGGGATAGCCCTCAGGTTCGCTCGCATAAAGGGCTATCGCCCTGACAAATCTCCTCAGGAAGCGGACACCATCGAAAGGGTAAGGGAGATCTTTGAGGCCCAGAGGAGGTAAGGAGGCAAGTTTTTGTTAAAGAAGGAGTGAGGAGATGGAGAGTTCACCTTTCACCGCTTCAGACAGGGAAGAGTTCGCCCGTTTGGGAATCGAAGAGGAGAAGGCCCTTTTTCAGCTCCGACTCCTTCAGGGACCACCTCCTCATCTCGAGCTCGTACGGGCCTGTACCGTAGGGGACGGGATAAAGGCGGTCCCGGAGGAAGAGAAGAAAGGGCTCATCGAGCTTTATGAGGAGGCGGCCTCAGGAGGGCGCTCGATGAAGTTCGTGCCCGCTTCAGGGGCGGCGACGAGGATGTTCAAGGCCCTGGAATGGTTCAGAAACGAGTTTCCGGAGATGGGCTGGGAGGAGCTGAAGGCCAGGAAGGGTGAAAGGAAGGAGTTCGGGGAGGTGCTCACCTTCCTGGAGAACATAGAGAGGTTCGCCTTCTTTGAGGACCTTGAGGCGGCCCTCGCCCAGGATGGTCTGGACCTGAGGGAGCTCCTCAGGGAGGGGAATATAAGGACGGTACTCAATTACTTCCTCGGCCCCGAGGGGCTTAAGTACGGCTCCCTCCCAAAAGGCCTCCTGAAGTTCCACCGCTATCCCGAGGGGTCTCGTACCGCCTTCGAGGAGCACCTGGTCGAAGCCGCCCAATACGTGCGGGACTCCGGGGGGGTGTGCAGGCTCCACTTCACCGTCTCTCCCCAGCACAGGGACCACTTTGAGGGGCACTTCCGGGAGGTCAGGGAAATATACGAGAGGAGGTTCGGGGTGCGCTACGAGGTGACCTTCTCCGAGCAGAAGAGGTCTACCGACACCATCGCCGTGGACGCCGAGGGGAGACCCTTCCGCCTCCCCGATGGGAAGCTCCTCTTCAGGCCAGGGGGGCACGGCGCCCTCCTGGAGAACCTGAACGAACTGGAAGGGGACATCGTCTTCATCAAGAACATAGACAACGTCGTCCCCGATCGGCTGAAGCTCCCTACCCTCCTATGGAAGAAGATCCTGGGGGGATATCTCCTTAAGGTCCAGTCCAGGGCCTTTTCTTACCTGGAGAGATTGGAGGACGACCTCCTGGGTGAGGAAGAACTGGATGAAGTGCTCGGCTTCCTCCGAGAGGAGTTCTCCACCGTGCCCCCCGAGGACTGGGGGCGGCTCTCCCCTCAGAGGAAGAGGGATTACCTGATGGATAGGCTACACCGACCCATCAGGGTATGTGGGGTGGTGCCAAACCAAGGAGAGCCGGGCGGTGGTCCCTTCTGGGTGGCGGGAAGAGATGGGACCATCTCCGTGCAGATCGTGGAGAGCGCTCAGGTCGCCCCCACCAAGGAACAGCAGGAGATCTTCCTCTCAGCCACCCATTTCAACCCCGTGGACATCGTCTGCAGCCTGAGGGACCATAAGGGGAGGAAGTTTGACCTCTCCCGGTATGTGGATCCGGAGGCGGTCATCATCACCGAGAAGTCGAAGGATGGAAGGCCCCTTAAGGCCTTAGAGCTCCCCGGCCTGTGGAACGGTTCCATGGCCTACTGGAACACGGTGTTCGTGGAGGTCCCCCTCATCACCTTCAACCCGGTTAAGGTCGTAAACGACCTCCTCCGTCCCGAACATCAACCATGAGGAGGCATGCGATGGAGCGCGTGATAGAGAATCCGGACAGGGTGAAGAAGGCCGAGATAGTGGTGGGCATCCCCTCCTATAAGGAGGCCGATTCCATCGGGTACGTGGTCGGGAAGGTGGACGAGGGCCTCACCAAGTACTTCTGGAGGAAGGAGGCCGTCATCCTGAACGTGGACAACAATTCCCCCGATGGCACAAAGGACGCTTTCTTTTCCACTCCCACCAAGACCCCCAAGCTCTATATCTCCACTACCCCTGGGGTGAAGGGAAAGGGGAGGAACATCAGGAACCTCTTTGAGGCCGGCGTGGAACTGGGGGCAGAGGTGATCATCATGGTGGACGCGGACCTCAAGAGCATCACCCCTCAGTGGATGCAGTATCTGGCCGAGCCTATCTACCTGGGAAACGACTACGTGATCCCCATCTACGTACGCCACAAATACGACGGGACCATCACCAACAACATCACCTACCCCCTCACCCGGGTCCTCTACGGCCTGAGGACCCGCCAGCCCATCGCCGGGGACTTCGCCTTCTCCGGGAGGCTGGCCCGGGCCTATCTCACGGAGAAAACATGGGATGAGAACGTCTACGAGTTCGGGGTAGACATTTGGATGACCACCATCGCCATCGCCCGACGCTTCAAGGTGTGTCAGACCTTCCTCGGGGCCCCCAAGTCCCACCGGGCCAAGGACCCTGGCGCTCACCTGGGTCCCATGTTCTATCAGGTGATCGGGACGGTCTTTCAGCTCGCCATAGACTTCGAGTTCATCTGGAAGGACGTGGCTGATAGCCTGCCCACCAGCATCTTCGGCTTTGGCCTCGGGGTCAAGGAGGACCCTCCCGAGGTGAAGGTTGATACCGAAAGGCTCCACAGGAACTTCCTCCAGGGAGAGGAAGAATACAGGGAGGTATGGGAGAAGGTCATCTCACCGATGAACCTCACTGACCTGATGGAGGTGAAGGGGAAGGCTCCCCAGGATGTATCGGTCCCTGCCGACCTCTGGGCGAGGATCCTCTTCGATTACATCGTCGCCTTCCGGGATGAGGCCTTCGAAAGGCCCCTGCTGCTCAACTCCCTCATCCCCATCTACTACATCAGGACCCTCAGTTACGTGAACTCCACGAGAAAGATGGACACCAAGGAGGCTGAGGAGTTCCTGGAGGAGGAATGCCGCATCATGGAGGGGGAAAAGTACTATCTGATAGCCAAGTGGAACCAGACCCCGAGGAGAGACGGCCTCCCCTCCATCGCCCAGTACCTGGCCGAGGAGCAAACCCCTTGAGGGGAAAGAGGGACGTTCAGAGCGACTTCTTGCGGCTCGAAGGCGAACTGAAGAGGGGTATCCTTCATCCCGTATACCTCCTTTACGGGCAGGAGGATCACCTGAGGGAAAGGGCGGTGAGGTTGATCGTTGAGGCTACCCTCCCACCAGAGGAAAGGGCCTTGAACCTCTTGTCCCTTTCAGCAGAGGAATCCACCCTAGAAGAGATCCTTGAGCTATGCTCCTCTTTGCCCCTGATGGGAAAGGGTAAAGTGGTCCTCATCAGGGGGAGGGAGACTCCCCCCTTCTTTAAGTCTCCCCTCTTCCTTCAATACCTACAGGACCCCTCCCTTTCCACCGTCCTCATCCTCTCAGTCCAGGGGGACCTCACCACAGTATCTTCAGGGCTGAAAGAGGAGTGGAGGTATTCCTTCCCCTCGGTGAGAGAACGGGACCTCCTCCCCTGGATTCAAAGGATGGCGTCTGAGAAGGGGATCGAGATCTCTCGAGAGGCGGCCCAGATGATGAGGGAACTGGTGGGGGCGGATCTCGGCTCGGTGGAGAAGGAGCTTGAAAAACTATCCCTCTATGTGGAAGGGGGCCGCATTGAGGAAGAGGATGTGCTGGAGATGGTGGGGGCGATGAGGGTCCCCTCCGTGTTCGAGCTCGCCTCCTCCCTGGCCGAAAGGGACCTGCGAGGGGCCATTAAGGCCTTCGGCCGCCTTTGGGAATCAGGTGAGCTCCCCTCCAGGATCCTGGGGGCCATGGCATGGTACTTCCGAAAGCTTCTCTTCCTAAAAGAGATTTTGAGTACCGGGAAAGAGGGAACTGAGAGGAGGGAGATGGTCTCTCTTGCCAGAAGGGTCCCCAAAGAGCGGCTCGAGGAAGCCCTTCTCAGGCTCTACGAGGCGGATCTGCACCTGAAGTCCACCTCCTTGCCTCCAAGGGTGATACTGGAAAGGTTGATCGTCAGTCTATGCGGTTGAGGACTCTCCCAGGCGGTTCACCAGGCGGGTCAGGCGAGAGACCTTCCTTGCGGCATTGCGCCAGTGGATTACACCCTTACCTGCTGCCTTGTCTATGAAGGGGATGGCCTGGGCGAGGGCCGCCTGGGCCTTCTCCTTATCCCCCTCAGCCACTGCCTCCCTCACCCTCCTGATCAGGGTTCTGAGGGTGGACTTGTAATGCCTGTTCCTCAAACGGCGGGCCTCGTTCTGCCTGATCCTTTTCAGTACCGATTTACTCCTCTTCGCCACTGTCACCCTCCTCGAAAAAAGGACTTTTAACCAACTTCCCTCCTTTTGTCAAGGGAATGTCCCCCTTACCTAGCACATAGGTACAGAGATACCCGACACTTTGGTCAGGGTGTAATTCCCAGGCACCTTGCGGCTGAGGTTACCTTCTCCCTCTTCAGGGATCTTGACATTCCCATAAAAAGAGGGCCTATTTCCCTCCCGACTTGGAGAAAAAATAGACCCTGAGGAGAAACACCCCCCCTGAGGTCAAATCCCTTATCCTTAAAGTCCTCACTGAAAACAACCACAATGTCTCTCAGACCGCCCGCATCCTCGGCATCTCAAGGGATACCGCCTACAGGGCCCTGCGCGGCCCCCTCCATGACCTCCCTAAAAGACCCAAACACTGCCCCAAAGAAACCCCCCACCAGCTCCAAGACCTCATCCTCTCAGAAGCAAAAAGAACAGGCTTCCGATACCGTACTGCTGTTCCCAGTGATACTTCTGGAAGGAGCTCTAAGAAAGATCAAAAGCCTCACCACCTACCTCAAACCCCTCAAAACTGTCGACCATGTCCATACCAAGTGCCTATCTATTACCTACCTGCCCGAGGATGCTCTGCAGGAGGCCTTGGCAGGGAACATTACTTGACGGGGCAGAAGCTCTGCAATTTAATGGGAAAAGTGGTATCCTATGAAGGGAGGAGGGCGAAGGCGGAGGAGGCCGTTATCGTCAGTGGAGTGCGGACTCCCATAGGGAGATATGGTGATCCTCTTTCATGAGATGAGAAGAAGGGGGTGCAGGTATGGGCTTGAGACCATCTGTGGAGGGGGCGGAGGGGGCATCTGTGCGATCGTGGAATTGGCAGGAGAGAGATAAGCTTGTCAGACAGAAGGGCTTTAATAATGGTTGAGGAGGAAATGGATCTGCGAGGGAAGAGGATCCTGGTGACGAGGCCCCGGGGGCAAGGGGGAGAGCTGGTCGATCTCCTAAGGAAATGGGGAGCAGAAGTGATCCTCTTCCCCACGATAGAGATAGTCCCTCCCGAGGACTGGGAACCCCTGGATAAGGCGATAAGGTCAATTGGAAAGTATGACTGGATAATCTTCACCAGCGTCAACGGGGTCCGGTTCTTCTTCGAGAGATGGAAAGGGATGGGCAAGGGGAACCTTCCCCCCTCGCTTAAGGTGGCGGCCATAGGCCCCCAAACGAAGGAAGAGCTCGAAAGGAGGGGGATAAGGGTCTCCTTCATCCCCTCGGAGTATCGGGCAGAGGAAGTGGCGTCTAAACTCATACGGTTAGGGATAGAAGGTAAAAAGCTGCTCCTGCCGAGGGCCAATAGGGCAAGGGAAGTCCTCCCCAGGATGCTAAGGGAAGCCGGGGCTGAAGTGAAGGTGGTGAGCGCCTACCGTACCGAACGTCCCAAAAAGGGGAAGGAGTTACTGGAGGAGATCCTTCGCCAAGGGATAGATGTGATCGTCTTCACCAGCTCCTCCACGGTCACCAACTTCGTTGATCTACTGCAGGACAAGGAAGTCCTTTCCGGAGTGAAGGTGGCGGTAATAGGTCCTGTAACGGGAGAGACGGCGAGGAGATACGGCATAGAACCGGAGATTATGCCCGAGCACTACACCGCCTCTGCGTTGGCAGAGGCGATCTACAGACATTTCCAGGAGGGATAGACCATGTGCCAGTCGACCGTATACCTGAGGAAGGAGGACGGGACACAGGAGGAGGTCCTTGCGGAGGTCGCTTCCATAATCCCGGAAGGGGGGAAATTGCGATTGATAAGTCTCTTCGGAGAGGAGAAGGTAATCGACGCGCAGATCGAGGAGATAGATCTCCTTGAACATAAGATCATGGTTCGCCCGCTCCGTTAGGCACTCCCCCCTCTTGTCTTGTGTAAGATGGTGACAGAGGTGTCGCTATAGCGGCGAGAGAGGAGGCGGGAGAGGGATTCAGGGGGAAGGACCTCTTCTGCGGGGGCATGTTCCACCACAATGATCCCGTCCTCTTCCAGTAACCTCCTTTTCCGGATCTCCTGAAGGGTGGGAGAGACGAATCCCCTTCCATAAGGGGGGTCCAAGAGGATCAGATCAAAGAGGGCCCCCTCCTTCTCCAGGATGCGAAGGGCCTTTTTGACATCGAAGGGGAGGATATGGCTTCTGTCCTTCAGGCCCAATTCTTCCAAGTTCCTCCGCAGGCTCTGCAACCCCCCTTTTGACTTCTCCACAAAGACCGCTTCCTTCGCCCCGCGGCTCAGGGCCTCTATGCCCAGGGCCCCACTGCCGGCAAAGAGGTCGAGCACTCT
>CBEVRB010000053.1:0-12820 GCA_965552155.1 uncultured bacterium
CATCATGGCCAAGGGCTTTACCCTCGCCTTCGGCCTCAACTTCGGCAACACCGTCGTGCTCATGCCCCAGCCTCAGGTGGACGCGGTCCTCGTGGCTATCCAGCGCTACCGCGTCAGGTGGATGCTGGGGGTACCTGCCCTCTACCGGATGATCCTGGAAAACGACCGTCTGGATTTTTACGATTTGAGCTCACTGCGTTACTGCTACTGTGGGGGGGATGTGCTCCCTGTGGAGATCTTCAGGCGCTGGAAGGAGCGTTACGGCATCCCCATCTATCAGGTCTACGGCTCCACCGAGGCAGGACACGTCAGCTACAGCCGCCTGGACCGCGAGCCAGCCCCCACCAACGTGGGCCACCCCCTCCGGTCCAGGGTCTGTAGGATCTGCGACCCTGAGACCCTGGAGCAAGTGCCCCAGGGGGAGGTGGGGGAACTTTTGGTCAGCTCACCTTACACCATCAAGAGTTACTGGAACAAGCCCGAAGAGACCGCAAGGTCCTATGTGCGCCTTGACGGCCAGATCTATTACCGGATGGGGGACTACGTCAGGTTTGATCCGGAGGGGCAGATCGAGTTCGTGGAGCGTACTGCTGATATCATCAAGTACAAGGCCTATAGGGTCTCGGCCTCAGAGGTGGAGGCGGTCCTTCAGGATCATCCGACGGTGATCGGGGCATGTGTGGTGGGGGTGCCCGACCCGAAGGTTGGGGAGAGGATAAAGGCCATCGTGGTGCTCAAAGAAGATGCCAAGGGTGTGGGGGCCGCTGAGCTGATCAACTGGTGTAGGCAGCGCCTTGCTCCCTACAAGGTCCCCCATTACATCGAGTTCAGGGACATGCTGCCCAAGTCGAAGGTCGGCAAATTGCTGCGCCGTGAGATCAGGGATGAGGAGAGGAGAAGGCTTGAGAAGGGAAGGAGAAGGGCGGGTCAATAGGGGATTGGGCGCCCAGGACCCTTCCACCTAATATTCCAATTCATCAAATAGGAGCCAGAAGAGGAGAATTCCGTGCAGGGATGGCCCTTTGAGCTCACTCCAGAGCAGGAGATATCCTCGAGGATAGGGGCCCTGAGGAGGAGGATGGAACTGGAGGGGGTGGAGGTGGCCCTCGTCCTGCAGAACGTGGACCTCTTTTACTTCGCCGGAACCTTGCAGAGGGGTTACCTGGTCATTCCGCTCGAGGAGGAGCCAGCATTTTTCGTCCAGCAGGATTACGGGAGGGCCAAGGGGGAAAGCCCTCTCAAGGTCGAGAAGGTGAAGGGCCTCGGTGAGCTTGAAGATTTCGGACCTTTCCGCGTGGCCCGGAGGGTGGGGGTGGAACTTGACGTCCTTCCCGTTTCCCTCTTTCGCAAGATGGAGAGGGCCTTTGGAGGGAAGGAGTGGGTGGACATTTCAAAGGAAATCCTGGCGGTCAGGGCCCGCAAGAGCCCCTTCGAGATAGAGCAGTTGAGGAGGTCTGCTGAGATCGTCGATCATGTCTTCTCAAAGGTCCCGGAACTCCTGAGGGAGGGGATGACCGAGCTGGAGCTTGATGCCCTCCTTCAGGCCGAGGGACGCAGGAGGGGCCATCAGGGGTGGCTGCGGATGAGGGGGTTCAACCAGGAGATGCCCAACATCTCCGTGATGGCCGGAGAGAGCGGTGCCGCCCCCTCTTATACTGATACTCCCCTCAAGGGGTATGGGGTCACCCACGCCATCGCCCAGGGGGCCTCCTGGAGGAAGATCGGCAGGGACGAGCCAGTGGTTGTGGATTACGGTGGAGGGTACAACGGATACACTACCGATGAAACCCGCACCTTCGTGATCGGCAGGCTGCCGCCGCACCTCCAGAGGGCCTATGAGGTCGCCCTCGAGGTGTTGGAGACCTTTGAAGAACACGCCAAAGAAGGGGTCAACGGGAGGGAAATCTACCGATTGTGCTGGGAGGTGGTGCAGAGGAGGGGGCTTGAAGGGCACTTCATGGGCTACGAAGACTCCAAGGTAAAGTTCATCGGCCACGGCATTGGCCTCGAGATCAACGAGAGGCCGATCATCGCCTCAGGCAGGGACGAGGTGCTCGAGGAGGGGATGGTTCTGGCCGTTGAACCCAAGTTCGTCTTCCCGGCAGAAGGAGCCGTGGGGGTGGAGGCCGATTATGTTGTGAGGAAAGAAGGGGTCGAGCGGCTCAGCACCTTTCCCCTGGAACTCCTCTTCCTCTGATTAGACCTTAACCCACAATCCCCAGGCCATACGGGTGATCGAAGCGAGGACGAAGGCTATGGCAAAGGTGAAGAGGAGGGCGAAGAGGGTCCTGCGTCCCCCAATCTCTCTCCAGAGGGCCGCTGCAGTGGCAAGGCAGGGGATGTAAAAGACCACGAAGATGGTGAAGGTGAGGATCTGCCCCACACTCATCACACCCAGCACGTCTTTCGTCCCCAGGGCCTCAAAGAGCATGATCAGGGATAGCTCCTTCCTCAGGATCCCAAAGATCAGGGTCGTCCCTACTTCTTGGGGAAGTCCCAGGGGGTAGGTGACCAGAGCCAGGGCCCGATTCAGTACCCGCTCGAATCCAAAGTGCTGAAGGAGGGCCAGGAGGGCGCTACCCCCAATCAGGAGGGGCCAGGCCACGATGATGAACTCCTTCAGGCGATACCAGGACTTGATGACTATGGACCTCAGGGAGGGGGGATGATAGCGGGGCACCTCCAGGATCAGCCCAGGGGTGATCTCCGGGTAAATCATCGAGAGTATCATCCCCGCCACCCCCACCACCAGGAGGTTCAGCACATATACTCCGATGGCGTAAAGGGGGCCGAGGTAATAGGAGACGAGGCCCAGTATGATAACGGTCCGGGCGGAGCAGGGGATGAGGGTGGCGAGGATCGCGGTGATAATCCGATCTCTCTCGGACTCGAGGATCCTCGTGGCCATGACCGCCGGGACACTGCAGCCGTACCCCAAGAGAAAGGGGACCACCGATTTACCGTGAAGCCCTATCCGGTGCATGAAGGAATCCAGGAGAAAGGCCACCCTGGGGAGATAGCCCGAGTCCTCCAAGGCGGCCAGGGCCAAAAGGAAAGGCACGAGATAGGGGAGCACGATCCCCACTCCTCCCGCTATACCGTCAAGGGCCCCCTTGGCCAGGGAGTAGGCTACCCCCCCTGAGGAAAAAACCCGGGAGAGGAGGGGGGAGAGGCGGTCAAAGACCCCGATCAACGGCTCCTCCAGATAGCTTCCCACCTTGAAGACCCCGAAAAACAGCGCACAGAAGACCGCCACCAGGATCAGGTACCCCCATAACGGGTGCATCACCCAGTCGTCAAGCCGATCCCTCAGGCTCACCCTGGGGGAGCGGATGACCTGAACCACCTCCTCGTAGATGTTCATGGCCAGGGCATGCCTCTCTGAGGAGAGGACTACATCGGCGGGACGACCGTGGCTCTCTTCAAGCTTCCTCCTCGCCTCCTCCAGGTGCGGTGAGGAGGGGATGGGAAAATCGGGGTCCTTCTCCAGGAGCTTCAGGGCCACAAAACGGGCAGGGAGCCGCCGGATCTCTTCCCTTTCGGTCACCTCCGCTATCACCCTCTCCACGTCTCTGCTGAAGGGTATGGGTCTGCCCTTAATCTCCTCCCTCCAGGCCCTGAGCGCTTCATGGACCATCTCGGTCAGCCCCTGCCCCGTATAGGCGATGGTCTTAGCCACCGGGATCCCGAGGATCTCGGACAGCTTCCCCTCATCTATCTTAATCCCTTTCCTCTCGGCCTCGTCTATCATGTTGAGCACCAGGACCATGGGCTTCTCCAGCTCCAGAAGCTCCAGGGTAAGCTCCAGGCTGCGGCCAAGGAGCGACGCATCGACCACGTTAACGATCACATCCACCCGTTCCTCCAGCAGAAACCTCCTCGCCTCCCTCTCGGCGGCATCTGCCGAGGTAAGGGAGTAAGTCCCGGGCAGATCCACACACTCGCACTCTAAGCCATCCACGTAAAGTTTGCCGACGGTATATTTGACCGTGGTCCCGGGAAAGTTGGAGGTGATCGCCCTGTAACCGCTTAGATAATTGAAGATGGTGCTTTTGCCCGAGTTGGGCTGGCCTACCAGCACTACCCTCAATCCACTTCCTCCACCACCACCCTCTGGGCCATCCCCCTGCCGATCATGAAGGTAGTGCCATTGGCCTCCACCATGATGGGGCCTGCAAAGGGGGCGCTCCTTAGGACCGTGAGGACCTCCCCTGGATAGACGCCCAGGCCGAAGAGTTGCTGCCTGCAGCCCCTCCCTCCGCCGATGGAGACGACCTTCACCCTTTTCCCTGGAGACACCTGATCCAGCGTCAACCTCATCACACCCTTTAGTTTAACTTATCATCTCCTGAAACGCCACCCTCATTTAGGGTTGGGTTGACATTTATTTTAACCTTGTGATAGAAAATACTTTCACTTAAAAAAGAGAAAGAAGGTGGAAGGGCTCGACATCAGGAAATTGAGAGTGAGGTCCCTCTCGGCAGAGGACCTGGAGTCCATCATCGAGATAGACGAGAAGGTACTCGGGGAGAGGCGTCCCGAGTACTGGCGGCAGAAGGTCCAGGCAAGCACAGCCCATCCGGCCAAATCCCTGGTGGCGGAGATCGAGGGGAAGGTGATTGGCTTCATCCTTGGCACGGTGAGCGGATGGGAGTTTGGGGTGCCGAGCTCCTTTGGGTGGGTGGACACGATCGGCGTGGACCCGGCTTATCAAAGGAAGGGAGTAGCCCGGACCCTCTTTCAGAGGATCGTGGAGGAGTTCTCCAAAGAAGGGATCGAGAAGATCTACACCCTGGTCAACTGGGAGGATTGGGATCTTCTCTCCTTCTTCAAGAAGATGGGGTTCACCCGTGGGGAGTTGATAAACCTCGAATATCAGATAAGAAAATGATCACCTCTTTCCCTTAAGGTACTCCAGGTACTCGGCCATGCTCCGAAAATCCCTCGGTTTTTTTTCCGCCTCTTCTCCTTCGATCTCTTCCTGACCTCTCGGGAGGGGACCTCCGGGTTCCCCCTTCCATCCGAGCCTCTTTAGCTCCTTTTGCGCCTCTTGGGTGACTCTCTTCTTTTTTCCCAGGGCCTCGGCCCTCACCTCCTCTTCGCACCTTTTGCAGAGGGTCTTTCCCTCCTCTACTGGTGCCCCGCAGAGAAGACACTTTCTCCCCATCTCTCCCTCCTACATGTTCCAGCCGCCGGTCACCTCGATGGCAGCCCCGGTGAGATATCCGGCCTCATCGCTGGCGAGGAAGGCCACCACCCCCGCTATATCCTCCGGAACCCCTACCCTCTTCAGGGGGATCTCCTTGATCATGGGACCGAGGTACTTCTCCGGTATCCCCCGAAGCAGGGGCGTATCTATCAGACCGGGCAGGACCACGTTCACGTTGATGTTATACCTTGCCAGCTCCTTGGCCACGCTCTTGGTGAAGCCTATCACCCCGGCCTTGGAGGCACAGTAGTTGGAATCGCCGATGGCCCCTATCCTCCCGTAGATGGAGGAGATGTTGATGATCTTTCCGTATCTCCTCTTCATCATATGGGGAACCACGGCCTTGGTGCAGAGGAAGACCCCTTTCAGGTTAACGTTCATCACCTCGTCCCACTGCTCCTCGGTCAGGTTTATGAGGAGGGCGCTTCTGGCGATCCCGGCGTTATTTACCAGGATCTCCACCCCTCCGAGTTCTTCAATGCAGAGCCTGACCATCTCCCTGACGTCCTCCCCCTTGGAGACGTCGCCCCCTGCACTCAATGCCTTTCCCCCTCGCTCCTCTATCTCCCGGGCGGTGGCGGAGGCCGTCTCCGGATCTACATCGTTGACCAGAACCGCCGCCCCCCGTTCGGCGAGCTTCAGCGCTATCGCCCTCCCTATGCCAGATCCTGCTCCCGTGACGATCGCCCTCTTCCCCTTGAGATCCATCGGCCCCTCCTTTCTCAGTCTATTTCCTCCTGAAGACCATCTTCAGGATTCGGGGCAAAACCGATATGGGACCTGAACGGACGAACTGACTCTTCAGGCTCGGACCGCCTCCATAGCCCTCCCAGTGGAGGATCTCCTCCAAGGGAATCTTGGGGGGAGGAGATGGATTCTCCGCAGGGTAACCCACGGTGATTAGGGCCACCACCCTCAGGTTGGGAGGGATGCCCAGCACCTCCTTTATCCTCTCCTCGTTGAAGGCGCCGATCCAGCAGGTCCCCAGCCCCAAGGCCGTTGCCTCCATGAGGATGTTCGCCCCGGCCAGGGCGCAGTCCACCAGATAGAAAGGGGAACGGGGATTCCCGCAGATGACGATGACTGCCGGGGCCTCGGAGACGTGATGGGATTTGACGAAGAGAAAGCGAGCCCACCTGCCCACCTCCCTCCTCCGCTCCTCATCGGTGACGATCACAAATTGCCAGGGCTGCAGGTTGGAGCCCGATGGGGCCCAGCGGGCCGCCTCCACCAGCCTCTCTAAGACCTCCCTCGGGACCTCCTTCGACTCGTAGCTCCTTATGCTCCTGCGGGAGCGGATGATCTCGAGCAGTCCCTTCTCCATCGTCGTCATTATAACACCTATAGGGCCTCGGGCGAAATCACTTGTCTTCTCCCAGGAACCGTGATAAATCTTACTGAGAAATGGAACAGAAGGAGAAAAAGGAAGAAGGGAGGGGAAAGCGGTGGAAGAGGATCCTCCTCCTCTTCCTCTTCCTGTTGATCATCGAGCTTATCGCCTATTGGCAGCACATCCTCGTCTCCCTTGGGAGCTACCTCATATATGAGGAGCCCCCCCGAAAGGGAGACCTCATAGTGGTCCTTGGTGGCTGGGACGACAGGGTGGTGAGGGCCAGGGAGGCGGCCGACCTCTATCATAAGGGCCTTGCCCCGAAGATCTTCGTCACCCGGCCCGAACGGCCGCTGGGCTGGAAGATGTTGGCTGAGAAGGGCGCTCAGCCCTTTGAGGCAAGGGAGGGGATGATTCGGGCCCTCAAGTCCTTCGGGGTGGACCCCAAGGCGATCGAAACGGTCGAGAAGGAGGTCTCCTGCACCGAGGACGAGGCGAAGGTGGTGCGAGATTGGGTCAAGGATAAGGATTATAGGGTGATATTGCTCGTCACTTCCCGGTACCATTCCAGGCGTGCCTGGATCATCTTCAGGGATGCCCTTGAAGGGAAGGCCCGGGTGGTGAGCCTGCCGAGCCACTACGACGACTTCCGTCCCGAAGGGTGGTGGAAGAGAAGGAAGGATTTGAAGCGGGTGGTCTTCGAATACGAGAAGTTGCTCTACTATCTTCTGGAGAAGACCTTCTGAGGAGGTGCCGCGATGAAGGAAGGTGACAGGGTGGTCTTTCCCTTTGCCCGAGGGGAGAAGGAGGGGATCGTCTGGAAGGTGACCCCCAAGAAGGTGTACATCAAGGTGGACTTTCCCCGCCACCCGGGAAAGGTGATAAAGCGACCCCGGCATCTGGTGAAGACCAAATAAATGAAGACGTTGATTGTTGTGGCCGCCCTCATCGAGGAAGGGGAGAAGGTCTTCGTGGCCCAGAGGGAGGACGGGCCGTGGAGGGGATGCTGGGAGTTCCCGGGAGGGAAGCTCGAGGAGGACGAATCCCCTGAGGAGTGCTTGAAGAGGGAACTCAGGGAGGAGCTGGGGGTTGAGGTGGAGGTGGGGAGGATAAGGGAAGCGGTCTTCATGCCCTACGAGGGATTCAATCTCCTGCTCCTCCTTTACCCCTGCCGCCTCAAGGGCGAAGGGCCCCGTCCCCTCAAGGGCCAGGGGGTGAGGTGGGTAAGCCGAGAGGAGCTCTTTTCCCTCAAGATGCCCCCGGCCGATGAGGAGCTGAGGGAGAGGCTTTTTCGCTGATGGGGTTCCGCTGCGGCATAGTGGGGTTGCCCAATGCGGGCAAATCCACCATCTTCAATGCCCTGACCGCGGCCTCTGCGCAGGTGGCCCCCTATCCCTTCTGCACCATCTCCCCCAACGTGGGGGTGGTACCGGTCCCTGACGAGAGGCTCGAGATCCTCGCTTCCCTCATTTCCCCCAAAAAGGTCACTCCCACCACCCTGGAGTTCTTCGATATAGCGGGGCTGGTCAAGGGGGCGAGCAAGGGCGAGGGGCTCGGAAACCAGTTCCTGAGCCACATCCGGGGGGTGGACGCCGTGGCCCACGTGGTGAGATGCTTCAGGGATGGGGAGATAACCCACATTTACGGATCAGTGGACCCCAGGAGGGACGCCGAGGTGGTGAGGACGGAGCTCATCCTCTCGGACCTGGAGCTGGTGGAGAGGCGCCTCGAGAAGCTCGGCAGGGTGGCCCGGCTGGGGGACAAAGAGGCGGCCAAGGAGGTGGAATTCCTCCGCCGCCTCTCGGAGGAGATGGCCAGGGGGAGGATGGCCAGGGAGGTCCTGAAGGAGGAAGGGGTTTCCCTCTCCCCTGACCTTCCCCTCCTTACGGCCAAGCCCTCCTTCTACGTGGCCAACGTGGCCGACCCCCAGGGGGACAGGGATCTGGTGGGGGAACTCCGACAGGTGGCCGAGGGGGAAGGGGTCCCCCTTGTGGTTATAGCCGGAAAGCTCGAGGCAGAGGTGATGGAGCTTCCGCCTGAAGAGAGGGAGGAGTTCCGCAGGGAGCTGGACCTTGAGGGATCGGGCCTGGAAGAACTGGTCAAGGTGGGCTATGAGGTCCTCGGACTCATCACCTTCTTCACCACCGTGAACCTCGACCTCAGGGCCTGGACCGTTCCGGAGGGGACCACGGCCCAGAGGGCGGCGGGGAAGATCCATTCCGATATGGAGAAGGGCTTCATCAGGGCAGAGGTGATCCACTACGAGGACTTCGTCCGCTGCGGCTCAGAGCAGGCCGCCCGGGAGAAGGGGCTGGTGAGGATCGAAGGGCGAGATTATCTTATTCAGGACGGCGATATCGTTCACTTCCGTTTCCAGAGCTGATGGATCCTCTGGAGATCCTGGATCAACCCCATATCCTTGCCTTCGTCTTCCATCCCAGGAAGGCCCCGGAGGGGTCATCTTCCTTAGGAAGGGACCTGATGGTGGAAGTGGAAGAGGGGGTGAGGATCGGCTGCCGCCTCTACGAGAGGGATAAAGATCTCCCCACCATCATCTACTTTCACGGAAACGGGGAGATCGCCGCTGACTACGACGGTATCGCCCCCCTTTACCTCGAGAGGGGGATGAACCTCCTGGTGACCGACTACCGGGGTTACGGCAGAAGCGATGGCACTCCCACCCTGCGCCTGATCCTGCAGGATGCCCACATCCTCTTCAGGGAACTCCGTGGGACCCTCATCGAGGAAGGGTTCTCCCCCGACCTCTTCGTCATGGGGCGCTCCTTGGGAAGCCTCTGTGCCATCGAGGTGGCGAAGGCTCACCAGGAGGAACTCCGGGGTCTCATCATCGAGAGCGGCTCGGCCACCAACTTCCGCTGGCTCCTTTCCCAGATGGGCCTCCTTCCCTTCGATCACCCCATCTGGCAGGAGGGGAAGGGGTTTTTCAACAGGGAGAAGATACGGCAGATATCTATCCCCACCCTGATCATCCACGCCGAAAGGGATTCCCTCATCCCCCTCGATGAGGCGAAGCTGCTTTACGAGAGCTCAGGGGCCTCGAGGAAGGAGCTCCTCATCATCCCTGGAGCAGATCACAATGACCTGATGTGGGTGGGAAGGGAAAGGTATTTCTCAAGGCTTGCCGTCTTCGTGCATTCCTTAAGGTCTTGACCTCTTCTCCATCTCCCTGCTGTAGGCGGCGAGGAGGTTTCTCCTGGTGAGCACCCCGATGATCTCGTTCGGGTTCTTATCGTCCACCACCGGGATTTCCTCCACGGGCCTTCCCTGCATGTCCATGAGGGTGAACTTGTGAAGGGCGCTGTTCAGGCTCTCGTTCAGGGTGACCGTTACGGGATTGGGCTGAGCTAAGTCTTTGGCGATGATCAGGGGGTAAACCCCTTCCTCCAGGAGGACCCCCCTGATGTCATCGACGGATATCATCCCGATCAGCCGTCCCCCCTCATCGACCACCGGGTAGTTGTAACAGTCAGTATCGCTCACCACTTTAATCAGGTCCCTCAAGGACATGTTCTCCGGTATCTTGGTGAGGGACATGGGGGTGTAGGCATCGATCACCCTCAGGTCCTCGAGCACGTCCACCACGAACTCCCCCCTGTGCGCCGGGGAGTCATGCTTTGCCGGGACCTGTTGATGGTAGATGGTCCAGCTCCGGCTCAGAAGAAAGGAGAGGGAACAGACCAGCAGACTCGGGAGCAGGAGGTGGTAGGAGTTGGTCATCTCGCTCACGAAGATGATGGTCGATATCGGGGCCTTGGAGGCGGCGGCGAAGAACCCCGCCATCCCCACGACCACAAAGGAGGAGGTGTGCTCCACCACCGTGGGGAATAACCTGTGAAAGATCTCCCCCATCGCCCCCCCCACCGAGGCACCGATGACCATGGACGGCCCGAAGACGCCTCCGCTGCCTCCGGAGCCGATGGAGAAGGAGGTGGTGAAGATCTTGCCGAAGGCCACTGCCACAAGGAGCCAAAGGACCACCTTGCCGTCCAAGGCCTGCTGGATGAAGCCATAGCCGAAGGCCAGGGTCTGGGGGAGGAAGAAGCCGATCACCCCTGTGGCCAGACCCCCTATGGCGGGCTTCCAGTGGTCGGGTATCCGCAACCTGCGGAAGCGGGCCTGAAGTCCATAAAAGGAACGGACGTAAAGGACCGCCATTCCCGCCAGGACAAAGGCCATTATCGAGTAGGGAAAGAGCTCCAGGGGGTCCTTGAAGTAGATGTCCGGGGCCTCGAAGAGGGAGCCCCAACCGTACACCAAGCAGAAGAGGCAGTACCCGACCACCGAGGAGATACCGGCAGGGATTATCACCTCGGCCTCAAACTCCAGCTCCCTGTAGAGGACCTCGGCGGCGAAGAGGGCCCCTGCCAAGGGGGCGCGGAAGATGCTCCCTATCCCCGCCCCCATACCGGCGGCAAGGAGTATCCTCCTCTCCTTCTCGGAGAGCTTAAGTGCCCTCCCCAGGAAGGAACCGAATCCTGCTCCGATCTGGGCTATGGGGCCTTCCCTCCCCCCGGAGCCGCCGCTTCCCAGGGTGAAGGCAGAGGCGATGGTCTTTATGAAAGGGATCCTCGAGCGGATATGTCCCTGCTTTCGGTGATAGGCCTCAATGACCGCGTCGGTCCCGTGTCCCTCGGCCTCGGGGGCGTACTTGTAGACGAGCCAGCCGCTTACGACCCCCCCGAGGGCCGGAAGGGTCAGCAGTATGAGGCGATTGGGAGAGGTCGGCTCAACGGGAAAGAGGGGCGATTCCCCTGCCGGGTGAGGGGGGTAGTATCCGGCCAGTTTCCCCAAAAAGAGGTGGTGGAAGAGCTGGCAGAGAAAGTGGAAAAAGATCGCTCCTCCCCCTGCGATCAGGCCCACCAGGATACAGTAGAAGACGATCTTCGTCCTGCTCATTCCCCCATCTTCCCGTCAAAATCCGTATGGGGAGACAACCTTCAGATCTCCTAAAAAGCCATCGTCTGAGGGAGGCCAAAAAAGAAGCTGGTTTTTTCACCAGCTTCTCCCTTTCCCTTGGTGGCGGTGCAGGGATTCGAACCCCGGACACTGCGGATATGAGCCGCATGCTCTGACCAACTGAGCTACACCGCCCTTAATAAAGATGCTAAAAAACCCACATCTTGTCAAGGGGATATCCAAATTCCTTTCCCGGGTGCTGCTTCTTGAGGCTTTTCCCTTGACAAAGTCGATCTGGGGTGCTAAAAAGGGACCCTCAAGATTTTGTGAAATAAAGAACAATAAATTAGGTTTTGATCACATATAAAAATATTTTATGAATACTGGGGGATGATTTTTGTCTTTGCTGGAGGACTTCCCTCTGGTTGCGTTTGGGACTGCGTGGACAAAGGTCGGACACATCTCAGTCTAAAGACTTAAGGAAACTTTCATGGAGGAGAAGATGAGCGTGAAGAAGGGTTCAATGCTTATAGTCGGAGGAGGTATAGGAGGGATCCAGGCAGCTATAGATCTCGCCAACTCTGGTTTTAAGGTCTTTTTGTTGGATGAGAAACCCTACTTTGGGGGAAAGATGGTGCAACTTTACAGGACTGTTGAGGACTTATGTTCCATTTGCGCAGTGACCCCCAAGATCCTCGAGGCCAAAGGGAATCCAAATATAACCCTTCTCCCAGGGGCTACAGTAAAGGAAATCTCAGGTGTGCCAGGTCAATTTGAGGTAAGGATAGAGAAGGCCCCTCGCTATGTGGATGTCTCAAAGTGTATTTCATGTGGCCTTTGTTGGATGAACTGCCCTGTAACGGTCAAAAGTGAGTTTAACCTCGGTTTGGGAAGCAGGAAGGCGATCTACATGGCCTATGGTGGGGCCGTGCCCAACACCCCTGTCATCGATAAGGAAAACTGCCTTTACTTTAAGGACAAAAGTTGTGAGAAGTGTGCGGAGGTCTGTCCTGCGGGGGCGATAAACTTCTCGGACTCAGCCAAAGAGGAGGTCATAAAGGTAGGGGCTGTACTCCTTACGGCAGGACTTGAACTTTATCAGGAGGGGGAGGAGGCGGAGAAGCTCGGTTTGAGAAGGATCAAGGACGTCATTTCGAACTTTCAGCTCGACCGTCTGATAAGCATTTACGGCCCAACAGTGGGTGAACTGAAGAGACCTTCTGATGGGAAGATAGCCAAAGAGGTCGCAATCGTCCTTTGTGTAGATCAGAAGAATCCGGATTATCCTGTTTGTTCGACTTACTGTTGTGGCCATGCTTACCGGGCGGCGCTGGAGATAACCAGTAAATATGAAGACGCCAGGG
>CBEVRB010000054.1:0-12461 GCA_965552155.1 uncultured bacterium
GGGATGAGATGACTTGACAGGGCACACGCTTTCAGAGATGTCTTTACCCCTTACCCCGTAGATAGTATGAAGATACCCGACACTTTGGTCAGGGTGTAATTCCCAAGCAGCTTGCGGCTGAGGTTATCTTCTCCCTCTTCAGGGATCTTGACATTCCCTAAAAGACCCGAACACTGCCCCAGAAAAACTCCCCACCAGCTCCAGGACCTCATCCTCTCAGAAGCAAAAAGAACAGGCTTCCGATACCGTACTGCTGTTCCCAGTAATACTGCTGGAAGGAGCTCTAAGAAAGATCAAAAGCCTCACCACCTACCTCAAGCCTCTCAAAACTGTCGACTATGTCCATACCAAGTCCCTCTCCCCCTTACCTGGTGGGTGATGTTATCGAATAACGATCCTCAGGGCCTTGAAAAATTTCCTCTCCCCCGGGTCTCGATCCGCTCTATCTGGCTTCAGGCGGGGGAGGCGAGGAGATCAAACAGATGATCCCGCAGCCGCTTATCTCCTTCTCAGGATAGGGCTTCCCCATACGCCCATCATGAAACCTCCCAGAAGCTTTCCAGCTCTTGGTATTCCATCACGGTGCTCATCGCCCGGTTCTCCACATCTATCCCGACCTCCTGGACACATGCCACAGGGTTCAAGCCCCCGATAAGGATGATCCCCATCTTGTTCAGCTCCACCGGCACCTCGCAGACCTCCTCGCTCATCTCCCCCATTACCAGGACCCCGCCGATCCGGGCCTTGGACAACCTCACCAGGACCTCCTCCACTATGGGCCGGCAGAGGGCGGGCACCTCCCGGAAGTTGGCCAAGATCTTTCCCTCACCCCGCTCGGCCACCCCCCTCACCGCGGTCATCTTCGCCCGGATGAAGGCCTCAGAGGGATCGAGGGAGGAGCCCGCATAATGGATCAGCTCCACGAACCTCAGGGGCCGCCCGTCCTTTATCTGGAGGATCCCCCCGAACTTGGAGTCCATCGGCACCCCCGCCTTAAGGAGGGTGCCGTTCACCACGATGCTGCAGACGGTGGCAAACCCCACCATCCTCTCGGGAACGAGCACCTCACCGAGCCTTTCCCCTTCCCGGGCGAC
Organism: uncultured bacterium; assembly: GCA_965552155.1. Taxonomy (GTDB): domain Bacteria; phylum Desulfobacterota; class B13-G15; order B13-G15; family B13-G15; genus CAYRAR01. The sequence goes on from CBEVRB010000054.1 coordinate 1,095, forward strand.
CTTCACCAGATCGCTCACACAGATCCCGGACTCAAAGGCGGGCCTCATCGCCACCAAAGCCTCCTCGAAGCGATCCTTCGGGATGAAGGAGACGTTTATCGGGACCAGCCCTTTGCGGCTTTGAGGATCGAAGGTGGTCCTGAAGGCCAGGGTCTCGATCCGGGAGATGGCAAAGCCGACCTTATCCCTCACCCTGGCATCCCGAAGCTCGTCCCTTCCCTTCTCCGTTATCACCCTCCCATCCCTTCGTCCCACAAGCCTTGTCAACCCCCTCTCATCCATCAGCTTCAGGTGATACCTTACCGTCCTCTCACTCAGGGTCACCCCGTAATCCCTAAGCCTCCTGGCAATCACCCGCGCCCCCAAGGGCTCATCGGCGTCCCTTAAGACCCGCAGGATCAAAAGCACCTTCTTTTCTGTCTCCTGAGGAACGAAGTTCATCGGCAAGCGGTAACCTTTTTTACCTATTAAATCTCACCCCCGATGTCAACCTCTCTTTTCTGCTAAACGGGAAGTCTTCAGGGGGTAAAGAGGTATCTCCTGGCCCTTATGTTCAGGAGGATGCCGATGCCGATGAAGTGGGTTATGATCGAGGAACCGCCGTAGCTGAAGAAAGAGAGGGGGAGTCCCACCACGGGTAGCATCCCCAAGACCATCCCCACGTTTATGATCACGTGCCAGAAGATCATCGCCGTGATCCCCAAGGCGGTGAAGGATCCAAAGCGGTCCTTGGCCTTGGTGGCCGTGTGGAGGCCCCATAGGATGAGGATCAGATAAAGGACCAGGATCAGCGTGCAACCTACAAACCCCCACTCCTCTCCCACGACGGCGAAGGCGAAATCGGTATGGCGCTGGGGGAGAAACTGAAGCTTGCACTGGGTCCCTTTGAGGAAGCCCTTTCCCCAGAGCTCGCCAGAGCCCACGGCGATCTTGGACTGGATCAGGTGGTAACCCGATCCCAAAGGGTCGTGGTAAGGATCGAGGAAGGCCAGGATCCTCTTCCGCTGGTAGTCCTTCAACCCCATCCATATGCCCGGGAAGGCCATCAAGAAGGAAAGAAACAGGATGAGCAAGGAGCGCTTCTCTATACCGGCGAACATCACCATGGAGAGGAATATGAGGAACATGAGGAAGGCAGTCCCCAAATCAGGCTGCTTCACCAGCAAGGCGGCGGGCAAAAGGGTGAGTAGAAGGGGATAAAGGATTTCCCTTATCCTGTAGCCCCGGTTGTGAGCCCGTCTCTGGAAGTACCTGGCGATGACGAATATCAGGGCCAGCTTCATCACCTCAGAGGGCTGGAAATGGAAATATCCCAAAGAGATCCACCGCTTCGCCCCCCCGCCGAAGGTCCCCTTAAGCAGCACAAAAAGGAGGGCCAGGAAGAAGGTGCCGTAAATTGGATAGGCAAAGACCTCGTAATAGCGGTAATCTATGGAGAAGGCCAAAAGACCGAGGAAGAGCCCCACAGCCACCCAGAAGAGTTGCCGTTGCCAGAAGGGAAAGCTGCCCCCACCCGCGGTGGTGGCACTGTAGATGTTGACGACCCCCAGGAGGGCGAGGGCGAGGACCAGGATCAGGATGCCGTAATTCAGCGAACGCCAAACCCCCCGACCCATCATCCCCCTCCCTCAACGATTTCCAGCCACTTCTTTATGACCTCCCTGGCGAGAGGGGCGGCAGCGCTACCCCCGTGTCCCCCATGCTCCACCAGGACGGCCACGGCGATCTTCGGATCATCGGCAGGGGCATAGGCCACAAACCAGGCGTGGTCCCGGAGCTCATAAGGGAGCTCCTCGGGCTTCAGTCGCTTCTCCCCCATCTTGGAGACCTGCGCCGTTCCCGTCTTCCCCGCCACCCTCACCCCCTCTATCCGTGCCGCCTTCCCCGTCCCCCCCTCCTCCGCGACCACTCCCACCAGGGCCCTCTTTATCTCCTCCAGTACAGAGGGCCTGAGGGGCAACCTCCCCGCCTTTTGATGGCGATAGATCATCTCCCTTCCCCCTTCGGCCTCCTTCACCCTCTGGGCGAGCAAGGGAACGTAAAGGTCGCCCCCGTTGGCTACGGCGGCGATCATCCTCGCCATCTGCAGGGGGGTGACGAGGATGTAGCCCTGGCCGATGGCCAGGGTCACCGTCTCTCCCTCCCACCAGCTCTCCCCCAGCTTTTCCCTCTTCCACTTTCGGGAGGGCACAAGTCCCCCCTTCTCGTCAGGCAATGAGATACCGGTCCTTTTACCAAAGCCGAAGGTCTGGGCGTAACGGCTCAGGGCATCTATCCCCACCCGATGGCCTACCTGGTAGAAGTAGACGTCACAAGACTCGACAATGGCCCGATGGAGGGAGAGCTCGCCGTGGCCCCCCTCCCGCCAGCACCGATAGGTCCTGTTTCCCAGCCTCCAACTGCCCCCGCAAAAGAGCTTCTCCTTTGGGGAAAGCCTTCCCTCTTGGAGGGCTGCCGCTGCGGTGACGATCTTGAAGACGGATCCCGGGGCATAGAGGCCCTGAATGGCCCTGTTGGTTAGGGGGTGAAGGGGGTGGTCCCGGAGGCGCTTCCATCTCCCCCTCGATATCCCTCTGGCGAAAAGGGAGGGGCTGTAAGAGGGGCTACTACAGAGGGCCAGAATCTCGCCGCTCGAGGGGTCAAGGGCAACGATGGCCCCCACCTTATCCCTCAGGAGCTCCTCGGCCTTCCTCTGGAGCTCCACGTCGATGGTGAGGTAAAGGTCCCATCCGGGAATGGGCAATACCTCCCCCAGTACCCTCACCTCCCTCCCAAAGGCGTCCACCTCAACCTGCCTCCCCCCTTTGGATCCCCTCAGGTACTTCTCCCAAACCGCCTCCACCCCTGTCTTCCCCACCACATCCCCCACGTCATAACCGTCATTGGCTGCCAGCTCCTTCCTGTCCACCTCCCCCACATATCCCAGGAGATGGGCCGCCAGCTCCCCGTAGGGATAGGTGCGGATGGGCTCCACCACCACCTGCACCCCCGGCATATCCATCAGAAGGGCCTTCACCCTGCTGAGCTCCTCCCAGGAGATGTCCCTCTTTATGTAAACCGGCTGAAAGGGGGACCTTCCGTTGGCGGTGATCTTCTGGGATATCGCCTTCGCATCCATCCCCAGGAGGGAAGAAAGCCTCTTGGAGAGCTTTCTTATGTCGAGGACGTCCTCAGGAATCACTGTCACGCTGAAGGAGGGGCGGTTCGTGGCCAAGACCCTTCCTTTCCTGTCCAGAATCCTCCCCCTCAGCGGGAGGACCTTCCTCAGCCTTATGCGGTTATTCTCGGAAAGGTCCTTGTATTCCTTTCCCTTGAGGATCTGAAGCTGCCACAGCCTGATGAAGAGGACGGAAAAGATCAGCACGACCACCAGTGCAAAGGGGAAGAACTTCCTCTCCAGACTTTCAGCGCTGTACCTGTCCCACTTCATGGGAAGAAAGCCGCCCTGACCTCTGCCAGCTCCCCAGCAATTTATCGTTGAGGTGGAAGAGGAAAGGGGCAGAGAGAGCAGTGATGCCCCATGAATAGAGCGCCCTTACTTCCATGAGGGGCGGGGAGAGACCGAGGAGCAAGAGGATCCCGAAGAAGAGGAGAAAGTCCAACGAGGCGGCAAGGAGGGTCGTTATCATCGATGCCGCCGTTGAGGTGAGGAAGAACTTCTCCGCCCCCCAGCGGATCAAAAAATAGATTAAAAGCTTGCTGAAGGCGTTGGCCCCCAACGGTGTCCCCGCATACAGGTCCTGGAGGATCCCCAGAAGGAGGATCGGCAACCAGCCATATCTGCTCAATCGCAAGGAGGCATAGACCGTCATGAGGAGGACCAGATCGGGGTAGGGCCAGTCATGGGGTAAAAAGGGGAGAGCACCCCCCAGGAGGATCAGGTAAGACCATCCCAAAAAGAAGACCCCCAGGGCCCTCTTCATGATCTCCTCTTCGGGGAGAGGAGGACGAGGACTTCCTCCAACCGGTTGAAGTCCACACTGGGGGAGACATCTACATCGAGGAAGAACCTTCCGGGCTCCCTCTTGACCGATCTCACCCTCCCCACCAGCAAACCCTTAGGGTACATGCCGTCCATCCCCGAGGTCACCACCTCGTCTCCCTCTTTCACGTCTCCCCTCAGGGGGAGGTATTTGAGGGAACAGAACCCATCGCCTCTACCGTCCACTATCCCCCGCAGCCTTGATGAGCGCAGCAGGACGCTCACAGAGGAATTGCGGTCGGTGATAAGCAGGACTATGGCCGAGGACCTCCTTGCCTCTATCACGTGGCCCACGACCCCTTCAGAGGTCACCACCGCCATTCCCTTCTTAACCCCGTCCACGGTGCCCTTGTCTATGATCAACGTCCTCATATAGGGATAGGGGGAGCGCCCTATCACCTCCGCCGCCACCGACTTCCACCCCAGGCGCTTTTGCAGGCGGAGGAGCTTGCGGAGCCTATCTGCCGAGGCGGCAAGCTCTTTCAACCTCTCCCTCTCCTGAAGGAGCTCCTCGACCTTGCGCTTCAGCCGGTCGTTCTCCTCCTGGACCGCGAGCAGGTAGACGTAGCGTTGGAAGAGATCCTCCGCGTTCTTTACCACCCAGTGAATGGCCCTCTGGGGAGGTGTGGAGACGAGGAGGGCGAAGTCATAGAGGATCCCTGCCTTCTCGAACCCCTCTCGCTGAAAGGAAAGGAAGACCCCACCCAAAAGGAAGACTGTCAGCACAAGGAGCCATCTCCTTCTGCGAGCCGGCCCCATTCAGTTGATGGCGACCTCCTTGAGGAGCCGCATATCGTCCAGGAGCTTCCCCGAGCCCATGACCACGGTGGTGAGGGGGTCGTCGACGATCACGATGGGGAGGTTCACGGCGTTTCTGATCAGCACATCTATGTTCTTCAGAAGGGCCCCTCCACCCGTCAGTATGATCCCCTTATCCACGATATCGGAGACGAGCTCCGGGGGGGTCTTCTCTAAGGTGATTTTTATGACATCTATTATCTGTTGCAGGGGATCCGAAAGGGCCTCCCTCACCTCACTGGAGCTTATCTCATAGGTCTTGGGTATCCCGGAGAGGAGGTCCCTCCCCTTTATCTCCATCGTCTTCTCCTCATCCTCCGGATAAGCGTTGCCCAGGCTCAGTTTTACCTTCTCCGCGGTCCTCTCACCGATAAACAGGTTATACTTCCTCCTCACGTACTGGGCTATCGCCTCGTCCATCTTGTCGCCGCCCACCCGGACAGACTGGCTCACCACGATCCCCGCCAGGGAGATGACCGCCACCTCCGTCGTCCCTCCCCCGATGTCCACGATCATGCTGCCGGAAGGCTCCATGATGGGGAGGTCGGCCCCGAGGGCAGCCGCCATCGGCTCCTCCACCAGATATACCTCCCTGGCCCCAGCGGATTCGGCGGATTCCTTCACCGCCCTCCTTTCCACCGGGGTGATCCCCGAGGGCACGCATACCACCACCCGCGGGCGTACCAGCGCTTTTCGGTTATGGGCCTTGATAATGAAATAGCGGATCATCTGCTCCGCCGCCTCAAAGTCGGCGATCACCCCCTCCCTGAGGGGGCGAATCGGGGTGATGTTCCCGGGGGTACGGCCCAGCATCTCCTTGGCCTCCTCCCCCACGGCCAATATCTTCTGGTTGCCGCGGCTATCCCTGTAAACGGCGACCATGGATGGCTCATTGGCCACGATCCCCTTCCCCTTCACGTACACCAAAGTGTTCGCCGTCCCCAGATCTATGGCCAGGTCCGTCGAGAAGATGCGGAACAAAAGGTTGATCATCTCTCTCCCTCCTTCGAGGGATTAAGTTACCAGATAACTTTTCCAAAATCAATAAAAAGCCGTTCGAGAAAAATGTCCTAGTTCGGAAAGATGTAGGACAATGAGGGGAAGGTGTAAAATAGGGGGTCACCCCCTCCGTTTGCAAAAAAGTGGCGGCCTGAGGAGCCGCCACTGATGGTCATCGATACATCCTCCAGTTCACTTCTCCACTGGCTCGAAGGCGAAGAAGACCCTTTCGGCCACCTTCGTCTCCTTCTTCAACTCGATGGGGTGCGAGGGCACGGGAAAGACCACCAGCTTGACCTCATCCCCTTCCTTGAGCTTCCCCGCGGGGCAGTTTATCACCCGGCTGAGGATCTTGCGGATGGGGCTTCCTTCCCCGAGGTCTATCCACGCGTGGATGAGAGGGGGTTCAAAGCCGAGGGGCACCCCCCTCACCTCCTCGGTGAAGGTGAGGACCTTCCCTTTCGTGGGGAGATCTATCCACTCCAGGTCCTCGGAATAACACTCAGGGCAGATCACCCGTGGGGGATAGGCCACATGACCACAGGCCTTACAGCGGGTGGTGGTGAACCGTCCTTCTTTCAGGTTCTCATAAAACTTATAGATCCGGTTGAACTCCTTGGCCTCTAAGGGCCACATGTCCATGGTGACCGGGTACTTGTCCTCCAAGATGGGTATCCCCAGGACCGCCATCTCTTCACCTCCTTTACTTTACCGGCTCCCGCCCGTAGATCACGATGGTGTGCTCCACGTTGAGCCCGCTCAGGTTGTGGGCCAAGGCTATCTCCGCCCCTTCGACCTGATGGGTGGCCCTCCCCTGGAGCTGCTTCAGGATCTCGATCGCCTGTCTGATCCCGGTGGCCCCAAAGGGGTGGCCACAGGAAAGCAGTCCTCCGTCGGTATTTATTGGGACCTTTCCTCCTATCTTCGTCTCTCCGGAGGCGACGAACTCCCCGCCTTCACCCTTGCGGCAGAATCCCAGCTCCTCCACCTCTATCACTTCAGAGATGCTGAAACAGTCGTGGGTCTGGGCGACGTCTATATCATCGGGCCCCACCTTTGCCTGCTCGTAGGCCCTTTGAGCAGCCCTTCTCAAGTGGGCCCAGTCGGCAAGGTGCTCTCCAGGCCAGTTGGCCGACACACTGTGGAGCGACACCTGAGCACCCCCTCGGATGTAGACCAGGGGCCTGTCGGTCAGGTCTTTCGCCCTCTCCTCGGCCGCCACTATTACCGCTGCTGCCCCATCGGTGATGGGGCAGCAATCATAAAGGGTCAAAGGGGTGACCACCAGGGGGGCCTCCAGGGCTTCCTCCAGGGTAAGCCTCTTCTGGAACTGGGCCTTGGGGTTATCGGCCCCGTAGTTGTAATTGACCACCGAGACCCATGCCAGCTGTTCCTTGGTGGTACCGTAGCGTTTCATATGCTCCTTGGCGGTGAGGGCGAAGAAGGGCGGCGGTAACCCCAGCCCGTTGGGGGCGTCCCAGTCGTGGTCTATGGAGGCGAGCTCGCTGTAGAAGACCTCCCACTTCTGAGGGGTGTAGAGCTTCTCGCCCCCCGCCACCATCACGATATCCGCCATCCCGCTCTCCACCAGCCCCTTTGCCAGGAGGATCCCCGTGCTCCCCCCGGCACAGAGGACATCCACCCGGGCACAGATGGAGGTGGGCTTAAGGCCCAGCCTCTCGGCGATCACCGGGGCGGTATTGGTCTGGAAGGAACAGCGCCCTGCATAGGAGGTGGCGAAAAAAAAGCCGTCTATGTCCTTGGGCTTCAGGCCCGGGAGGTCAGCAAGACACTCCCTTGCCGCCTCCTGGGCCATATCCACCAGAGAGGCCTCTCTCACGCCCCATTTACACATCCCCCCTGCTATAAGGCATGCATTCCTCTTGGCCATCTTCCCCTCCTCTCATTTGTCCTTGAATTGAGGCTTCCTCCTCTCCACGAAAGACCTGAGCCCTTCCCTGCCGTCCTCGGAAAGGAAGGTGATGATGAAACATTCACTCTCATATTGGAGGGCGGTGGGGAGGTCCATCCTGAGGCCGTTGTCCACCGCCGCCTTCATCATTTGAAGGGCGACCCGCGGTTTTTCCGCCAGCTTGGAGGCAAAACCCAGGGTCTCATCCATCAGCTTTGGGCCCTCAAAGACCCTGTCCAAGATGCCGAGCTCGAGGGCCTTCTCAGCGTCTATTATCTCCCCGCTGAAAAGGAGGGCCTTTGCCCTGGATGGACCGATGAGGCGGGGGAGGCGCTGGGTTCCCCCTCCTCCGGGGATGATCCCCAAATTGATCTCCGGCTGCCCCAGGGTGGCCTCCTTGGAGCAAAAACGGATATCACAGCAGAGGGCCAGCTCAAGTCCTCCTCCCAGGGCCATCCCGTTTATGGCGGCGATGACCGGGATCTTCATCCTCTCGACGCTCATATAGGCCTCCCTGGCCAGGGTCAGGAAGTCCCTGATCTCCCCGAGTTCCATCCCCTCCACGTCCTTCACATCAAGCCCTGCGGAGAAGGCCTTGGAGCCCGCCGCTGTTATCACCAGGACCTTCGTCTCCCCGTCGCCGGAGAGGGAACGGCAAGCCTCGAGGATCTCCTCGTACATCCTCCGGTTCATCGGGTTCATGGGAGGGCGGTTGAGGGTAAGAAGAGCTACCTTCTCCTTCCTCTCCAGGGTAATCGTCTCGAACCCCATCTCCTTCCCCCCTTTAGTACTTGTACCACCCTTCTCCCGTCTTCCTGCCCAGTTTCCCCGCCCGGACCTTCGCCTTCAGGGCATGGGGGGTGACGTGCTTGAGCTCCTGGGGTAGCTCCTTTCGGAAGTACTCGTTCACAAAGTAGGAGATGTCAAGGCCCGTTAGGTCCATTAGCTCGAAGGGCCCCATCGGGTAGTTCAGTCCGAGTTTTACCGCCTTATCGATGTCCTCCATGGAGGCAATCCCTTCCTCGTAGATCCTTATCGCCTCCATGAGCTGAGGCATCATTATCCTGTTGACGATAAAGCCCGGGGTGTCCTTCTTCACCAGGACAGGAGTCTTGCCCAGCCGCTCAGCGAGCTTCCAGGTGACATCCACCGTCTCGTCGCTCGTCTCAAGCCCCTTTATCACCTCCACCAGCCTCATCAGGGGCACGGGATTGAAGAAATGCATCCCCACCACCTTGTCCGGCCGCGAAGTTGAAGCGGCTATCTCTGTGATAGACATGGAGGAGGTGTTGGTGGCAAGGATCACTTCAGACCTCGTCAGTTCGTCCATCTCCTTGAAGACCTTCTTCTTCAGCTCCAGGTCCTCGATCACCGCCTCGATAACAAAGTCCACATCCTTTAAATCCTCCAACACAGTAGTTCCCTTTACGCGCCCCAAGGCCGCCTCTTTCTCCTCCGGGGTGACCTTCCCCTTCTCCACCCCCTTGCTCAAGGAGGCCTCGATGTTCTTCAGGCCCTTCTGGACAAACTCGTCAGCGATGTCCCTCATCACCACCTCAAAACCGCTCTGGGCGGCTACCTGGGCGATCCCACTGCCCATCACCCCTGCACCCAATACCCCGATCTTCTTTATTTCCATCTCCTACCTCCTTGCTTTTTCTTCAGCCAAAAAAGTCTTAACTCTTTTATTACAATCATCAAAGAAAGTCAACCTGTCTTTAGGAGTTTTGAGAAATTTTTCATTTTTACTTGAGGGTAGCTATTGACTTTCTCCCATGAAGTTTCTATATTTTAAACAAAATATTTGATTTCTTTCACGAACAAGATGCAAGGTAGAAAGATCAGGATTCCACTTTCCATATGGTTGCTCCTGCTCCTGCTCTGGGGGTTTGTGCTGATGAATTCGCTGCTCTTTGCCCCCAGGCCGATGAGGATCCCCTACAGTCAGTTCAAGGAAATGGTCGCCGAGGGGAAGGTGAAGGAGGTGGTGATCGGGAAGGAGGCGATAGAGGGGAAGGGGGTCTTCGTGGACGAGAAGGGCAAAAAGGTGGAAAAGGCCTTTTATGTCGTGCGGGTGGAGGATCCCGACCTGGTGAGGGAGCTGAGGGAGAAGGGGGTGGCCTTTTCCGGGAAGCAACAGTACACCTTCCTGCGGGGGCTTCTCTCCTGGGTGATCCCCCTGATCATCTTCATCGGGTTCTGGATGTTCCTTTTGCGCCGCATGGGCAGGGGGCCTGAGTTCATGTCGGTGGGCCGATCGAAGGCGAAGATCTACGCCGAGGACCAGATAGGGATCAACTTCAAGGACGTGGCAGGGCTCGATGAAGCTAAGGAAGAGCTCAAGGAGATCGTGGAGTTCCTCAAGACCCCCCAGAAGTTCACCCGCTTAGGAGGCAAACTCCCCAAGGGGGTGCTGCTGGTGGGGCCACCGGGGTGTGGTAAGACGCTTTTGGCGAGGGCCGTGGCCGGAGAGGCGAAGGTCCCCTTCTTCAGCATCAGCGGTTCGGAGTTCGTCGAGATGTTCGTAGGGGTGGGGGCGGCTAGGGTTAGGGACCTCTTCGCCCGGGCTCAGGAGAAGGCCCCCTGCATCATTTTCATAGACGAGCTCGATGCCTTGGGGAAGGCGAGGGGGATAAACCCGGTAGGGGGACATGACGAGAGGGAGCAGACCCTGAACCAGCTCCTGGTGGAGATGGACGGCTTTGACACCAAGAAGGGCGTCATCCTCATGGCCGCTACCAACCGGCCCGAGATCCTCGACCCGGCGCTCCTTCGCCCGGGCCGCTTCGATCGCCACATCCTGGTGGATCGCCCCGACCTGAAGGGGAGGGAGGAGATCCTGAGGGTCCACGCCAAGGGGGTAAGGCTGGCCGAGGATGTGGACTTCAAGGCCTTGGCGGCCATGACCCCCGGTTTCGTCGGGGCGGACCTGGCCAACATGGTAAACGAGGCGGCGCTCCTTGCAGCCAGGCGGGGGAAGGACGCTGTGGGGATGGCCGAGTTCGAGGAGGCGATAGAGAGGATCGTGGCGGGTCTGGAGAAGAAGAGCAGGGTGATGAGCGAGAAGGAGCGGAGGATCGTCGCCTATCATGAGGTGGGGCATGCCATCGTCGCCTCTGCCCTCCCGGGGGCAGATCCCGTCCAGAAGATCTCCATCATCCCCCGGGGGATAGCCGCCCTCGGCTACACCCTGCAGCGCCCCACCGAGGACCGCTACCTGATGAGCAAGTCGGAGCTCCTGAACAAGCTCACCTGCCTCTTAGGGGGGAGGGTGGCCGAGGAGATCGTCTTCGATGAGGTCTCCACCGGGGCCCAGAACGACCTGATCAAGGCCACGGAGATCGCTCGCAGCATGGTGGTCGAGTATGGGATGAGCGAGAAGTTGGGGGTGGTGGCCTTTGAGAGGGAGAGACCCCTCTTCCTGCAGGTGAGCACCTATCCCTCCTTGAGGGAATACAGCGAGGAGACCGCTCGGGAGATAGACGCTGAGATAAGGAGGATAATCGAGGAGGCCCGGGCCAAGGCCCGCCAGATCCTGACCGAGAGGCGAAAGACCCTCGATAAGGTCGCCCAGATCCTGCTGGAGAAAGAGGTGATCGAGGGAGAAGAGCTCAAAAGGCTCCTCGCCGAAGGGGGAGATGAGGACTGAGTTCCCCTTCATCGCCCGCTTTGAGGA
>CBEVRB010000055.1:0-11915 GCA_965552155.1 uncultured bacterium
CTTCCTTTTAGGAATTTTTCAAAAGTGAACTCTTAGAAACTCTTTTGATGGATAGGTTAGCTTAAGCCAGCTTCTTAAGCAAGCCCAGGAGAGGGTCAGGGAAGAGGTCCTTGGGCTTCTCAAGGAGACCTTCGAAGGCCTTCTTGAGGCCTTGAGGGACGAGGTGGTGGGAAGGGGGAGGTATGAGCGCCTTACTCGCCTTTATCTCAGGGGGAGGGGGATCTTCCTTGAGTTCCTGGAGGGATTTGAGCCCTCCACACCTGTAGCTCTTGAGACCATATTACACCTCAAGGAGGGCACACGCTTTCATAGAATCACAGGAGGTTGACAGTGCCCCCAGAGGAGGCAGGTTGACTATTCTTTTTTTCGTGTTAAAATAATACAAAAAGGTTTGGAACCTTGCGAGAAGCAAGGAAAGAGTTTTTTTATATTTACAGAGGGAAGGACCATGGGGTTGAAGGATAGGCTCGTGGAGGAGATGAAAGAGGCGGCCAAGTCGGGAGATAAGTTGAAGCTCTCCGTCATCAGGATGGCCTTGGCCGCCATAAAGAACAAGGAGAAGGAGTTACGCCGGGAACCTGATGATCAGGAAGTGATGAAGCTCCTTGCCTCCATGATCAAACAGGGAAAGGAGGCAAGGGAGCAGTTCAGTAAAGGGGGAAGGGAGGACCTGGCAGAGAAGGAAGCGAAGGAGGTGGAGATCCTGCAATCCTTCCTACCTCCTCCGCTTTCCCCTCAGGAGCTGGAGGAAGAGGTGAGGAAGGCGATAGAGGAGGTGGGAGCCAAGGGACCTCAGGACCTGGGAAGAGTGATGAAGGTCATCATGCCGAGGATCGCGGGAAGGGCGGAGGGGAGGTCGGTTAACGAGCTGGTGAGGAAAAAGCTTTCGGAGCTTGCCACCGCTTGATCCCTCTCGGAGTACCTTTGACACCACGAATAAGGGGCGAAGGGTTCGACGTTGATAGGGGGACGCAGCCTCGAAGTCCTTGAGTTCTCTTCGGTCATAGAGAGACTAAAGGGGTGGGCTGGATCAGAGCTGGGGCGAAAGGCCGCTGAAGGGGTCAGCCCCCTCGATGACCCGGCGGAGATCGAGCTTCACCTCGAGGAGACCCTCCAGATGAAGGAGTTCCTGGAGGGAGGGGGAGAGCTTCCTGTGGGAGGGCTCCGTGACATCGGAGGGCTACTTAAGCGCCTTGAAGCAGAAGGTGCCTTTCTCGATGGGAAAAAGCTTTTGGAGGTGGCGGCCTCGATCGCGGCATCAGATCTCCTGAAGAAGGCCCTGAAGGAGGCCGGGGGTAGGCTTAAGGAGTTGGGCAGGAGGTTCCATGCCCCGGTGGAGGTAGCCAACAGGATCTTGGCGGCGATAGAACCCCGGGGCGAGGTGAGAGATGAGGCAAGCCCTCACCTCTCCTCCATAAGGAGGAGAATGAGGGAGGTCCACGGTTTGATCTATGAGAGGATCAGGGCCCTGCTCGGGCAACGGGGCTGGAAGGAGATCGTGCAGGATGAAGTGATCACTCAGCGGAACGACCGCTTTGTGGTCCTGGTGAAGGCGGATGGCAGGGCGCGCGTGAAGGGGATCGTCCATGACGTCTCGCAATCCCGGGCGAGCCTTTATATCGAGCCTTTCGAGGTGGTGGAACTGAACAACGAGCTGGGGGTGCTGAGGCGAGGGGAAAGGGAAGAGGAGGAGCGGGTGCTGAGGGCCCTTTCGCGGGAAGTAGCCGAGGTAAGGGATAGGCTTTCGGAGGACCTCTCCCTTCAGGCCGAAGTGGACTTGCTTTATGCCAAGGCCAAACTGGCCATCGAGCTCGGGGCACAAAAGCCGGCGCTGAACGAAGAGGGGATCACCAGGATGTTTTCCGCCCGCCATCCTTTGCTCGTCCTCTCGGGTGAAGAGGTGGTCCCCATAGATCTCCTCCTCGACCCTCAGCAGAGGATACTGGTGATAAGTGGGGCGAACGCCGGAGGAAAGACGGTGGCCCTCAAGACCTTGGGACTCCTTACCCTGATGGTGAAGGCGGGCCTGCTGATCCCGGCCTCGGCCTCCAGCACCGTGAACCTCTTTGATCGCCTCTTCGCCTACATAGGGGATGAGCAAGACCTTGAAGAGCACCTGAGTACCTTCTCCTCTTTCATAAACTGGGTGAAGGGGGTGCTCGAGGAAGTGGGCCCCTCCACCCTCATCCTCATAGATGAGATAGGTACGGGAACCGATTATTCCCAGGGAGCGGCCCTGGCCATGGCCCTGCTCGATGAGATCAGAAAGAAGGGGGGTTACGCGGTGGTGACTACCCATCTGGATCTGCTGTAGGCCTATGCCTACGGTCACCCGGAGGTCTGCAATGTGGCGGTTGAGTTCGACCCCCAGACCTTAACCCCCACCTTCCGCCTGCTCTATGGGCGGGTGGGACAAAGCTGGGCCTTCCCCATCGCTGAGAGGTGGGGGCTCAAGAAGGAGCTGATAGAGAGGGCCAAAGAGTACCACCAGCAGAGGAGCAGCCAGGAGGCAGAGCTCCTGGAGGAGCTGACCCGGCTGCAGGGAGAGCTCGAGGCGGAAAGGAAGGCCCTGGCCTCAGAGAGGGAGAAGGCCTCCCAGAGAAGAGAGCGCTTAGAGCGGGCGGCAAGGAGGCTGCGGGAAAGGAGGGAGGAGATCCTGAGGAGGGTGGAGGAGAGGGGGAGGAGGGTCCTCGCCGAAGCCGAGGAGAGGCTCAAGGAGATCTTAAGGGAGGTCCCTTCCTTCCAGAGGCCTTTTCACCTCAAGGGCGAGCTCAAGAGGGTGAGGGAGGACCTCCGCAAGGTCCTGCCCCATAAGAGGGTCCCAAAGGGCAAACCGGAGGAGGTGAAAGAAGGGGACTGGGTGGAGGTCCTGGGCCTGGGGAAGGAGGGAATGGTGACGAAGATCCTATCCGGCCGGGTGGAGGTGATGATCGAAGGGATAAGGGCGAAGGTCCCCCTCGAGGAGGTGCGGGTCAGGCAGCCGGTAAGGCAGGAAGGAGAAGGAAAGGGGATCTTTGCCTGGCTCACGCCCCCCGCCAGGGCCGACCGCAAGATAAACGTGGTCGGCCTGAGGGTGGAAGATGCCCTCCCCAAGGTGGAGAAGCTCATAGATCAGGCCCTCCTTTACGGATGGGAGAAGGTGGAGATCGTCCACGGGATCGGAACCGGCAGGCTCAGGGAGGCGATAAAGAGACATCTGGAGCAACTCCCCTGGGTGAAGGAGCTTCACCCCGCCCCTGTGGAGAAGGGAGGAGTGGGAGTAACGGTGGTGGAGCTGAAATGATCCCCCAAGAGGTTATAGAGGAGGTCCAGCAGAGGGCCGACATCGTGGAGGTGATCTCCCGGTACGTCACCTTGAAGAAGGCGGGGAGGAACTGGAAGGGCCTATGTCCCTTCCACCCGGACAAGAACCCCTCCTTTGTGGTCAGCCCGGAAAAGCAGCTCTTTCACTGTTTCGGCTGCGGGGCAGGAGGGAATGTCTTTACCTTTCTGATGAGGTATGAGAAGATCAGCTTCTATGAGGCCTTAAAGACCCTGGCCGACTCCTACGGGATTGAGCTACCCTCCAGGCCCACCGGGGGACGAAGGGAGCATCTCTTTGAGATCAACTCCCTGGCCTCGGAATTCTTTCACCGGACCCTCCTTTCCCCGAGGGAGGGGAGAAGGGCGAGGGAATATCTGCTGGGGAGGGGGATCGAGCCATCCCTCTGGGAGGACTATCTCCTGGGCTTTGCCCCTGAGGGGTGGGATTCACTGGTCAGGCACCTTCGGGAGAAAGGGGTGAAGATGGAGGATGCCGAGGCCTTGGGCCTCGTGCTCCAGGGAAGGGAAGGGAGCTGGTACGACCGTTTCCGCTCAAGGATCATCTTCCCCATCCGCGATCTGAGGGGCAGGGTCATCGGCTTCGGGGGAAGGATCATAGGGAAAGGGGAACCGAAATACCTCAATTCCCCGGAAACGGAGCTTTACCGGAAGGGCAATTCCCTCTATGGCATTTTTGCGGCGAAGGATTATATTATCAAAGAAGGAAAGGCGATACTGGTAGAGGGCTATTTCGACCTCCTCACCCTTGCCCAGCGAGGGGTGAGAGAGGCGGTGGCTACCTTGGGTACAGCCCTTACCTCCCAGCAGCTGCGACTCATAAGGAGGTTGGGAGGGAAAAGGGGTGTTTTGCTCTTTGATGGAGACGATGCGGGGAGAAAAGCGGCCTTAAGGGCGGTGGAGTCGGCAGCGGAGGAGGGGTTTTACGTAGAGGTGGTACTTCTCCCCCCGGGAGAGGACCCCGATACCTACTTTCGCCAGCACCCGCCCGGGGAGGCCCTGCAGGAGGCAAGGGAAGGGATCGAGTTCTACTTCGAGGAGAAGATGAGGGGATATGACCTCTCCAGACCAGAGGAGAAGGCGAAGGCCATTGAAGAGGTGCTTCCCCTCTTCCTCAGGATGGGGGACCCCTTGAGGCGTGACCTTTACCTGAAACGGCTGGCCGAGAGGACAGGAGTCCAGGAGGAGATCCTGCTCGAGAAATTGAGGACCCTCGGTACCCCTTCATCCATCATGTCCACAGTGAAAGGGGACCGCCACCTCTCCCCTGAGGAGGTCCTCCTCTCCCTCATGATCGAGCGTCCTGAGTTTATACCGAGGGTAGAGGGAGAGGGTATCGTGGCGGAGTTCTCGACGCCTCACCTTCAGGAGGTGGCCTTCTGGCTCCTTGAGGCCTACAGGGTCCAGGGGAAGGTGCCGGCCGAGCTGACGGAGGTCCTGGAAGAGAAGGGGTTATCGGACAGGGTCTTCAGCACGGCCTTTCTCTGGGGAGAGAAAGAGGTGGAGAAGGCCTTCCAGGATTGTCTCTGCAGGATAAGGCTCAGGAAGCTCAGGGAGGAGAGGCGTCAGGTCTCGGAGCAGATCAAGAAGGCCGAAATGGAGGGAGATCATGGGCTCATGGAGGCACTGCTAATGCGCAAGCAGCTCCTGGTACGGCAGGAAGAAGAGCTTAAGAAGAGGATGAGCCTTTAAAAAAATAAGGAGGAGGTTTTCACCTTGAAGGAAAAGGAGTTTGTCGGTCTGGACAAAATGGAAGATCTTTTTGAGGTGGAGGACACCTCCTCGGCGGAGCATATCGACGAGATGCTCAACATCTTCAACGAGGTGGACATAGAGCTCCTCGGTGAGGGGAAGTTCACCGAGAAGGAGGAGGTCCCTATCGAGGAGGGTGGGGAAAGCGTGGAGGATCTGGAACTGGGCCGCACCAGCGACCCGGTACGGTTATACCTCAAGGAGATGGGTAAGGTCTCCCTCCTGACCAGAGAAGGAGAGGTGGCCATAGCCAAGAGGATCGAAGCGGGCAAAAAGGAGGTGATCCGGGTAATCCTCAACTGCCCGGTGACGGTAAAGGAGGTGCTAAATCTGGGGGATGCCCTCAGGGAGGGGAGGATCAGCGTAAGGGAGGTGACCAACGACATAGAGGACGAGGAGTTGAAGGAAGAGGAGGAGGTCTACAAGGAGAAGATCCTCCGCATCATCGACCGGGTCAGGGAGCTGGAGGAAGAGATCCAGAGGGTGAAGAGGGAGGCCTCCCCCGAGGAGATAAGGGCGAAAGAGGAGGAGATGGTTCAGCTCCTCACCCAGATAAACCTCACTGACAGGCAGATCGAGGCGATCGTGAGCAGGCTCGAGGCCTTGGTCTCCAGAGTCGAGGAAGTGGAAGGAAAACTCGGGAAGATCGCTGAGCGCTTGGGTACCACTCCCGACTCCCTCCCCACCTTCTTCAAGGAGCTGCGAGCTGATCCCGCTCGCAAGAAGGCCCTCTTCCTCTCCAGGGAGCTCAACGAGGAGGAGTTCGTGAGGCTTGAGGCCGAGGCCAAGGCGCTTCAGGAGAAGCTTCGGGCAATAGAGGAGGAAGGGGGACTTTCGATCCCTCAACTGAAGAAGGCGATGGAGGAGGTGAGGCGAGGTGAGGCGATGGCCAAGCAAGCCAAGAACGAGCTGGTCAAGGCGAACCTCCGACTAGTGGTGAGCATCGCCAAGAAGTACACCAACCGGGGCCTGCAGTTCCTCGACCTGATCCAGGAGGGGAACATCGGCCTGATGAAGGCCGTGGACAAGTTCGAGTACACCCGGGGATACAAGTTCAGCACCTACGCTACCTGGTGGATCCGCCAGGCGATAACCCGGGCCATCGCCGATCAGGCCCGTACCATCAGGATCCCCGTCCACATGATAGAGACGATAAACAAGCTGGTCCGGACATCCCGTCAGCTGGTCCAGGAGCTGGGTCGAGAACCCCTCCCCGAGGAGATAGCCGAGAGGATGGAGATGCCGGTGGAGAAGGTGCGGAGGATCCTGAAGATAGCCAAGGAGCCCATCTCCCTTGAGACCCCCATCGGGGACGACGAAGACACCCACCTGGGGGACTTTATCGAGGACAAGAAGGCGATCCTGCCCTCCGAAGCGGTGGTCGCCAAGAACCTGATGGAGCAGGTTCGTCAGGTGCTGGCCACCCTTACCCCGAGGGAGGAGAAGGTCCTGAGGATGAGGTTCGGCATCGGTGAAAAATACGACCACACCCTCGAGGAGGTGGGCAGGGATTTCAAGGTCACCCGAGAGAGGATCCGCCAGATAGAGGCGAAGGCCCTGAGGAAGCTGCGTCATCCATCCAGGAGCAAGAAGCTGAAGAGCTTTGTGGAGTGAATTAGAGGAGCTCCCCTTTAATGGCCTCGATGAAGGAAGAAAAGGGGAGCTCCTTCTGTGTCTTCTCCCTCATATCCCGCAGGATCACTCTCCCCCTCTCTATCTCCTCCTCCCCGAGGATCGCCACATAGGGGACGGAGAACTTATCGGCCCTCCTCATCTGGCTCTTCAGGCTCCCCCCCCGATAGTCGAGCATGGTGGTGATCCCCTCCCTGTTGAGATGAAAGCTCCAGCGGAAGGCGATCCTCTGGGCCTCAGGACCGAGGGCGGCGATAAATAGCCTGGCCCTGGGAAGGGAGGGGTGAGGAGGGAGAAGCAGCAGTAACCTCTCCATACCCACGGCAAATCCTATCCCCGGGATGGAGGGACCACCCAGGGAGGCCACCAGGTCATCATAACGGCCTCCAGCGGCCACGGCGTTCTGAGCCCCGAGCCCTTCGGCCACCACCTCGAAGGCCGTCCTGGTATAATAGTCAAGCCCCCTCACCATCCTGGGGTTAACCTCATAGGGGATGCCCAGATC
The DNA here is from genome assembly GCA_965552155.1 of uncultured bacterium. GTDB lineage: Bacteria > Desulfobacterota > B13-G15 > B13-G15 > B13-G15 > CAYRAR01. The sequence continues at coordinate 7,211 of CBEVRB010000055.1, forward strand.
CTCCAGGTAGTTTTTCACCTCCCCGAAGTGGGCACGGCACTCTTCGCAGAGGAACCCCTCAAGGAGGGGGGCCTGAAGGATCACCTGCTGGCAGCCTTCCACCTTGCAGTCGAAAACCCGCAGGGGGTTCCGCTCTGCCCGACGGCGGCAATCAGGGCATAGCTCCCCGAGATGTTCCTCGAGGTAGGAACGAAGCCTCTCGCGAAATGGGGGGCGGCAGCGCGAGCAACCCAAACTATTTATCTCCAACCGGTACCCTTGGAGCCCCAGGCTCCTGAGCAGGTGGATGAGTATTCCCATCACCTCTGCGTCCACCATCGGATGAGCGACTCCGAAGACCTCGGCGTTGATCTGATGGAACTGCCTGAGCCTCCCCTTCTGCGGGCGTTCATATCTGAACATGGGTCCGATGAAGTAGAGGCGGACCTCAGGGTCCCAGGCGTAAAGCTTGTGCTCGATATAAGCCCGGACGATGGATGAAGTGGCCTCAGGGCGGAGGGTGACCGACTCTCCACCCTTGTCCGAGAAGGTGTACATCTCCTTTTCCACGATGTCGGTGCTCTGTCCAATGCCCCGGGCAAAGAGTTCGGTTCGCTCTAGCACCGGTACCCTTATCTCCCGGAAACCGAACCCTTCCAGCACCCTCCTGGCTTCCTCCTCCACCTGGCGCCATCGAGGGGTCTCCTCAGGCAAGATGTCGTTGAATCCCCTGACCGCCTTAATCATCGTCCCCTTTCTAACACGGAAGATATCCAGAGGCAAGCCTTCCCTTGCTCCAGGAGGCCATCTTTGTTAAAATTTATACAAAACATGGGGATGAAAAAAGCTGTAATAATTTTTGCGATTTTTTCTGTTTTTATGAGCTGCAGCCTCTGGCCGTGGGGGAAGCGGAGCCCTTACTCCAGGGAAGAACTCGCCCGAATCGCCGATAAGGAGGTCTACATCATAGATGGCGAGCGGTACATAAAGGTCCCCGCCGAAAATGAGAGGGGCTTCTGCTACGTGAAGGTGGATGAGTACTTGGCGGGTAAGGTTACCCCTCTGCCCCTGAGGTATGCCCCCAGGGAAAAAGGAGAGAAAAAGGGAGGGAGATCGGGCTGGGAGAGGGCAAAGAAAACGCCCCCTCTCCCTTTGAGGAAGAAGCCGTTCCCCCTTCTTTCCTATCCCTCGCCTCCGTATCTGAAGAAAAAGATAGCCATTTTCCCCTTTCAGGAGAAGACCACCGCGGTCTCTCTCTCAGGAGGAGAGGTGGCGAGGATGCTGGCCGCGACCCTGATGAGGAGGGCGCCTTCGGTCCAGGTGATCGATTATGAGGTGGTGAAGAAGGCCCTGGAAAAGCTCCCCGAGCGGGGCAGGCCAAAGGAGGAACTGAAGGGGTTGGGCATGGCCCTCGGCGTCCAGGCGGTGATAATGGGAGAGATGTACGGGCCCTTTGAGTTCTCCATCAAAGAGGGAGACGAGGAGAAGAAGATCTGTTATGTGGAGCTGAGGTTGCGGATGTTCGACACGATAAGGGGGAGATTGATAGGGGAGTACAAGTTGACCAATCCCCTCCTGAAGGCGGAAGGAGGGGCCGAACAGGCGGTGGCCGTGGCGATCGAGGAGGGGGTAAAAGAACTGAAAAAGGTCATCGAGAGGATGGGCTGGTACAGCCGGATCGCCTTAGTGGAAGGGGAAGTGATTTATCTGCTGGCCGGATCCCTGAGCGGTCTGAAGGAAGGTGATGTGCTGGAGGTTTATTCTCCCGATAACCTGAGGAGACCCAAGGGCCAGGTGCGGGTCATAAAGCTCTTCGGCATCGACTCTTCGATGGCTGAGAAAGTGAAGGGAGAGGGGATTGAAGAGGCCGACCTCGTCCGCTTCCCAAGCGGGGCCTGATTCTCCCTGGAGGGGTAGGGAGGGATGTTTGAGGTAGGAGAATTCGTCGTTTATCCGGGCCACGGGGTGGTCACAATCGAGGACATCCAGACGATGGAGATAGGAGGCAAGGTGCAGAAGGTCTATGTCCTGAGGGTCCTGGATACGCAGATGACGATCATGGTGCCCGTGGACAACGCCCAGATGGTGGGGATGCGGGAGATCATCGACTCCTCGAAGATCCCCGAGATATACGAGTTCCTCAAGCGGAAGGAGAAGATCGGCCGCAACAGCCATCAGCCCTGGAACCAACGCTACCGCCAATATATGGAGAGGATAAAGAGCGGGTCCATATTCGAGGTGGCAAAGGTCTTAAAGGAGCTTCACCTTCTCAAGTCGGAAAAGGGACTCTCCTTTGGCGAGAAGAAGCTCCTCGATACAGCCCAAAAGCTCCTGGTCCAGGAACTGGCGGTCTCCAAACGGGTGGAGGAGAAGGAGATAAGGAAGGAACTCCTCGACAATCTCCCTTGAAACTCCTTCCCTGCCCGCCCCTTTTCCAAGGAGGAAAGAGATGAGGAAGTTTCCCCTTACGATGGCACGGCTTGCCCTCCTGGGTTTCTCCTTTCTTACCGGGGGAGTCATCATCTATGGGCTTCATCCCTCCAATAGTTTCTTTTGGATCGGAGGGCTCGGGGGCATAGCGGTGGGGCTCGTGGCCATCCTGGTGGAAAGATGGGTCGCCAGGGCATCGGTCCAGACCCTGCTTGGGGGGATCGGGGGAATGGTCGTCTTTTTGCTCCTCGCCAAGGCGATCCCCATCAGGAACCCCCGCCTCGATTTCCTCCTCCTGATAGTGATGGGATATATAGGCTTGGTGGTGGGGACGAAGAAGGGAAGGGAGATAGCGCTGCTTCTCGGAGAAAAGGTGGGGGGGAGGAAGGAGGTGCCCAAGTTGCTCGATACCAGCTCTATCATCGACGGCAGGATCGCCGATGTCTGCGAGACCGGCTTCCTGGAGGGGCCTCTGGTCATCCCCCAGTTCATCCTGCGGGAGCTCCAGCAGATCGCCGACTCCACCGACCCCCTGCGCAGGAACCGGGGGAGGAGGGGACTGGATATCCTGAACAAGATCCAGAAGCAGTCCCTGGTGGAGGTGAGGATAGTGGACGAGGACTTCCCCAAGATGAAGGACGTGGACAGCAAGCTGGTGGAACTGGCCAAGAAGATGGGCGGGAAGATCATCACCAACGACTACAACCTCAACAAGATCGCCGAACTGCAGGGGATAGGGGTCCTGAACATCAACCTCCTGAGCAATGCCCTGAAGCCAGTGGTGCTCCCCGGGGAGACGATCCACATACAGATCATCAGGGAGGGAAAGGAACCGGATCAGGGGGTCGGGTACCTGGATGACGGGACGATGGTGGTGGTAGAGGAGGGCAAAAGGCTCATCGGCAAGGAGCTTGACGTGGTGGTGACCAGTGTCCTTCAGACCACCGCCGGGCGGATGATCTTCGGCAAGCCCAAGGAGGCCGCATGAGGGTGGGGATAGGCTTTGACCTTCACCCCTTCGGCGAGGGGCGCCCCCTGATCCTGGGCGGGGTCAAAATCCCCTCGGAAAAGGGCCTCTTAGGCCACTCGGATGCCGACTGCCTCACCCATGCCCTCTGCGACGCCCTCCTGGGGGCCCTGGGGAAGGGGGACTTGGGGAGCCATTTCCCCGACACCGATCCCCGATACAAGGGGATCAGCAGCCTCTTGCTCCTTGAGGAGGTGGTAAAGATGGCCCGGAGGGAGGGCTGGGAGGTGGAGAACGTGGATGCCACCATCGTCGCCCAGGGCCCCCGCCTCGCCCCTTACCTCTCGCAGATGGAGGAGAGGATCGCCCGCACCCTGAGGGTAGAGCCCGGGAGGGTGAATGTCAAGGCCACCTCCCCTGAGGCCTTAGGGGCCCTGGGGAGGGAGGAGGGAATAGGGGCCCTGGCGGTGGTCCTCCTCAGGAGGGGATAGCTTGGAGGTACGGGTCCGCTTCGCCCCAAGCCCCACAGGACTGCTGCACGTGGGGAATGCCCGTCTGGCCCTCTACAACTGGCTCTTCGCCCGGAAGGAGGGGGGAAGGTTCTTCCTCAGGATAGAGGATACCGACAGGGAGAGGTCCTTCCCCGAGTATGAGAAGGCGATCCTTGAGGATCTGAGGTGGATGGGCCTTGAGTGGGACGGGATGCTGAGGCAGTCAGAGCGGCTCCCCATATACCAGGATTACGCCCGAAGGCTCCTTGAGGAGGGGAAGGCCTACCCCTGCTATTGCACGCCCGAAGAGCTCGAAGAGATGAGGAGGAGGTCCCTTGAGGCCGGTCTCCCCCCGCGCTATGACGGCCGCTGCCGTCACCTTACCGAGAGAGAAAGGCGGCGCCTTTCCTCTGAGGGGAGGAGGCCCTCGGTCCGCTTCCTCGTGGAAGGGGGAAAGACCGCTTTCCATGACCTCATCTTCGGCGAACAGGCCTTTGGGAACGAGCAGCTCGGCGACTTTGTGATCCTGCGCCAGGACCGCACTCCTACCTACAACTTCGCCTGCGTGATAGACGATCACCTGATGGGGATAACCCACGTGATAAGGGGACAGGACCACCTCCCCAACACCCCCCGGCAGATCATGATATACGAAGCCCTTGGCTTCCCCCTCCCGCAGTTCGCCCACATCCCTTTGCTCACCGATAGGGAGGGAAAGCCCCTGAGCAAGAGGGAGGGGGCCACCACCGTGAGGTGGCTCCGCCAGCAGGGCATCCTCCCCGTAGCCCTGGCCAACTACCTCGTCCTGTTGGGAGGGATTGAGGCGAAGGGGGAGGTT
>CBEVRB010000056.1:0-11860 GCA_965552155.1 uncultured bacterium
TTTCTACATTTAAAGCTTTCGCAATCTTACTAAGAGTAGCTATTGGAAGAGAAGTTTTCCCATTTTCTATCTTTGATAGATAACCCGGCGTAAGACCACAGAGAGAAGAAAGTTCCTCTAATGTTAATCCTCTTTCCTTTCTTAACTTGCGAATCCTTTCCCCCAATTCTTTTTCCATTTTGGAAAAGTCTTTATCATTTTAGGAAAAAAAAGTCAAGATCAAAAAAATATATTTTCTAGGTGCATGTTTTATTTTTAAAAAGGAAAAAGATTAAACGAGAAGCCCCTCGCACTCTTCAGGGAGCAAGGACTCAGCCTCAACCTCCCCTGATCTATTTCCCTTCCGCCAGATGACCTTGTACCTATCTTGAGAGGGGGCGTCGCTGTAGCGAAGACAAACCCCTGCTGCCCGCAGAAGCTCCTCGTCTCCCCCATAGGGGACGAGGACCACTGGGCCGGGATAATCCCTCGCCTGAAGGACGAGGTCCTCTGAGGTGGCCAGGGAGGCTATTCTCTCGTTCTCCCCCTGATTCCTCCCCACGATCGCCTTCACCCGGGGGGAGAGGCGCAGGTGTCTCCCCACCTTGAGGAGTTCGAGGTCCCTCCTGCCCACCTCCTCCTGATGCTCGAACAGGTCCTTCAAGCGCCGGGCATAGACCGGGTCCGTGAGGAGGCATCCCCCGGCGGGCGAGGGGTATCCCTCGATCCCGTATTTCTTCGCAAGCTCCATCTGTCGCCTGCGGGATCTTCCCCTTATCCCCAGGAGGGCCTCCCTCCGAACCCATCCCTCCCTCTCTGGAAGGGTGGGGGGAAGAAGACGGGCACTCAGGGGGCGAAGGACCAGGCCCACCACCCCTGCCTCCTCATCCACCGTCCTCAATGCCTCCTTCGTCTGGGAGAAGGGCCTCTGCCCCAGGACCTCCCCGGTGAAGAGGAAGGAGGCCCCCTCCCCTTCCATCAGTTCCCTCGCCTTCCTCAGCATCAGGCTGTGGCAGTCGATGCAAGGGTTCATTTGGGAGCCGTACCCATGCCTGGGACGCCGGAGCATCCGCAGGTGCTCCTCGGTGATGTCCACCACCCGAAGGGGAATTCCGAGGCGCCTCGCCCCCTCTGAGGCCCTCCAGGGGCCGAAAAAGGGGGTGACGAAGTTGACCGCCACTACCTCTATCCCCTGCTCCTGAAGGACCCTTACCGCGAGGAGGCTGTCGAGCCCCCCCGAGAAGAGCCCTATGGCCTTCACCATCTCCTGAAGAACTCCCTCACCCTCTCGTCGAAGGCGGCGACAAGCCCCGCGGTGCTCCCGGGGCTTTTACCGAAAACCTCCCTCCAGACATCGTCCCTCTCCATGCAGAGATAGACGAAAAGCCCCTCATCCCACTCCCTAAGCCAGCCGAGGACCTTCCTGTAGATCTGAATCCTGAGGGGCTTAAGGTACCGGAACTTACCGTCCTCTGCGGGGAAGAGCTCCCCCAGAAGGACCCGACTTCGGGGAAACCTCTCGGTGACGATCCCTTTCAAGGGGGGCGGGAAACGCAGACACCCCATGCTTATCCAGATCACCCCGGAGGGATCGATCTGGCGAGCTAAGGCCTCTATGAGCCTCCGGTAATCCTCCTCCCAGCCAGGGTACTCGATGATGGGATCGAAGTGGAAGGCGAGGGGGTAGCCGGCCCCCTGGCAGAGGCGGGCCGCGGAGAGCCTATGCTCGAGGGGAGCGGTGCCCGACTCCTCCTCCAGGACGATCCTCTCCGGGTTCAGGGACCAGGCAAGGACCGTCCTCCCCTTATGCTCTAAGCGAAGCAGGTGATCCACCTGGGCGGCCTTTGTCTTCAGCTCCAGCAGGGCCTTCCGCAAGGAGGCGAAGAAGGGGATCGCCTCCCGGGAGAAGCCCACCAGGTCATCGAGGGCGAGGCTGTCGGAGAGCTCCCCAGTACCGAAGCGCAGTACGTGATCGGGCGTGGCCTCAACCATCTTCCTAACCCGATCGAATATCAGCTCGATCTGGGGGTAAAGGGCGATATAGGGGTTGTTGATGTAGGACTGCAGGATGCAGTAGGTGCAGTCCATAGGACATCCCACCAGGAGATTTATCACCCTGTAACCGCAGCAGATATGCCCCTTGGTACCCGGGCAGCCCTTGACCAGCTCCCCCGGGTAGTTGGATATGAAAAGGATCGACTTCCCCTCTTTTATGGGATCAGGGCTCCGGAGGAGGACCTCCCGCCTCAGGGCTTCTTGGCCGGCGACCTCCCGCTGGGGGATCCCGGAGAGCCTCCTCAAGATGCCCTCCACGTAAGGGGTCCTCTCGAGGGAGGTCGAAAGAAAGACCTCTCTTATGAAGCCCACCTCGACTAAGTCCCTTCCAGTTCGACGATGAGGAAGAGATCCCCAGGGACTCCGCCCTTGCTTTGCCCCTTGCCCCTCAGCCTGAGCTTGGTCCCTGACCTCACCCCGGGGGGTATCTTCACCTTCAGGGTCTCCACCCTCCCCTCCCTCGGGATCGAGATGACCACCTCCCCCCTCCTCAGGTCCTCGGGATGGAGGGGAAGGCGAAAGTAAAGGTCCTCCCCCTTCTTGAAGGAAAAGATGTTCTCGAAGAACTTCCGCCCAAGGAACCTCACCCCCTTCTCCAGGAGACGGGAGAGGAACCCCCTTCTCGGCCTCTGCGGCCCCACCCTGAAGGTGAAAAAAGGGCTGAAGATCCACATTCCTCCCATGCCCCTTCCCCCGAAGAAGAGGTATTCGATGAAACGCTCGTCGAAGCGCAGGCCCTGCCTCTGGAAGTCCCTGAGGAGTTCCTCGAATATGGAGCTGGCATAGGGGTTGGTGAAGAGGTCCCGGAAGATCTCCTCCCGGGAATAGGTGAAGCCATGGGCCCTGGGGGATTCAAAACCGAGGCGCCTTGCCGCATCGTAACGGGCCCTCTTGTCCGGGTCTATGAGGACGCTGTAAGCCTCGCTTATCTCCTTGAACTTCTCCTCCGCCCCCTTGTCCCCGGGGTTGCGGTCAGGGTGGTACCGAAGGGCCAACCTGCGGTAGGCCCTCTTTATCTCCTCAGGGGAGGCGTCAGGGGAGACCCCCAGGATCTGGTAATAGTCCTTCATTCCTTAAATTTCTCGATGATCTTCGCCGGGAGGTCTGCTCTGTTGCCGTAGGTGACCTCCCATATCTCCACCCCCTCCCTCCGCCTGATCCCCTCGACGAAGGGATCGGAGGCCCTGGTGATCACCCCCAGAAGGTCTACCTCGGATTCAAGGATCCGAAGCACCAGCTCCTTGAAAGCCGAAGAGAAAAGCTCCATCTTACCTATCTCATCTATCACGACGAGCCTTCGCTCCCTTAAGGCCTGCTCGACCGCCCCCAGGGCTATTTCCTCAAAGGCCTCGAGGTCAACCCGGTACTTCCCCACCCTCGGCCCCCTCTTGAAGTCCACATGGGCGAGGACTGCCTCCCTTCCGTCAAGCCCCTTGATGAGAAAACCGACCCTCCTCCCCCCCTCCCTCATCTCCTGGGTGTAAAATCCTCCCGCCCTAAGCCTTCCCTCCTTTAGGACCTTCTGAATCACCGTGGTCTTCCCCACCCCCGGTACTCCGGTAAGGAGGAGCTTCATCAGCGGGGATACCCTACAGGCATGATAAGGAGCGGCTCGTGATGCTCAGGCAGGGAGAGCACTTCTGCCACCTTATCGTCGTAAAAGGCCCCCACGATCCCTGCCCCCAATCCCAGGGCGACACATTCGAGAAAGAGGTTCTGGGCAGCGTGGCCGACCTCCATGAGGACGTAGCGGACCCCCCTGTCGCCGTACTTGCGGGTGGTCCGCCCGTACTCGGCGGCGATAACGAAGATCACCGGGGCGGAGGCCATCCACATCTGCCACAGTGACGCCTCGGCCACCTCCCGTCTCCTGTCCCCGGGGGCGATCCGCTCTAAGGAATGCTCCTCGGACAGGTAACGATATATCCCCTCTTCCAGCCCCCTGACCCCATCGGCACCTACCGCTATATAAACCTCCAGGGGATAGAGGGCCCCTGCCGAGGGGATCGCCTTCCTCCCCTCACGGGGATCGATCACCCCCCAGGTGGCCCAGAGGAGCTGGGAGAGCTGTTCATCAGTGAGGGCCTGCGAGGAGAAGGAGCGAACGGTCCTCCTTGCGGCGATCGCTTCCTCCACCGAGACCCTACCCTTCTTGTGCGGCGCGGGTAGCGATATCATGGCCCTATGGGAAATACCCCCTCAATTCCTCACACAGCCTCTCCGGCATCTTGTAGACCACTGCCTGGCCGTGAAGCTTCTCGAAATAGTTCACATCGCTTGCCCCCACAGGGGGAAGGGAACGCCTCGTGACCATCCGGGCATTTACCCAGAAACCGTCTTCCCTCCCCACCTCCCCCGAATAGATGGAGAGATTGAAGCTGTAGTGGTTGTAATCCACATAATACCGGAAGACCCGCTCAAGCCCCCGGGAGAAATCCCGCAGGTCATCCTCCTGAAGGTCAAGGATTGAACCCCTGTGGGGAAATACCGCCGTTATATCCGCATACCCCCTGGGGGCGAAGGTGGTAAGCCACTCCACCCTCCCCACCACCCCCAGATACCTTGCCTGGACCCTCTTCTCCTCTTCTATCAGTTCTTCCCAGAAGACCCTGCCCCTTTTTTCATAAAATTTCCTGCTCGCCTCTATCATCCTCCCCTGATAATTTGTAGGAAGCTCCCCTCCCATGGCCTGCAGATGGGGATGGATAACGCTTCCTCCGGACATGGGCAGATAGTTCCAGTTGATCGAGATGAACCGGACCCCGGGGTCCACCTCGATGACCCTCTTCAAAAACCGCTGGGCAGCAAGGAGGCCAGTGAAGACCAGATCAGGATCGAGCTCAGAGAGAGGGACATAGTGACGGTCCCCCAGGACCACGATCCCGGAGTATTTATCAAAGGGAAGGCGATTGGGAAGGACGGTGACCTCCCCAAACCGCATCCTCCCCTCTTTCACCAACGATTCATCAAACTTGGGTGTCACCTTCTCGAGGGCGCCGGGGCAGAAAGGACAGGACCCCTCTGTTCCCCTCCTGAGCATCTCCTCCATGTCCATCTCGGGAAGCTTCCCCAGGCCCAGCTCAAAGACCCTGACCATGTCTCCGGTCAGGGGGTCCCATCGGGTCTCCCCCTTCCACTCCTTCCTCTCGAACCCGCTTTGAGGGTCCAGAAAACAGCAAAGATAACCCTCTTTCCTCAACTCCACCATCTCAACCCCTTAATTACCAATTTATGGGAACAGATGCCAATCTTCCTCCCCTACAATGGAGGCCTTCGGAGTACCTTTTGAGGAGAAGAACTTATGTGAGGCTCTCGAGCTTCTCCTGGAGGGCTTTGGTGAACTGCTCCTCCACCTTCTTCGCCTTGGCCCTCATGATCCGATCGCCGAAGGTGGCCAGCTTCCCCACGATGTTCACCTCGGTCTTGTAGGAGACCTCCACCTCCCCATCAGGGGTCTCCTGCAGGTCCACCCAGCTCTTCTGGACGAAGTGGCCGGCTTTGGCTATATCGTCTCCCTCCCCCTCGAACTCTATATGGTTGGGGGGTTGCTCGTTGGTGAGGATGGTTTTGAACTTGAACTTCACCGAGATGGGGCCCACCTTCTGCTTCACCACGCAGTCGTAGGTCCTTTCATCCACCTTTTCGATCTTCTCCGCCCCCGGGACACAGGATGCGAGGGTGGATGGTTCAAGCAGTGCATCCCATACCTTCTGGATAGGCGCCTTCAGCTTAAACTTTCCCTCAAGGATCACCTCCTACCTCCTCCTTTCTAATTTACCTTTTCGGCCTCCCGCTCCAGCAACTCGGAGAGGGTCTGATAGCCCTTGCTCCCCATCAGCAGCAGGTCGGCAAAGGAGAGCCCCTTTGAACCGATCCAGTCCTTGTGGGGTTTGTCGCCCGTGCCCAGGATATGTCGGGCCAACTCCCTGGTGTTCGGCCAGACCTTATTGCATACAGGGCACTTGTAAGCCACCTCTCACCCCTCCTTCTTTTTTCCTTCTTTCTTCTCCTTCAAGGCCCTGAGGACCTTCTCCGCTGTTACCGGCAGCTCCTTGATCCTCACCCCCACGGCGTTATAGACCGCATTGGCCAGGGCCGCTGCCGTGGGGTTGGTAAGCCCTTCGCCCGCCTCCTTCGCCCCAAAAGGTCCCTCTGGTTCATAGGTGGGAATCTCTATCACCTCGGTCTCCGGCATGTCGGTGGCCCTCAGGATCTTGTAATCCACCAGGTTGGGGTTGAGAATCTTCCCGTTATCCATGGGCAGGTCCTCGGTGAAACCGTAACCTGCGGCCATGGCTATCGCCCCCTCGAGCTGCCCCCTCACCCCGAGGGGATTTATCACCTGCCCGCAGTCGTGGGCGGTGACCACGTTCAGGAGGGTGATCTTCCCCGTCTCGGGGTCGACCTCCGCCTCCACCGCCTGTACACCGAAGCTGTAAGCGGGGGAAATCATCCCTTTACGGTGGGGGGTGTAATGGCCGCGGCCAATAATGGGCTGGCCGTCCCGCCCCCGGATAGCGTCCCTTACCACCTCATAGTAGGAGAGGCCCCTCTCGGGGCGAGCCACCAGATGAACCCAGCGGTCCTTTATGTCCAGGTCATAGACGATATTGGGACCGAGCTTTGCCGCAGCGAACTCCAGCAGCTGGCGCTTCGCCTCAGCAGCGGCCATCTTCACGGCGTTCCCTGCCATAAGGGTCTCCCTGCTCCCCCAGGCCCCGAGATCCACCGGGGCCACGGCAGTATCGGCTGTATGGAGCCTGATGTCCTCGAGCCTTACCCCCAGCTCCTCAGCACAGATCATGGAGAGGGTGGTGTTTGCCCCCTGGCCCATGTCCTGGGCCCCCACATAGAGATCCACCTTACCGTCGATGTTTATCTTCACCATGGCGGCAGAGAAGGCGTAGGGGGTGTCGAACCAGTTGAAGATCCCCCCGGACATGAACCCGTAGGCAGCGATGCCGATTCCCCTGTTAGGGGGGAGCTTACCCCGGGACTTTATCCACTCCTCGATCTTATCGAGGCACTGATGAAGCCCACAACTGCGGATGGTCGCCTGCCCCGGGACCTCGTAATTGGGGGTCATCCCGTTCTTGCGCCTTATCTCTATGGGGTCTATCCCGAGATCCTCGGCGATCATATCTATCTGGACCTCGCTGACGAAGGTCGCCTGGGGAGCCCCGAACCCCCGCATGGCCGATGAGGGCATCGTGTTGGTGTAGACCCGGTAGCCGTCATAGCGGTAGCTCGGCCACTTGTAGGGGAAGGACTGAAAGAACCCGGTGAGGTAAAGGGCCGTGGCCCCCATCGAGGTGTAGGCACCGCCGTCGGTGAAGACCCGGCACTCCTTCGCCACAAAGGTCCCGTCCTTCTTCACACCGGTCTTTACGTAATAATACATGGGGGTCCGGCGCTTGGTAGCGGTGAACTCCTCCTCCCGCGTGAGGACTATCTTCACCGGCCTTCTGAGCTTCATCGAAAGGAGGGCCGCGCAGAACTGGGCCGAATCGAGCTCGAACTTGCTCCCGAACCCGCCTCCCACGTAGCGGGAGATCACCCGCACATCGCTCTCCTTAAGCCCCAAGGTCCAGGCCAGAAGGACCTGGATGTAATAGGGGGACTGGGTGGACGTCCAGACCGTCAGCTTCCCGTCATGGCCGAAGCTCGCCACTGCACAGTGGGTCTCCATGCAGACATGGGCCTGCCCTGAGACCTTGAACCAGTCCTCACGGATGTAGTCGGCCTGCTTGAACCCTTCGTCCACATCCCCCCATTCAATGTGACGGGTGACGTTAATGTTCCTCTCCACCCCCTTGTGGATCTGAGGTGCTCCCTCCTTTATCGCCTCCATCGGGTCAAAGACTGCAGGCAGAGGCTCATATTCCACCTCGATGAGGCTTAAGGCCTCCTCGGCAACATCCTCATCTACCGCCGCGACCGCGGCCACCGGCTCACCGATGTACCGAACCTTCTCCCTGGCGAGGATCTCTTCGTCACATAGCTCCTTGTACCGCCTCCATATCCCCTGTTTTACCCCCAAGGTGTCCTTTCCAGTGACGACCGCCTTGACCCCGATGAGCCTTTCGGCCTTGCTGGTCTCTATGTTCAGGATCTTCGCATGGGGGTGAGGGCTCCTCAGGATCTTCCCGTAGAGCATGTTGGGCAGGGTGATGTCGAAGGTGTACTGGGCCGCCCCCGTCACCTTCGCCGGACCATCTATGTTGTGAAGAGGTGTATCTATCACCACGTATTTCATCACTCCCCCTCCTCGTATTTGCCTTCGGCCACCGCCGCGATGGCCCTCACGATGCTGTTGTATCCTGTACAGCGACAGAGGTTCCCGTGGATCCCCTCCCTTATTTCCTCCCTGGTGGGCTTTGGGTTCTCGTCGAGCAGGGCCTTGGCCGACATCAGCATCCCAGGGGTGCAGAAACCGCACTGGTAGGCCCCTTCATCGAGGAAGGCCTTTTGCAGGGGGTGGAGCTTCTCCCCCTGGGCCAGCCCCTCCACGGTGAGGATCTCGGCCCCGTCCACCTGAAGGGCCAGGACCGAACAGGACTTGACCGAGACCCCGTTCACCAGCACCGTGCAGGCCCCGCAGGCACCGCTGTTACAGCCCCTCTTCGTCCCGGTGAGCCCTAGATGATCCCTTATCACCTCCACCAGTAAGGTCTTCGGCTTCACACAGAGTTCATAGGGCTGACCGTTTACCGTGATCCGTAAAGGCAGCTTCTCCATCTCCACCCTCCTCCTATCTATCTCTGGATGGCCTTTTCCCAGGCCCTCCTGACCATCCTCTTGGTCAGGACCCTGATGAGCTCCCTCTTGTACTCCTCTGAGGCGTGGATGTCAGAGATGGGCTCTGACTCCTCAGCAGCAGCCCTCCCTACCTCTTCGAGGAGCTCATCCTTCAGCTTCTCTCCCACCAGCATCTCCTCCGCCTTCCTCGCCCTCATGGGCACAGGAGCAGCACCCCCAAGCACGATCCTCGCCCCTTTACAGCCACCGTCATCACCAGCGGTGATCGAGGCCGCAACCGACACTATGGCCATGTCCGAATCGATGATGGTGAACTTCTCATAGACAGTAGCCGTCCGCGCAGGGGGAACGGGGACCTGAATCTCCAGGAGCATCTCATCCTCTTCGAGGACCGTCTCGTAGTAATCGACGGAAAACTCCTCAAGGGACACCTTCCTCTCCCCCCCCTCCTTGCCCAGCTTGAGGTCTGCCCCCAGGGCGATCAGGACCGGAGCGGGGTCCCCTGCGGGGTCGGCATGGCAGAGGTTCCCCCCGATGGTGCCCCAGTTGCGGGTCTGGATGGTAGCGAGCTTCCTCTCCATCTGGACCAGGACCTCATACTTCTCCCTCAGCAGGAGGGACTTCTCAATGGAACGATGGGTAGTAGTCGCCCCTATAAATAACCCCTCCTTTTCATCGAAGCGGATGTAATCGAGCTCCTTCACCCCCTTTATGTCTATTACGTGCTCCGGGGCCACTAAGCCCTGCCTCATCAGGATCAGGAGCGACTGACCCCCGGCGATGATCTTCCCCTCCGCCCCGTACTGGGATAGGAAGTGGAGGGCCTCCTGGACCGTGGTCGCCTTATGATACTGGAAGTCCTTCATCTCTCACTCCTTTCTGCAAATCCTTCGAGGACGAGCCAAGAAGAGCTCTCAATAACCGGCGGGGGACCCAGCTCCTCCACCGAGGGCCCCCTCTTGAGAAACCCCTTACCGCCCTCCGGCAGGAACTCCCCCAATTTTCCCCGATACCTCTTCGCGTAACAGAGAAAATAGTGCCTCCCCCTGTACTCCGCACACTCCACACATGGTTTTCCCGAAAAAGGACAGATCATCTTTTCCTTAGCCATTTGCGAACTCCTTCACGAAGTCTTAGATCCCTAAGTTTACTCAAAACGGTCAAAAAATCAACCCCGATTTTCTCCTTCCAAGAAGGCGAAGTTGGCGCTTTTATGATTTTTGTTAATTATTTCAAAAATAATTAATCCCTTCGAGAAAATGAACCTTTTGAAGTTCATGGCCAAAAGGTATCTCTGGATCCTGCTAATACCTATATTTGTAGTATACCCATCGAAGGGGGAAGGATAACCAACACCCTCTACGAGATCTTCCAGGTAAAGGTCTTAACGCCTCGGGCGATACCTCGCCTGGAAGAAAGGGAACTCAAGGCTCGATTGACCGAGAAGAGGCCTTAACCCTTTCTTGAAAACCGAGAAAGCGTGCTTAATTTCTCATCGAAAAACCTGAAAAAAGGAGGGATCGAGCATGGCCAAGGCAATAGGAATAGATCTCGGAACGACCAACTCGGTGATCGCCGTGATGGAAGGGGATAAAACCACGGTGATCCCCAATGCAGAGGGGTCCCGTCTCACCCCTTCGGTCGTCGCCTTCACCAAAGATGGACAGCGACTGGTGGGACAGATCGCCAAAAGGCAGGCGATCTTGAACCCAGAGAATACCATTTTCTCCATAAAAAGGTTCATGGGGCGACGCTATGACGAGGTGCAGGAGGAGATAAAGAGGGTTCCTTATAAGGTGGTGCCGGGTCCCGAGGGGGCAGCGCGGGTAGAGATAATGGGAAAGCTCTACGCCCCTGAGGAGATCTCGGCGATGGTGCTGAGGAAGCTGGTCGAGGATGCCTCCAAGTATCTGGGGGAGAAGATAAAGGACGTGGTGATAACGGTTCCGGCCTACTTCAACGACGCCCAGCGTCAGGCCACAAAGGACGCGGGGACCATCGCCGGCCTGAACGTGCTCAGGATCATAAACGAGCCCACAGCGGCCTCTCTCGCCTACGGCCTGGACAAGAAGGTGAACGCCACTATCCTGGTCTTCGATTTCGGAGGAGGTACCTTCGACGTCTCCATCCTCGAAGTGGGTGAAGGAGTGGTCGAGGTAAGGGCCACAAGCGGTGATACCCACTTGGGGGGTGATGACCTCGATAAGAGGATCGTCGACTGGATGGCCGACGAGTTCATGAAGGACTACGGGATCGACCTCCGTCAGGACCCCCAGGCCTTACAGCGCCTCTATGAGGCGGCGGAGAAGGCCAAATGCGAGCTTTCCACCCTGCCCGAAACGACGATCAACCTCCCCTTCATCACCGCCGACGCATCTGGCCCCAAACACCTCAACATGACCCTGACCCGGGCCAAGTTCGAGGAGCTGGTCAGGGATCTGATAGAGAGGCTCGAGGGGCCAGTGCGGCAGGCCCTCTCGGATGCCAAGCTCAGCCCGAAGGACGTGGATGAGGTGGTCCTGGTGGGCGGTTCCACCAGGATCCCGGCGGTCCAGGATCTGGTGCGCAGGCTGATCGGGAAGGAGCCCTGCCAGGGAGTGAACCCCGACGAGGTGGTGGCGGTGGGAGCTGCAGTCCAGGCAGGGGTCCTGACCGGGGAGGTGAAGGACATACTTCTCCTTGACGTAACACCCCTTTCCCTCGGCGTGGAGACCCTCGGCGGGGTGATGACCAAGATCATCGAGCGCAATACCACCATCCCGGTGCGCCGTACGGAGATCTTCACCACCGCCGAGGACAACCAGACGGCGGTCGATATCCACGTGCTGCAAGGGGAAAGGCCCATGGCCAGGGACAACCGGACCCTGGGCCGATTCCGCCTCGAGGGGATACCTCCTGCACCAAGAGGGGTACCCCAGATCGAGGTGACCTTCGACATAAATGCTGACGGCATCCTCACCGTCACGGCTAAAGACTTGGGGACTGGGAAGGAGATGAGTATAAAGATAACGGGTTCGACGAAGCTGACTCCTGAGGAGAAGGAGAGGATGATAAAGGAGGCTGAGCG
>CBEVRB010000057.1:0-11661 GCA_965552155.1 uncultured bacterium
CCCTTATGCGGGCATTCCCTGGTTCAGTGCCGTCTTTGGCCGGGACGGATCATCACTGCCCTGGGATGCCTCTGGGTAAACCCCGAGATCGCCAGGGGGGTCCTCTCCTTCCTCGCCGCCACTCAGGCCAGGGAGTTCGATCCCGAACGGGAGGCGGAACCGGGAAAGATCGTCCATGAAATCCGAAAGGGGGAGATGGCGTCAACCGGTGAGATCCCCTTCGCCCAGTATTACGGCAGCGTGGATGCCACCCCCCTCTTCGTCATCCTTGCCGGCGAGTACTGGAGCCGTACCCACGATAGGGCCTTCATAGAGGGGCTATGGCCCAGCATCCAGAGGGCCCTTGAGTGGATCTCGGGATATGGGGACCTGGACGGGGATGGCTTCATCGAGTACGAGCAGGGCTCCCGGAGTCTCATCAACAAGGGATGGAAGGATTCAGCCTCGAGCGTCTTTCACGCCGATGGAACCCTCCCTCAGGGACCCATAGCCCTGGTGGAGGTGCAGGGCTATGCCTATGCCGCCAAGGCGAAGGGGGCGGAACTCGCCTCCCTTCTGGGAGATGAGGAGATGGCAAAAAGGCTCCTCCGTGAGGCCTCAGCCCTCAGGGAGAGGTTTGAAGAGGCCTTCTGGTGCGAGGACCTCTCCACCTATGCCCTCGCCCTCGACGGGGAGAAGCGCCCCTGTCAGGTAAGGGCCTCCAACCCGGGTCACTGCCTCTTCGGGGGGATCGTCAGCAGGGAACGAGCCCTGGCCCTTGGCCGCACCCTCCTCGGCAGGGACTTTTTTACCGGCTGGGGGATAAGGACCCTGGCGAGCACTGAGGCCCTTTACAACCCCCTTTCCTATCATAACGGTTCCGTCTGGCCTCACGATAACGCCATGATAGCCTATGGCCTTTGCCGTTACGGCCTCAAGGACCTTGCCCTTCGCATATTCAAGGGCCTCTTTGAGGCGAGCACCTTCTTCGATCTGCATCGCCTTCCCGAACTCTTCTGCGGCTTCAGCCGCCGTTCTGACGAAGGCCCCACCCTCTACCCCGTTGCCTGCAGCCCCCAGGCCTGGGCCTCAGCCTCCGTCCTCCTCCTGCTTCAGGCCTCCCTCGGCCTCTCCTTCAGCGGAAGGCAGATCCGCTTCCATCACCCGATGCTGCCGGACTTCCTCCAGGAGGTCTGGATCAGGAACCTGAAGGTGGGGGAGGGCTCCGTTGACCTCTTCCTGAAGCGGTACGGAGACGATGTGGTGATAAACGTGGAGAGGAAGCGGGGAGAGGTGGAGCTGGTGATAGTGAAGTGAGACCCCTTCCTGCCTGGAAGTAGAAAATTCGCCTCCTTAGGGGTAAGATTAAGGAAAAACCCGTGAGGGGATCATCCATGAGGGAGCTCTACGGGTACATCCTGGAGCTGATCCGTAGCGGGAAGAGGGGCGCTCTGGCCACCATCGTCCATCAGGCGGGCTCCTCTCCCAGGGGGCTGGGGGCCCAGATGGTCATAATGGAGGACGGGAAGATTCTGGGCAGTGTGGGCGGTGGCACCCTGGAGGCGGATGTGATCAAGGGTGCCCGGGAGGTGATGAGAGAAGGGGTTCCTCGAAGGTTGGAGTTCTTTCTCCGGGGAGAGGACGTGGCGGACTCGGATATGATCTGCGGTGGGGATGTGGAGGTGCTCCTGGAGCCGCTAAAGGAGGGATTTGAGGATCTTTATAGCAGGTTGAAGGAGATCAGGGAGAAGGACGAGAAGGGGCTCCTTTTCACCCTCCTTCCAGGGGATGGAAGCGAGGGAGGAAAGGGGCTCTTCGTCCCCAAAGGGGAGGGGGTCAGCCTCCTGCCCTCCAGGGTCCACTCTCTCCTTGAAGGCTTCCTCTCCTCCCACCCCGAGCTCTGGCAGAGGCGGGATCCTTTTCCCCTCTCCGTTGAGGGCTTCCAGTTCTTCGTCGAGCCCATCTTCGTCGAGCCCACCCTTTTCATCTTCGGGGCAGGGCACATAGCCCAGCAGATCGCCCCCCTGGCAAAGATGGCCGATTTCCGGGTGGTGGTCCTTGACGATAGGGCCGATTTCGCCACCCCGGAGAGGTTCCCCGAGGCCGATCAGGTTCTGGTTCAGGACTTTGAGGGGCTGGCCTCCAAGGTGAAGGTGGGGGAGGAGGACTATTTAGTGATCGTCACCCGGGGACACCTTCACGATTACACCGTGCTGCGCCAGTTCCTCCGCTCAGGGGCGAAGTACATAGGAATGATCGGGAGCAGGAAGAAGAGGGACGCCATCTACAGGAGGTTAAGGCAGGAGGGGTTCTCGGAGGAGGAGATTTCCCGGGTTCATGCCCCCATCGGCCTGGATATAGGGGCGGAGACCCCCCAGGAGATCGCCATAAGCATAGTGGCAGAGCTGATAGCGGTGAGGAGGAAGGGGGAGGCCCCCTTCCGGTCATGAAAGGCCCCCTTCCATGCCCCATATCTTCGACCCTCTCCTTGGCCTGAGCCTTATCATCGCCTTCGGATATCTGGGCGGAAAGATCGCCCATCGTCTCCGGCTCCCTTCCATCATCGGAAACATCCTCGCCGGGGCGATGCTCGGCCCCCACGGGTTGGGGGTCCTGCCCCTCTCCCTTATAGTGAAGGACCTGAGGCTCGTCAGCTCCATCGCCTTCGGATTCATCGCCGTCTCGGTGGCCCTCCACCTGAGGGTCAGGGACCTCAGGGCCACCTCCGGTGCCCCCCTGATCATCGCCCTCTGGGAGACCCTCCTCGCGTTCCTGCTGGTGGCAGGGGCGATATACCTCGGGACGGGCTCCGAGAGGCTCTCGCTCCTTGCCGGGGCCATCGCCTCTACCACCGCCCCGGCGGCGAGCCTGGCCGTGGTGAGGGAGTCGAGGGCCAGGGGACCTTTCGTCTCCGCGCTCCTTCCCACCATCGCCCTCGATAACATAATTGCCATCCTCCTCTTCACCTCGGTGATGGCCTTCCTGAGGGTCAAGGGGAGTGGCACCTTTCTCTCCCAGATAGCCGTGCCCATCGTCGTGGGAGTGCTGGTGGGATCGGCCTTCTGCTTCCTCCCCGCTTCCCTCAAACGGGACAGCAGAAAGGTCCTGGGGAGCTCCTTTCTCGGGCTCATGGCTGCCTCCGTGATTGCCGAGCACCTCAACACCTCCCCCTTCCTCGCCACCATCACCCTCGGGTTCGTCATCGCCAACTGTGAGGGGGTACACCAGGAGGTATCCAAAGCGTTGCGGGAGCTGGAGCCCCTCATCTACCTGATATTCTTCACCATGGCGGGGGTCCACCTCCGCTTTGACGTCATCGTCTCAGCCGGAGGGCTGATCTTCGTCTTTGTCCTCGGCCGCTTCGTGGGGAAGTTCTTGGGCGGCTTCCTTGGCTCCCTCACCTCTCCCCTCTCTTCCTCCTGGAGAGGGCTCCTGGGCCTGGGACTGCTGCCCCAGGCAGGCCTTGCCCTGGGCTTCCTGGTGATGGTGCAGGAGGCCCCTGGCCTCGGGGACGTCTCAGACCTCCTCTCTGCCATGGTCCTTTCCGCCGTGATCATAAACGAGTTTGTCGGGCCCCTGGCCATAAGGTTTGCCCTGAGGTGGGCGAAGGAGGAGGGGAAGGCCCTTCCCCCTGTCCTGGGGTTCCTCGAAGAGGAGGACATCTACCTCGACCTGGACGCCCAGGACAAGTGGGAGGCGATTTCCAGACTCGTCAAGTTCCTCTGCAACCGTCGCTGCGCCGACCTGGACCTGGAAGGGCGGTTCCTCGAGGAGGTGGTGAAGAGGGAGCTCTCCATGACCACGGGGATCGGCCATGGCCTCGCCATCCCCCATGGGGTGATCGAGTATCAGGGCGGTGTCATTGGGGTGCTCGGGATCTCCCAGCGGGGGATCGAGTTCGGCTCCCTTGACGGGAGGCCCGCCCACGTGATCCTGCTCACCCTGGTGCCCGAAGAACGCCTCCAGGAGCACCTGAATGCCCTGAGGGAGTTCTCCCGCATCTTCAGCAAGCCCTTTGTCATGCCGGCCCTCATGGAGGCGAGGACCAGGGAGGAGGTGATGGAGGTTCTGAGGGAGGCCTCCCTCTAACTCACTTCAATCCGAGGACATCGGCCATATCGTAAAGGCCGGGTTTCTTTCCCACCACCCAGAGGGCAGCCCGCACCGCCCCCCGGGCGAAGATCTCCCGGGAGGAGGCCCTGTGAGTAATCTCGATCCTTTCGCCCTCGGTGGCGAAGATCACCGTATGCTCTCCCACCACATCGCCGGCCCTCACGGCCAGTATCCCTATCTCCCCCCTCTTCCTTTCCCCCACCATCCCCTCCCTTCCGTAAACGGCCACCTCCTGCAGGCTCCTGCCCCGTGCCCTCGCCACCCGTTCCGCTATCCTCAGGGCCGTCCCGCTGGGGGCGTCCTTCTTCCTGCGATGATGTACCTCAACGACCTCCACGTCATAATCCTCCCCCAGCACCTCTGCCACCTCCTCCACCAGGCGAAAGAGGAGGTTTACCCCCGCGCTCATGTTGGGGGAGAGGACACAGGGGAACCCCTCTGCGAGCTCCCTGATCCTCTTCATCTGCTCCGCTGAGAAACCCGTCGTCCCTACCACCATGGGCTTTCGGCGGGAGGAGGCGAGCTCGATGTGCTTGAGGGCCGCCTCGGCCACCGTAAAGTCTATGAGGACGTCGGTATCCTCCATAACGGAGGAGAGGTCATCGGATATCTCCACCCCCATCCTACCTACCCCGGCAATTTCGCCCACATCCTTTCCGACTGCAGGATGGCCCGGGGCCTCCACTCCCCCCACACATTCGATCCCTTCCGTCTCTTGGATGGCCCCCACGACCATCCTTCCCATCCTCCCCCCCGCTCCGATCACCACTACCCTTACCATATCGCCTCCTCGTCAAGTTTTCCTTTGTAAATGACCCTCACCTCCCCCTCCAGCTCGAGGTCGGTGAAGCCCTCCCCCTCCTTCCTGTAATGGACGGTCAGGGGCTCCTTGCTTCGGGGGATCACCGTGGTGGGAGAGGTGGTATATCCGTGAAGGTGGGCGATTAAGGCCGCGGCCACGGCTCCTGTGCCGCAGGCGAGGGTCTCCCCTTCCACCCCCCTCTCATAGGTTCGTATCCTCACCTCCTCCCCGGAGGGGAAGATGAAATCCACGTTTGTCCCCGCAGGCTGAAATTCGGGGCTCCAGCGGATCTTCCTGCCAAGTCCCTCCACATCCACTCCCTCCAGGTCTTCAGCGATGATCACGAAGTGGGGGACCCCGGTATTGATGAAATCGCCCGTTACGACCTTGCCCCCTATCTCCACCTTGACCCCCTGCTCTATCCTCGAGGGCGGCGGCAGGGAGATCCTCACCTGTCTCCCGTTCACCCGGGCGGAGACGAGGCCAACGGCGGTCTCGAAGACCAGCTCCTCCGGGGCCATCCCGAGGAGATAGGCCAAGCGGGCGGCGCACCTTCCACCATTTCCGCACATCTCCGCCTCGCTCCCGTCGGAGTTGAAGAAGTGCCAGCGGAAGTCGGCCCTGTCGGATTCCTCGATCAGTATCAGACCATCGGCCCCCACCGAGTAGCACCGCCGACAGATTCGGGGGATCAGCGGACGGAGTTTGTCAACGTCTATCTTCCCATCCCGGTTGTCTATGATGATGAAATCGTTCCCCCCTCCCGTGAGCTTGTAAAACTCTATGGACCTCATCTGGAGTCCTCGAGGAAGGGCGGGACCCTCTCCCCCCTCACCAGATCCTCGTAGCTCTCCCGTTCCCTGATGACGAAGAACTCTCCTCCTCTGACCATCACCTCTGCCGCCCTCCTCCTGGCGTTATAGTTGGAGGACATGGAGAAACCATAGGCCCCTGCTCCCATGATCGCCAGAAGATCCCCCGGGGAAGGCTCGGGCATCTCCCTCTCCCTGGCGAAGAAGTCCCCCGTCTCACAGATGGGGCCCACCAGATCGGCCACCATCCTCTTTCCCCCTTTTCCCTTCACCGGGAGGACCTCATGATAAGAGCCGTAGAGGGCAGGACGGATGAGGTCGTTCATCCCAGCATCCACTACCACGAAGTCCTTCTTCCCCACCCGCTTGAGGTAGAGGACCCTGGTTATCAGCACCCCGGCGTTTCCCACCAGGACCCTGCCGGGCTCAAAGATGAAGCGGCACTCGAGCCCCTTCGCCTCCTCCTTGATGGCCTCCGCATACTCCTCCGGGTGAGGAGGAAGCTCGTCCTTGTAGGTGATCCCCAGACCGCCGCCGAGGTCTATGTACTGGAGGTCGAGGTACTCGTCCTGAAGCCGCAGATACAGCTCTTTTATCTTCCTTAAGGCCTCGACGAAGGGCTCGACCTCGGTGAGCTGAGAGCCGATATGGCAGCTTATCCCCTTCACCTCCAGGTGAGGCGACCCCTTTGCCTGCCGGTAGATCTCCAGGGCCTCCTCCACGTCTATCCCGAACTTGGAGGTCTTGAGCCCTGTAGCCACATAGGGATGGGTCTTGGGGTCTATATCCGGGTTGACCCGCAGGGCGATGGGAGCCCTCTTTCCCTCCTCCTCGGCTATCCGCTCTGTTGTGCGGAGCTCTCCCAGGGACTCGACGTTAAAGAGGAGGATCCCCTCCCTCAGCCCGTAGCGGATCTCCTCCTCCGTCTTCCCCACCCCTGAGAAAACGATCCTCTTGGGGTCCGCCCCGGCCCGGAGGGCCCGGTATATCTCACCCCCTGAGACCACGTCCACACCGCTTCCCAGTCGGATGAATGTCCTCAGGACGGCCAGGTTGCCGTTGGCCTTGGCCGAGTAGCAGACGAGGTGGGGGAGTCCTGTCAGGGCCTCATCGAAGACCCTGAAGTGGCGCTCCAGGGTCCGGTGACTGTAAAGGTAGAAGGGGGTTCCCACCTCCTCGGCTATCTCTGAGATGGGCACTTCCTCACAGAAGAGCTCTCCCCCTTGGTACTGGAAGAAGTGCATCCTATCCCCTCAGGGTGGCCCGGTGACGCAGGGGCTTGAGGATCAGCTCCAGGGCATAAAGCACATCGGTGACCACCAGGTCGGCGTTCTCTATCGTCTCTTTGGCCGCCCCTTCCCTCCCTATCACCGCTATCCCCAGGACCGCCTCCTTCACCATCAGGTGGTCGTTGTATCCGTTTCCCACGGCGATGGTCTTCTCAGGGCCCAGCTCCCTCACGAAGGCGGCCTTCTGGGGGGCCTCCTCACCTTCCTTGAGCCTCACCAGCTGGGCCCTCATCCTCCCCATCCTCTCAGCCGCGTCCCCTCTGGTGTCGGCGGTAAGTACATATACGTTAAGCTTTTTCCCCAGGAGGTTTATCCTGTCCTTCACCTTGGCGTTTATCCGTCCGTCAGTGGCGATGGTGCCGTTCATGTCAAGGACCAGGTTCTCTATCTCCCATGTACCCCTTCCGGGGATCTCCATGCGGATCATGGCTTAGAGGTTGTACTTGTAGTTCCCTCTGCAATCTATGGAGACGAGCTTACGGTAGTGGATGGAGTACAGGTGCTTCAGCCGTTCAGGGGTCCCGTGGATGGCCACGATCTCCCCGATAAAGAGCGTGTGGTCTCCTGTTTCTACCTTATTGACCACCTTGCACTCGAAGGCGACGGTGGAGCCCTCGATGATGGGAGGGGTCACCTTCTTCGAGGGCACCGCCTTAAACCCCCCTTCTTTGAACTTGTCTATTTTGCGGCCGGATTTTGTCCCGCAGAGCCATGCCCCCTCCTTCTGTTCCTCTGAGGGGAAGCAGAGGACGAACTCCCCGCAGGCCTCAAGGCACTCGTGAGAGTATCTCTCCCGTCCCACGGAGATGGCCAGCATCTTGGGCTCCCAGGAGCAGAAGGTCCACCAGGCGAGGCCGATGGCATTGGGCCTTCCGTCCTTATCCACCGTCACCGCCAGCACATAGGGATACGGCGACCCCCACTCCAGGGCCTCATCCCAGCTTATCTCCTTCATGGCCCCCTCCAGAAGGTTTTCGTTATATATACATTTTTATCCCTTTCATTTCAATGGAGATTTGGCCTCGTTGACAAATATCGGGCAGGAAAATTATCATCGGGAGGAAATGGCGAGGAAGATCCTCATCAATGCCTCTGAGCCCGGAGAGGTGAGGGTGGCGGTGGTGAAGGAGGGGGTCCTGGTCGATTTCTTCGTGGAGCTCCCGTTCCACAGGTCCATCCTGGGCAACATTTACAAGGGCAGGGTGACCCATGTGGAGGGTGGCCTTCAGGCCGCCTTCGTGGACTTCGGGGAGAAGAGGGAGGGGTTCTTGCCCTTCCGCGAGATCCATTTCCTCTCAAAGGACGGGGCTTCGTCCTCCAGCATCTCTCGCCACCAGGAGGTCGTCGTCCAGGTGACCCGGGAGGAGATGGGGAGGAAGGGGGCGGCCCTTACCACCTACCTTTCCCTGCCGGGCAGATATCTGGTCCTCTTGCCCTTCAAGGAGATAAAGGGGGTGTCCACCAAGATAGAGGAGGCGAAGAAGAGGAGGCGTCTCAAGGAGATGGTCTCCCAGTTCCCCATCCCTGAAGGGATGGGGTTCATCGTGAGGACTGCGGCGGCGAATAGGACAAAGAGGGAGCTGTTAATGGATTTCCATTACCTGCTCCGCCTCTGGAAGGCGATAAGGAAGAGGGCTGAGGAACTTCAGGCCCCAAGCCTTCTGTATCAGGAGAGCGATGTGGTGGTCAAGTCCCTGAGGGATTACTTCTCCGCGGACGTGCGAGAGGTGATCGTGGATGAGGAGGGGACCTACAGGAGGGTGATGAACTTCTTCAACGAGGTGATGCCCAAGTACAGGCGAAGGGTCAAGCTCTATCAGGACCCTCTGCCCCTCTTCTCCCGGTATCAGGTGGAGGATCAGATAGATCGCCTTTTCTTGAGGGAAGTCCCCCTCCCCTCGGGGGGAAAGATCTGTATCGATGTGACAGAGGCCCTGGTGGCCATAGACGTGAATTCAGGGAGGGTCCAGCAGGCCCGGGACATAGAGGAGACGGCCCTGATCACCAACCTCGAGGCGGCCGAGGAGATAGCCCGTCAGGTGAGGCTGAGGGATCTGGGAGGGCTCATCGTCGTTGACTTCATAGATATGAGGTCACCGGAGAACCGCCGGGAGGTGGAGCGGAGGCTGCGGCAGGCCTTCAGGGAGGATCGGGCAAAGGTGGACTTCTCCAGGATCTCCCGTTTTGGCCTCCTGGAGCTCTCTCGCCAGAGGTTGAGGTCCCCTCTGGCCGAAGGGATATACGTTCCCTGCCAGAGGTGCGGGGGGCTGGGGAGGATAAAGTCCCCTGTCTCCACTGCCCTCTCCGTCCTCCGGAAGATAAAGGAGAGGCTGGCCACCGATGGGGAGCTGGCCGAGGTGAAGGTCTTCGCACCGCCTGATGTGGCCCAATACCTGAGGGAGGAGAGGAGAGAGGAGCTGAGGGGGATGGAGAAGGGACGCCGTCTCAAGGTCCTCATCGAGGAGGACCCCGGCCTCCGGGCTGACGAATTCAGGGTAGAATGCCGCAAAAAGGAAACCCTCCTCCCCTGGTACAAGAGGATCTTCGGTTGATCCTCTCTCGTGAGGCTTACCTTTCAAGGGAAATCTGTGTTAAAATTTTGAAAACTTAAAAGGAGGTCCGATATGCCAGAGGAGAAAATAGGGAGCGTGTTCGATTACTTTGCCAAGATAGGTGTCGCTGCGGTAAGGATAGAGGAAGGGACGTTAAGGGTAGGGGATACCATCCACATCAAGGGCCATACCACCGACCTCACCCAGCAGGTTACCTCGATGCAGATAGAGAAGCAGCCTGTGGAGGAGGCCAAGCCCGGCGATGAGGTGGGGATAAAGGTGGAGGATCGGGTGAGGAGGGGCGATAAGGTTTACAAGGTGATCGAATGAGATGAGGAGGGCCGTAGCCCATCTTCCTCTCCATTACGGCACTGCTCCCCGGTGGCTCTTCGAGAGGATGAAGGCCCTGGGGAGGGAGGTGGTCCGGATCATGGCCTGGGAGTTCGGGCCGGAGGAGGTCCTGCACCGTCTTTCGGATCCCTTCTGGTTCCAGGCTTTGGGCTGCCTCATGGGCTTTGACTGGCATTCCAGCGGCCTCACCACCACCGTATGCGGGGCCCTGAAGGAGGGGCTCAGGGGCTTGGAGGAGGAGGTTGGGTTACTGGTGGCCGGTGGAAAGGGAAAGCGGTCCCTCGAGACCCCCTCGGAGCTGGAACGATATGGGGAGCGCTTCTCCGTGGATGCCGATCGCCTGATCTATGCCAGCCGGATGGCGGCCAAGGTGGACAGCTGCGCCCTTCAGGACGGCTACCAGCTCTACCACCATACCTTCTTCTTCACCTTCAAGGGAACCTGGTGCGTCATCCAGCAGGGGATGAACCCGGCCACCCGCTATGCCCGCCGCTACCACTGGATATCGGAGGGGGTGGAGGACTTCTGCTGTGAGCCCCATAAGGCGATCTGCTGCGATGCCAGAGGGGTGACCCTCAACTTGGTGGCCAAGGAGAGCGCTGAGGCGAGGGAGGCGATGGCAGAGATAGCTTCCGAGCACCCCGAACGGGTACTTCGAGAACTCAGGCCCGTCAAGGAGCTAACCCTGCCTCAACGCCACCCCATAAGCAGGGAGGAGATCTCCGAGGAGATGCTCCATAAGGTGCTGCTCAAGACCTACGAGCGGCAGCCAAAGGACCTGGAAGGAATCCTCGCCATCCGGGGAATAGGGCCCAAGGGGGTAAGGGCCTTGAGCCTTGCCGCCGAGGTCATCTACGGGAAGAGTCCCAGCTTTCGTGATCCAGCCCGCTTCAGCTTCGCCCACGGCGGGAAGGACCGCCATCCCTACCCCGTGGACCGGGAACTCTATGACCGGACCATCGAGGCCCTCAAGGAGTGCCTCTGGGCGGCCAAAGTGGGGAGGACGGAGAAGCTCGAGGCGATCCAGAGGCTTTCCACCTTCTACGAACGTCGCTGATGGAGCTTTTCGCCAAAAGGGAAAAAGGCACGGTTTCCTCCGCTGCACCTCTTGCCGAGAGGATGAGGCCGAGGGGACTTGAGGAATTCGTCGGCCAGGAGCACCTCGTGGGTGAGGGAAAGGTCTTGAGGAGGGCCATCGAGGCTGGGGAGCTCTTCTCCTTCATCCTCTGGGGCCCTCCTGGGGTGGGGAAGACCGCCTTGGCTCACATCGTGGCTTCCAGCACCGGGGCCCATTTCATCTCCTTCAGCGCCGTCCTCTCGGGGGTGAAGGAGATAAAGGAAGTGATAAGGGAGGCCGAGGCCCAGCTCGCTTTAAGGGGCCGCAGGACGGTCCTCTTCGTGGACGAGATCCATCGCTTCAACAAGGCCCAGCAGGACGCCTTCCTCCCTCATGTGGAGCGGGGCACCATCGTCCTCATAGGGGCCACCACCCAGAACCCCTCCTTTGAGGTGATCTCCCCCCTCCTTTCCCGGGTTCGGGTCTTCGTGCTCCATCCCCTCGGGGTGGAGGAGCTGATGGTGATCCTGAAGAGGGCCCTGAAGGACGAGGAGAGGGGTTTGGGGAGGTTCAGGGTGAAGATCTCGGAGGAGGACCTCCGGTTTCTGGCCCAGCTCTCGGACGGGGACGCCAGGGCAGCCCTCAATGCCCTGGAGCTTGCCGTCATGTCCACCCCGCCCGATGCGACAGATGAGAGGGTGATCAG
>CBEVRB010000058.1:0-11604 GCA_965552155.1 uncultured bacterium
CCCCCCTGAGGTGAAGAAGGCGATCTCCACCAACCGAACTTACACCATCGGAGAGGTGCTCGCTTACCACGGACTGGAAAAGTACTTCGACCTGGTGGTATCGGCCCTCGATGTTAAAAGGCCAAAGCCCCACCCCGACTCTCTGGAGAAGATCATCGAACACTTCAGGATAAGGCCGGATGAAGCCCTCTTCGTAGGGGATACCTTTGCCGATGAGAAAGCGGCCCACGAGGCTAAAACCCCCTTTGTCGCTTACAAAAACCCCTCCCTTCGGGCCGACTATCACATCGAGGATCTGATCGAGCTGATAGAGATAGTGAGAGAGCCCCTTAGACGAAGTGGAAGATTCTGAAGGAGGCGGGTTCCTCGAGCAGTTCGTTTATCTTCTGCTGGATCTGGTTTCGTTCGGGGTTCTCCTCCCACCTCCTCCAGTCCTCCAGGCTCTTCCACGTGCTTATCACCATGTAGAGATTGGGATCATCGTGGGATCGGAGGGTCTCACCGGAGATATAGCCAGGGGCCACCATGGCACGGTAACGGAGCTGTCGCAGTAGCTGGGCAAGCTCCCCCTCCTTTCCCTTCTTCAATCTCCTCTCGATGATTACCTTTATCGCCATCCTTCTCCCCCCTTTACAAAACGCCTTTTTATAAAGTATAACCTCGTTTCTCTCCCTTGCAACCGCGAAGGGTCATGTGTTAACTTCGGGGCCATGAAGGTCGCCTATTTCGATTGCTTTGCCGGAATAAGCGGCGACATGATCCTCGGGGCGATGCTCGACCTGGGCCTCCCCCTTGAGGTGCTCAAGGAAGGATGGGAGAAGGTCGGCTTTAAGGACGTGAAGGTAAAGGTACAGAGGGTAAGGAGGAAGGGATTGGGAGGGATGAAGATCAACTTCGAGGCCCAGGCACCCAGGAGGGGCCCTGAGGAGATGAAGGCCTTAATCGGAAGAAGCTCCCTCTCACCCTGGGCGAAGGAGATCGCCTCCAGGGCCCTTTCCCGGCTTGAAGAGGCGGAGAGAAAGATCCACGGGCTGAAAGGAAAGGTCCACTTTCACGAGCTGGGCGATCCCGACACCATCCTCGATGTGGTCGGGGCAGCGGTCGGAATCGAACATTTCGGGTGGGAAGAGGTGATCTCATCGCCCCTTCCCCTCTCCCGGGGATGGATTCAGACGGAACACGGCCCCCTGCCCCTCCCCTGCCCGGCCACCCTGGCCCTGCTGGAGGGGGTCCCTGTTGAGACCTCCTCCCTGAGGATGGAGATGGTGACCCCTACAGGGGCAGCCATCCTCACCACCGTGGCCAAGGGTTACGGCCCCTTCCCCTCCATGAGGGTGGAGAAGGTGGGCTATGGGGCAGGGGATCGGGACCCGGAGGAGATGCCCAACCTCTTGAGGATAGTCACCGGTGAGAAGGAGGCGGGGCGCGAGGAGCGCCTCTGGATCCTGGAGGCCGACATTGACGACATGAACCCCGAGCTCTTTCCCCACTTGGAGGATCGCCTGAGGAGGGAGGGAGCGGTGGACGTACTCCTTGCGCCCGTGCAGATGAAAAAGGGGAGGCCAGGAGTGACGGTGCGGCTGCTCTGTCATGAAGGGGAGAGGGAGAAGATGATGGAGACCCTCTTCTCCGAGTCCACCACCCTGGGAATAAGGGCCTGGGCAGTTCAGAGAGCCACTCTCAGGCGGAAGGTAATAGAGGTGGCCACAAAATACGGCCCCGTAGAGGTAAAGGTGGCCTTCGGCGAGGGCGAGCGCCTCTTGAACATCGCCCCCGAGTATGAGAGCTGTCGTCGCCTGGCCCTCGAGCGGCGGATTCCCTTAAAGGAGGTGTATCAGGAGGCCGTAAGGGCGGCGAAGGAGACCTTGGGGGGCGGCAAGTCTACCTCCTCTTAGCCCTTGCCTTCTCAAGGACCCGACGAAGGACCTCCCGGAGGTCCTCATCCTTTAAGGGACCGAGGACCTCCTCGATCCATCTCCTGTCATCGTCGCTCAAGGAGGAGGTTTCCACCGGGGGTTCCTGGGAGGGCCTCCTCAGGGCGCCTGCCCGGAAGCGTATATCCTTCACGATCTCCCTACCCACCGCCTCGTTCAACCGCTCCCTGATCATCTCCTTCAACATGTGAAGCTGATGCATCCACTGGGGGCCTGAACAGATCACGGTGAGGGTCCCTCGACGGAGGGAGTAGGGGGTGGCGTTTCTGGCCACCGTCTCACCCACCGCCTCCTCCCATACCTGCCACACCCTGTAGGCCTTAAGCCTCCCCCATCCCTTCCTCTGGGCCAGGTGACGGATCACCCCCCCTATCCTTAGAGGCCCTCTCCCTGCCACTCCCTTATCACCCCTGCTACATACCTGACCGCCTCCTCCCCCATCGATGAACCCTAACCCTCCGGTGATCAGGACCTTGGCCCCCTGGAAGACTTCCTCTTTCATCCCTTATCCTCCACCCGGGGAAAGAGGGGTGAAGGGGGCTGGGTCTGCTGGCCTTCGGGCAGAAGGCCCCACCTCCCCACCTCCTCTATCCTCGCCTCCTCGACCTTCGAGTCAAACCCGAGCATCTCCCAGAGCCTCTGGGCCGCAGAGGGCATGAAGGGCGAGAGCATTATCGCCAGAAGCCTCAGGGCCTCCAGGCAGTTGTAAAGGACCGCCTCAAGCTCCCTCCTCTTTCCCTCATCCTTGGCCAGGCCCCAGGGTGCGGTCTCGTCAAGGTACTTGTTCAGCAGGTCCACCAGATCCCATATGGAGGTGAGGGCTTGCTGGAAGGCAAGGTCACTGATGTAGCGATCCAGCTCTTTCAGGCTCCTTTCTGCCTGGGAACGCACCTGCCCATCCATCAGGTCATGGGAGGGAGGGACTCGCCCTCCAAAGTACCTCTTGGTCATGGCCAGGACCCGGCTCGCCAGGTTCCCCAGATCGTTGGCCAGATCGCCGTTGATCCGGTGAACGAGGGCGCTGCGGGAGAAGTCCCCGTCAAGGCCAAAGGGTACCTCCCGCAGGAGGAAATAGCGGAAGGGGTCCACACCGAACTCGTCGGTGACCTGATAGGGGTCAACGACGTTTCCGGCGCTCTTGCTCATCTTCTTCCCTTCCACCGTCCACCATCCGTGGGCGAAGACCCGCCTGGGCAGGGGGAGGTCGGCGGACATGAGGAAGGTGGGCCAGTAGACGGCGTGAAAGCGAAGGATATCCTTCCCTATGATATGGCAGTCGGCGGGCCAGTAGCGCTCAAAACGTTCCATGTCGTCAGGAAATCCCACTGCGGTGATGTAGTTGGTAAGGGCATCGAACCAGACATAGAGGACGTGCTCAGGATCGTTGGGCAGGGGGATGCCCCAGCGGAAACCGGTTCGGCTGATGCTCAGGTCCCGAAGCCCCCCCCTGACGAAGTTCAGGATTTCGTTGTAGCGGGAGGGGGGCTGGACGAAGTCGGGGTTTGACTCCAGGTGACGGAGGAGCCTCTCCTGATATCGGGACATGCGGAAGAAGTAGCTTGGCTCCTTGACCTTCTCGGTGGGACGACCGCAGGAAGGGCACCTTCTTCCCTCCTCCAGTTGTGTCTCCGTCCAGAAGCTCTCACAGGGCACGCAATACCAGCCCTCATATTCTCCGAGGTAGATGTCCCCTTTCTCCCAGGCCCTCTGGTAAAGGGCGAGGACGGCCCGCTTGTGCCGCTCCTGGGTGGTCCGGATGAAATCGTCGTTGGAGATGTTGAGCCTCTTCCAGAGTCCCTTGAACCTCTCCACCACCCGGTCAGCAAGCTCCTGAGGGGTCTCCCCGCTCTCTCTGGCGGCCTTCTCCACCTTCTGACCGTGCTCATCGGTCCCCGTGAGGAAAAAGCAATCGTAGCCCGCCATCCTCTTGTAACGGGCCAGCACATCGGCGGCTATGGTGGTATAGGCATGGCCGATATGAGGGACATCGTTCACGTAGTAGATGGGTGTGGTCACGTAGAAGGTCTTTCCCATGGTCTCCTCCTATTTTTTCTGAACCTCGTTTATCCCGAGGGTGATCACGCCACCGCCTTCAAGCTCCACCGTGACCGTCTGAAGGAGGATATTGCAGCGGATCACCTTACCCTCGCCGTACTTGGTCATTACCCTCTTGCCAACCTTGGGCAACTCCTCCTTTAGCTCCTGGTAGGTCTCCATCTCGAAGGTGAGACAACACATCAACCTCCCGCACAAGCCCGATATCTTCTCGGGGTTCACGGGCAGGCTCTGTTCCTTGGCCATGCGGATGGAGACCAGATCGAAGTTTCGCAGGAAGGTGGCACAGCAGAGCTCCCTGCCACAGGGCCCTATCCCCCCCACTATCTTTGCCTCGTCCCTGACCCCTATCTGACGCATCTCGATGCGGGTCCTGAGCTGGGAGGCGAGCATCCTGATCAGGGTCCTGAAGTCCACCCGCCCTTCCGCGGTGAAGTAAAATATCGCCTTGGATTCGTCGAAGAGGTACTCGACCCCGACGAGTTTCATCGGGAGCCCCAGCTCCTCGATGAGCCTTTCGCAGAGCTCCGAGGCCTTCCTCTCCTTCTCCCTCAATCTCCTGACCTTCTTCCTTTCCTCGCCCGTGACCTTACGGATGACCGGGGGGACCTCCAGTTCCTTCACCCCCTCCCTGAAAGAGATGACCTCGCCCGCCACCTGCCCCCTCTCCGTCTCCACTATCACCCAGTCCCCCTCCTCCAGCTCCAGTCCTTTGGGGTCGAAGTAGGAGGCCGCTGCCCTTTGAGGAAACCTCACCTTTACAAGGCGCATCTTGACATCTCCAAGAAGATCTTCTCCCAGGCCAACCTCGGGTTGACGTTCTCCTCCATCCCCCTCCCCACCTCCATGATCTCCCAGAAGAGATCAAGAAACCTATCGACCTCCCGATCCTCCGATGAGATGCGCCTCATTATCTCATCCCGCAGGGAGGTCAGGAGGACCTCCATCGCCACTCTGCTCCTCTTTCGATCGGAGGAGAGTTCCTCTGCCCCCTCAAGCAACAGAGTAATCCTCGAGGGCTGGGCGATCGCATCCCTCATCCAGCGCTCCATCTCCTGGAGGGGGAAGGAGCAGAGCTCCATGGCCTTTCCCGGGCTCCCGTCAGCGAGCTTGAGGAGGGACCCAATTTCACCCGGGGATATCCCCTTCCTCTCAAGCACCTCCCTCACCTCTTCATCCGAAAGGGGATAAAACCTGATCCTCTGACAGCGGGAGCTTATCGTCGGCAGGAGCCCCTCGGGTCTTGAGGTGATAAGAACTATGAGGGTTGAAGGAGGGGGTTCCTCTAAGGTCTTGAGGAAGGCGCTCCCCGCCTCCTTCGTCATCCGATCCGCCCCTTCTATTATCGCCCCCCGCCACCGGGCCTCAAGGGGGCGAAGGTACAGCCGCTCTATGAGCTCCCTCACCTGCTGAATCTTGATATGTTCCCCTTCAGGGACCACGAGGTGAAGATCGGGATGTCTCCCCCCTTTCACCTTCTCGCAGCTCGGGCAGAGGCCACAGGAGTCCTCACCGGCGCTGGGGCAGTTCAGGTACTGGAAGAAGGCCTCGGCCACCGCCCTCTTCCCCACCCCCTCAGGTCCGACGAAGAGCAGGGCATGGGGAACCCTTCCCATTCTGGCCATACGGCGCAGGACCTCTATCGATCTCCTGTGGCCGATGATATCGGCAAACCTCATCCGATCCGCCTCAGCACCTGAAGGAGATGGCCTCTTATTTCCCCCTGGACCTCCTCCTTGTCCCTCCAGTTGGTCACCACCACTCTGACCCTCTCCGGTTCCCCCCTTGCTATCTCGAGGTAGCCCTCCCTGACCCTTCGATGGAAGTCCAGATCCTCGTCCTCGAGCCGATCCCTCTCCCCCACCCGGGAAAGACCCACCTCTGGATCGCAATCGAGCAGGATGGTCAGGTGAGGCCGCAGCCCCCCGGTGGCCCACATGTTGGCCTCCTCTATCACCTCCAGGTCTATCCCCCGACCGTAACCCTGATAGGCGGTGGTGGAGTCGGTGAAGCGATCGCAGAGGATGACCTTCTCTTCCTCGAGGGCCGGAAGGATCACCTCGTTCAGATGCTGCGCCCTGTCGGCACAGAACAGGAAGAGTTCTGCAAGGGGGGAAAGGGTCACCCCCCTCTGGAGCAGGAGCCTCCTTATCCCCTCGCCTAAGAGGGAGCCTCCTGGCTCATGGGTACAGAGGAGTCGGTAGCCCTTCTGGAGGAGGAACTCCCCGGCAAGGCGCATATGCGTGCTCTTACCACTGCCCTCGATCCCTTCAAAGGTGATCAGGATCCCCTTTTGCATCTCGGTTCTTTTTCAGCAACCTGTCGATCTTCATCTGGATCTTCTTCTTCTGTTCATCGGTGGGCTTCAACTCCAGGGCCCGGCGGTATAGCTCCAGGGCCTTTTCCCCATCACCCATCTTCAGCAAGACGTCCCCCAGATGCTCGGTAACGGTGGGATCGTCGGGGAGGAGGTGATGGGCCTTCTTGAGATAGAAGAGGGCCTCCTTCAACTTCCCCTTCTTGTAATAGACCCATCCGAGGCTGTCGATGATGTAACCGCTGTTCGGCTTGACCTTCAGGGCCCTCTTTATCAGCTCCTCCGCCTCATCGAGCCTTATCCCCTCCTCGGCATAGGTGTAGCCGACCCAGTTCAGGGCATCGGCATGCTTCGGGTCGGCCTTTATCGCCCTCCTCATGTACTCGAGGCACTTCTCCTTCTGACCCAACTTATCGCTGATGACTCCGAGGCGGAAGAGCACCTCAGCGGGCTTGGAGGCCTTCTTCACGAGCCCCTCCAGGATGCGAATGGCCTCCTCGTACTGCTTCAACTCCTCATAGAGGAGGGCCAGGGCATACTCGATCTCCCAATCGTCGGGCTTCTCCTTTAAGGCCTCCTTCACGACCTGGAGGGCCTCCTCGACCTTCCCCTCTTTCTGGAGGATGTAGGCGAGGTACTTCATGGCATCCACGTATATGGAGGCAGAAGGCGGTATCTTCTTGAACTCCTCGATGGCCTTGGAGGCCTCCCCCATCTCATAGAGGGTCATCCCGAGATAAAAGCGTACCTGATGGTTCTCGGGCCTGACCCCCAGCACAAAGCGGAACTCCTCCTCCGCCTCCTTATACTTCTCCTGCTGCAGTAGGATGAGTCCCAACTTCACCCTCACCGCCAGGTTCTCCGAATCAAGCTGCTTGATGATCCGGTACTGCTTCAGGGCCTCCCCCAGGCGCTCTTCCTTCAACAGGAGCATCCCCAGACGCTCCCTCGCCCGGATATTGTGGGGGTGATACTTGAGGAGCTCCTGGTAGGTCTTTACCGCCTCTTCGGTTTTGCCCTCGATCTCGTAGATGGTGGCCATCTCCATCAGGGCCGCTTCCATATGGGGGTAGATCTCCAGGACCTTCTTGTAGCATTCGATGGCCTTCCCGTACAGCTTCATCTCGGCATATATCCGCGCCAGGTAATAGAGCCCCATTGCCGAATCGGGCTTCCTCTTGAGGAGCTTCTGGACCGTCTCGATGGCCTTCTCATAGGACTTGAGCTCCACATAGAGGGAGCTCAGCATGATATAGGCCTTGAAATCTGAGGGATCGGCCTTGAGGATGCGTTCGTATTCCTCGATCGCCTCCTTTCTCCTCCCCATGCTGGAGAGGACCCCGGCAAGCAGCCTCCTGGCAGGGAGATAGTCGGGATCCACGCTCAGGGCCTCACGGCAGGCAGAGAGCACCTCCTCCATCTTCCCCTGTCTCAAGAGGATGCGGGCAACCTCGGTGTGCAGAAATGCCGATTGGGGGTCAAGGGAAAGGGCCTCCCTGTACTCCTTTAAGGCCTCCGATAGCTCCCCCTCCTTCAGCTTCTGTCTGCCCACCAGGTAATGGTAAAGGGCCTCCCTGGGTACCTCCTTCGCCACCACAGGAGGGGGAGAGGAGACCCTCTTCCCAAAGAGGGAACATCCTGCGACAATAAGACATAAAAATATGGCACTTACCGCTGCCTTCTTCACGACCCTTCCCTTGTGCATCCTGAAAGGATTATGCATCATTAGGGAAAAAGATGCAATTGTCGGTCGAGAAGGGGATATATCTGATCAGTTTGGGGTGCCCGAAAAACCAGGTGGACTCTGAGGTCCTCCTGGGGGATCTATTGCAAAGGGGATGGGGGCTCGTCTCCTCTCCCGAAGAGGCGGATGCGGTGGTGATCAACACCTGCGCCTTCCTCAAGGAGGCGGTGAAGGAGGCCGTGGAGACGATCCTGGAGATGGCCCAGAGGAAGCCTCCTGGGGCTACGCTGGCCGTCCTCGGATGCCTTCCCCAGAGATATGGCAAAAGGCTCCTTGAGGAGATGCCAGAGGTGGACATCTGGCTGGGCTCGGGGGAGTTCATGAGATTGCCTCAACTGCTGGAGGAGGGGAAGAAGGGGATATGGGCGGGGGAGCCGACCTACCTTTACGATCACCGCTCCCCCAGGGTGCTCTTCAACAACCCCCATATGGCCTACGTTAAGATAGCCGAAGGGTGCGATCATCCCTGCACCTTCTGCCTCATACCCAAGCTCAGGGGCAGGTACAGGAGCCGCCGGCCATCCTCTGTGGAGGAGGAGGTGAGGAGGCTTGGGGAAATGGAGGTGAGGGAGGTGGTGCTGGTCGCCCAGGACACGACCTCATACGGTAGGGACCTGGGGATCAAGGGGGGACTCGAAGGACTCCTCCGCCGCCTCATCGAGGTGGAGGGAGTGCGCTGGATCCGCTTCCTCTACACCTATCCCCATCCGAAAAACTTCCCTCCGTCCCTGCTTGAGCTCGTCGCCGGGGAAGAGAAGATCGTCCCCTACCTTGACCTCCCCATCCAGCACGTGAGCGATCGGGTGCTCAGGCGGATGGGAAGGAGGACCTCCGGAAGGGAGATAAGGGGCCTCATCGAGACCCTTAAGGAGAAGTGGCCCCAGATCCATCTCCGGGGCACGGTGATGGTGGGGTTCCCCGGCGAGGGGGAAGAGGAGTTCAAGGAGCTCCTCAGCTTTATAGAGGAGGCGGAGTTCACCCACCTCGGGGCCTTCCGCTATTCTCCTGAGGAGGGGACGAGGTCGTACCCCTGGAAGGCCCCTTCGGGGGAGGTGGCCTCTGAGAGGTATCAATGGGTCATGGAGCTTCAGCAGAGGATATCCTACAAAAGGAACAGAGGGCTTCTGGGAAGAAAGGTCCAGGTGCTGGTGGAAAGGAAGAAGGGGCGAAGGTGGGTGGGCCGCACCCCCTTTCAGGCCCCGGAGATAGACGGAGTGACCTACCTTTCGGGAAAGGGGATGAGAGGAGGGGAGATCGTGGAAGCGGAGGTCGTAGGGGCAGGACCCTACGACCTTGAGGCCAGGGTCATCTCTTCTTGAGCAAGGCGGCGAAGAAGCCGTCGGTCCCGTGCCGGTGAGGCAGACTGAGGAAGTGCCCCTCCTGGGTGAAGAAGGAAGGAGGAAGGGAAAGGGGAGGCTCCAGGAGCTGAAAATCGCCTTTCTCGAGGAGCCTCTCCACCACCCCTTCGTTCTCCTCACGGGTGAGGGTGCAGGTGCTGTAAAGGAGGACCCCTCCCCTCTTGAGCATCCTGGCCCCTTCCTGCAGGATCTCGAACTGCAGCTCTGAGAGCCTCTTCACATCCTCTTCCTTCACCCTCCACTTCCCATCGGGATTCCGCCTCAGGACCCCCAAGCCTGTACAGGGGGCATCCACCAGCACCCTGTCGAAGCTCTCCGGGGAGAAGGGAAGGGGACCTCTGGCGTCGTAGCGCTCCGCCTTGACATTGGTTATCCTCAGCCTCCTGCAGTTCTCCTTGAGGAGGGAGAGCTTCTCGGGGCTTATGTCCACGGCCACCACCTCTCCCCTTCCCCCCATCATCTGGGCCATATGGGTCGCCTTCCCCCCGGGGGCGGCACAGAGCTCCAGGACCCTCTCCCCCGGCTCAGGGGAAAGGAGCATGCTTATGAGCTGAGCCCCTTCGTCCTGGACCTGAAACCATCCCTCTTTAAAAAGCTCGCTTTTGGTGAACCCTTCCTCGTCCTGCAGAATCAGCCCCCAGGGGGAATAGGGGGTGGGATAGGCCCTCCTGCCCTCCAGGGCCAGCCGTCCCAGGAGTTCCTCCCTCTCCCCCAGCAGGGTGTTGACACGGATGGTGAGGGGGGGGATGAGGTTGTTGGCCGCACAGAGGCGCTCCGTCTCCTCCAGTCCCCACCGCTTGAACCAGTCCCCCACCACCCATCCCGGATGGGAGAAGGCGATGGAGAGATATTCCTGGGGGTTCTCCTCCCGATCGGGGAGCTTCCCTTCTCCACCTTCGGCTATCGCCCTCAGCACCGCGTTGACGAAGCCCGCTGCTTGCCCCTTCCCCATCCCCTTCACCACCTCTACCATCTCTGAGACCGCTGCCCAGGGAGGCACCTGGTCGAGGAAGAGGAGTTGATAGGCCCCCACCCTCAGGGCGGCCAGGACCGCCCTTTCCATCCGCTGAGGTTTCACCTTGGAATGCTGGGCGATTACGTGATCGAGCCTGAGGAGCCAGCGCACGACCCCGTAAACCAGCTCCCTCACGAACCCCCTCTCACGGGGCCCCAGCCCCTGAGTCCTCCTAAAGAAGAGGGGGTCCAACTTGGACCCCCTCTTCTCCCACTCGATGAGGATCTCAACCGCCCTTCTTCTCAGAGGGTCCATCAGCGGCCCCGGGCCATCTCCTCAAGCCTCCTGATCCTCTCTTCAATGGGGGGATGGGTGCTGAAGAGGGTCATGATGCCCCCTCCCCTGAGGGGGTTGACGATGAACATGTGGGCTGTGGCGGGATTCGCCTCTAAGGGTATCCTCCTTGCGGCCATATCCAGCTTGCCCAGGGCCCGGGCCAGATAGAGGGGATTCCCGCAGAGTCGTGCCCCGCCCTCATCGGCGTAGTATTCCCTGGAGCGGGAGATGGCCAGCTGGATCAGCATCGCGGCAAAGGCAGCGAGGGTGGTGAGGATCATCACCAGAAAGATGTTCCCCCCTCCCTCTTCATCGTCGCCGCCAAATCCCCCGAAGAAGATACTCCAGCGGGCCATCATGGCCAGATAACTCAAGGCCCCGGCGATGGTGGCGGCTATCGTCCCGATGAGGATGTCCCTGTGGCGGATGTGAGAAAGTTCATGGCCGATCACTCCCTTGAGCTCCTCCTCATCCAGCAGGCGCATGATACCTGTGGTCACCGCCACGGCAGCATGCTGGGGGTTTCTCCCCGTGGCAAAGGCGTTGGGGGAATCGGACTCGATCACGTAGACCCGCGGCATGGGCATGGAGGCCTTTGTGGCCAGCTCCCTCACGATGCGATAAAGACCCGGTGCCTCCGCCTCCGTGACCTCCCTCGCCCTGTACATGGCGAGCACGATCTTATCGCTGAACCAGTAGGTGCCCAGGTTCATCGCCGCAGCCAGTATCAGGGCAAAGGTGGCCCCTTCCCTTCCGCCCAGCAGGCTCCCTATCCAGATGAAGAGGATCGTAAGGAGCCCCATCAAAAGGAAGGTCTTAAGCTGATTCATATCTCAACACCTCCTCCCTTTTCCATGGCATCGTTATAAAAATTTTAAGTCCCGATTCCCCTCTTGTCCAGTCCC
>CBEVRB010000059.1:0-11593 GCA_965552155.1 uncultured bacterium
GGAAGGAAGTGGGTCCTCTCGGAGGTGACCGTCCGCAATTTCCGGAAGTCCCGTCCCGAGATCGAGACCTTCCCCCAGCTCTCCCTTTCCCTTCCTGAAACCCCTGCAGACTTCCAGAAAGGGGTGAAGCCCCCTGAGGCGATGAGCTACGGAGAACTCTTGCGATACGTGAGAA
Source organism: uncultured bacterium (assembly GCA_965552155.1). GTDB lineage: Bacteria > Desulfobacterota > B13-G15 > B13-G15 > B13-G15 > CAYRAR01. Next base: position 176 of record CBEVRB010000059.1, read on the forward strand.
AGCTGCGACAGGAGGGTTATGAGGCCACCCGCTATCTGGTGGACCTTCACGCAAAGGTGGCCTTTCCCTTCGTCGGCTTCGTCCTCGTCCTTCTGGGGGTCCCCCTGGCCCTCTGGAGCAACCGTCGGAGGGAAGGGGGGGTGGCGATAGGGATCGTGTTGAGCATGGCGGTGGGGTTCCTCTATTGGGCCTCTTTCGCCCTTTCGGTGGCGATAGGTCACACCGGGGCCCTGCCACCCTTCCTCGCTGCCTGGGCCCCTAACCTGTTCTTCGCTGCGGGGGGAGTACTTCTGCTGGAAAGCATCCCCTATTGAGGAGGTGGACGATGGCAGTGATGGAGATAAGCGTTGTGCCCATAGGGACATCCTCTGCCAGCGTGAGCGAATACGTGGCCGACTGTGTGAGGGTGCTGGAGGAGAAAGGAGTGGTATATGAGGTGACACCGATGGGCACTCAGGTGGAGGGGGAGCCGGGTAGGCTCCTGGAGATGGCCCTCCAGATGCACAAAGTTCCCTTCCGGAAGGGTGCCCTTCGCGTCCTCACCACCATCAGGATAGACGACAGGAGGGATAAGCCCCTGACCCTCAGGGGGAAGAGGGAGGCGGTGAAGAGGCACCTTGAGAAGCGGTAGGGCCTTCCTCCCCTGAGGGCTTCAAGATCACCAGAGTATAGGACTCCATGTCGATGTACTTCCGGGCCACCCTAAGCACGTCCTCGAGGGTGACCTCCTTTATCCTCTGGGGATAACGTTTGAAGAAATCCCATCCGAGGCCATAGCGTTCGTTGAGGGCAAGGGTTGAGGCCATCGCCAGGGACCCCTGCAGACTCACCTCATGGTTCCCTATCAGGTACCTCTTTGCCCGCTCCAGCTCCTCCTCCGTGATCCCTTCGATGGCGACTTCCTCAAGGATGGCCTTTACCCCCACGAGGGCCCGCTTCAACTTCTCAGGGCTCGTGGCCATATACACCCCCAGGTAACCGGGATCGAGGTCACACCGCGCGAAGAAATCGACCGCATAGGCCAGTCCCATTTTATCCCTCAGCTTCACAAAAAACCTCCCCCCCTGCCCGCTCAGGGCGGCCTCCAGGACCTCAAGGGGGTAACGGTCCTCGTCGGTAAGGGTGGTGCCAAGAAATCCCAGGACGAAATGGATCTGATCTCCCTTGCCGTAAGGGGCTTCCTTCCTCCTTATGCCGATCTCCCTCCGAGGGCGAGGCACCATCGGGGGTGAGAATCCCTCTCCTATGAACTCCTCGAAGTCCTCCTTCACGAGGGCCTTAACATCAGGCCAGTTCAAATCTCCCACTATTGCAATGACCATGTTTTGCGGGAGGGCAAACCTCTGATAATAATCGAGGAGGTCATCCCTGGTGATCCCGGCGATCGACTCCTCGGTACCCAAGGGATTGAGACCGTAAGGATGGTCCTCGTACAAGGTCTCCCTGAAGAGCTGCAGGGTGCGGCGGAGGAGGTGATCCTTCTGGCGCCTCAAGGCAGCGAGTTGCCGTTCCTTTGCCCTCTGGAGCTCCTCCTCAGGAAAGGAGGGATTGATGACCACATCGGCCACCAGCCGGAGGAGGCGGGGGAAATCCTTGCTCAATCCCTTTGCCTCTACACCAAAGGTGTTCCTCCCCGCGAACCCCTTCAGGTACGCCCCCATGCGATCCACCTCTTCCGCCAGCTGATGAAAGGTGCGGCTCTCCGTCCCCTTGGTCAGCATCTCCGCCACCAGCTGGGAGAGTCCGGCCTTGGAAGGGGTCTCATATCGCAACCCCCCCAAAAAGACCACCCAGATCCCGACAACGGGGACTGTGCGATCCTCGAGGAAGAGGAGGGTGGCTCCGTTCTCGAGGCTCAGCTTCCTCACCTCTGCCTTCTTTGCCACCTCGGTCAGGGGAGCGACGAGATCGGAAAGCTCCTCCGTTGAGATCTCCTCCTCATGAGGAACGAGCAGAGCGAGGGTGAGGTTTTTGATGCTCAGGTACTTCCTGGCCGCCTCCCTCACCTCCTCCGGCCGGACCTTCCTTATCCCTTCCAGGTACTCCTTCTCCTTCCTCGCATCGCCCCAGAGGGCCTCAAAATATCCGAGGGAGGAGGCCCTTCCCTGAACCGTCTCCTTCTCATAGATGAGGTCCGCTTCCAGGAGGGTCTTGGCCCTCCTCAGTTCCTCACCCCCTACCCCCTCCTCCGCTATCCGGGCCAGCTCCTCGCAGATCCCCTTTATCCCTTCCCTGACCTTACCAGGGGGAAGGGCGGCGCGGATGACGAAAAGACCAGGGTTCCGCGACATGAAGGAATAGGAATAGATGGAGGTAACGAGGCCCTTTTCCTCCTTCAGAGACCTCTGAAGGCGAGATGCCTCCCCCTCTGTCAGGAGGGCGGAGAGGAGTTCCAACGGGTAAAGGTCAGGAGAGCTGAGGTCCGGGATATGGAAGGCCATGCCCAGGTACCTCTCTTTCCATGGACCCCGCTCCAGCAGGGTGCGCAGCACCATCTGGGGAGGTTCCACTCCCCTTTCTCTCTCAGGGACCCCTCCCTCTGCCTCAGCAAACAGTACCTTGAGTCTCTCGATGAGGTTCTTCGATGAGAAGTCGCCCACCCCCACAAAGACCATGTTCTCCGGCACGTACCATTTCCTGTGGAAGTTCAGAAGGTCCTCACGCCCAAAGCCCCTGACCGACTCCACAGAGCCGATGATGGGCCTGCCATAAGGGTGTACGGAGAAGCTGCGCCTCCAGAGCAACTTGTGGAGGGTTCGGCTGGGGTCATCCTCCCCCATCTTTATCTCCTCCACCACCACCTCTTTCTCCTTCTGGAGCTCCTCCTCGAGGAAGCGAGGATGAAGGACCGCGTCTATAAGGGCATCTACAGCCTCCTTCCAGAAGGTACTTCCCATGACCACATGGTAGACGGTATAGTCATAGGTCGTATACGCGTTCGCCTCCCCTCCGAGCCCCTCCACAAAAGCGGCCACCCCTTGGGGGAATTTGTCGGTCCCTTTGAAGATCATGTGCTCTATGAGATGGGCAATCCCTGCCTCCTCAGGCCCCTCATCTGCGCTCCCTACTCCCACCCATATCTGATAAGCGACCACGGGCCGAGTGTGATCCTCCTCAAGGACCACCCTCACGCCACTGGGCAGGAGGAGGCGTTGAAGCTCCCCTCCCCAGGCCGCGGCATAAAGGAGAAGCAGCAGGGCGGCGCCCAGACACAAGACCTTCCTTTTCATGTCCATAATCCTCCTCGGAAGAGTAAAAGAAAGATATCACAAATTTTGTCTTTTTTCTATGACTAAAAACCTTGTTTTCTCCCCCTTATAGGAGTATCCTCTTTTTTCGTCCCGTGAAAGGGGAGGGCTTCTGGATTTACGGGGTCAATCCGGTCAGGGAGGCCCTTCGGGCAGGCCTTCCCGTAGAAGACCTCCTCTTCTGCCGCCAGAGAATGAGGGAGGAGGTAACGGAGATATTGGAGCGCTGCAGGAGAAAAGGGATAGAGCCCAAAAAGATCAATCGCCCCTCCCTCGATCGCCTCACCCATAATGCCCCTCACCAGGGGATCGCTGCTCGCCTCCCCTCCTTCCCATATAGGGAGTTGGAAGAGGTCATGGAGAGGGAAGAAGGGGTCCCCTCCTTTCTGGTCCTCGATGGGATCGAAGATCCGCGAAACCTGGGGGCAATAATTCGCACCGCCGAGGCCTGCGGCGTATGGGCGGTGGTGATCCCGGAGAGGAGGGCGGCCCCTATAACGGGCGCGGTCGCCAAGGCCTCAGCAGGGGCCCTCTTCCACCTACCGGTGGTGAAGGTGAAGAATTTAGGGAACGCGATAAGGAGGCTGAAGGGGTGGGGGATATGGATCATCGGGGCCTCGGCCGATGCCCCTACTCCCCTCTACGATGGAGACCTCACTGTCCCCTTGGCCATCGTGATCGGGGGAGAGGGGAGGGGGATAAGGCCCCTGGTAAAGAGGGAATGCGATATGCTTCTTTCCATCCCCATGAGGGGAAAAGTCAACTCCCTCAACGCCTCGGTGGCTGCATCGGTAATCCTTTACGAGATGATCCGGCAGAGATCCTCATCTCCTGTAGACGACCACCCCTATTTGATTGACAAAAGGAGTGGATGGAAATAATATGAAATAAAGCTTTGATCACCCTTTTCACATGGGAAAGGAGAAGGTCCTCATAGCCTACGGTGAGGCGGCAGGGATCATAGATGTGTGGGGCTGTGGCAAGGCGAAGGCCCGCCTTGAGGCCTCCAGAGGAATAATGGTGGTGAAGAGGAGGCCAACAGAGAAGGTCCTTGAGGAAGCCAAAAAGGAAGGGATTGAGATAGTGGTGACCGACGGAAAGCCGAAGGAAGAGGCCAAAAGGCTGGCCTCCAGGGTGGAGAAAGAGGAAGGAAAGGAGGTGAGAGTGGAGAAAATAGAGGAGATAGCGGACAGATCGATGATGTACGATGTCTGTTAGAGTCTTCGGGAGGAAAGGAGGGGAGCCATGAATTCACTGATCTTGGCGTTGATAATGTTTGTAGGTTATATCGTAGCCTACCATACGTATGGTAAGTACCTTGCCAAGAAGATATTCAAGCTCGATCCCGAGGCCGTTACCCCCGCCCATGAGCTCCGCGACGATATCGATTATCTTCCCGCCAAGAAGGAAGTCCTTTTCGGGCATCACTTCACCTCCATCGCTGGCCTCGGTCCGATCGTGGGACCTGCCATAGCCATAATTTGGGGATGGGTCCCTGCAGCCCTCTGGATTTTTTTTGGTCCCATCTTCATAGGTGCAGTGCATGACCTCTCATCCCTTGTGGCCTCCATGAGGAATAAAGGGGTGTCCATCGGGGAGCTGACCGCTGGACTGGTGAACCCCAGGACCAGGACCCTCTTTCACCTCATCATCTTCTTTGAGCTCTGGATCGTCATCGCGATCTTCGCCCTGATCATGGGGATACTCTTCAAGATGTACCCTCAGTCGGTCTTCCCGGTATGGATGGAGATCCCCATAGCGATGTGGATGGGCTACATGATCTACAAGAAGGGGGCAAGCCTCACCTGGACGGCAATCGCCGCTGTCATCCTGATGTACATAACGGTGATCATCGGCGCCTACTGGCCCCTCAAACTCCCCGGCCTCTGGGGCCTCACCCCGGTGGCCACGTGGCTCGTGATATTGCTCGTCTACTCATATTTCGCCTCGACGCTACCCGTCTGGACCCTCCTGCAGCCGCGGGATTACATAAACGCCCATGAGCTTATCATCGCCATGGGCCTGCTCTTCATCGGGACCATCATCGCCCATCCTACCATGGTCGCCCCTGCGGTGAACGCTCATCCTGCCGGTGCGCCGCCCCTTTGGCCCTTTATCTTCGTGATCATCGCCTGCGGGGCGATCTCTGGGTTCCACTCACTGGTGAGCTCGGGGACCTCTTCCAAGCAGATAGACAAGGAGACCCATGCCCAGTTCGTCGGATATGGCGGGATGCTTATGGAGGGGGCCCTCTCCGTCCTGGTGATAGTGGCCACCGCCGCTGCCATCGGCATAGCCTACAAGACCAAGGCGGGCGAGGTCCTCACCGGGGCAGCTGCCTGGAAGGCCCACTATGCGAGCTGGCAGGCTGCGGCAGGTCTCGGGTCCAAACTTAACGCCGTGATCGTCGGGTCTGCCAACTTGATGGGTTCTTATGGCATTCCTCTCATCATCGGCTCCACCATCATGGCGGTCTTCCTCGTATCCTTTGCCGGCACGACCCTCGATACCGCCACGCGTATCCAAAGATACGTGATCGGGGAGTTCTGCAAGGACATCGGGGCCGACTTTCTCGCCAATCGCTGGGTGGCCACCTTTATCGCCGTCTTCTCCGCCTTTCTGCTGGCCTTCGCCCAGAAGGGAGGAAAGGGAGCCCTCATCCTCTGGCCCCTCTTCGGCACCGTCAACCAGCTCCTCGCCGGTTTGGCCCTGCTGGTGGCGACCGTTTACCTCGCTAAGCTGAAGAAGCCCATCTGGTTTACTGCCCTCCCGATGATCTTCATGCTCCTTATGACCGGATGGGCGATGGTCCTGAACATCCAGAAGTTCGCCAAGACCCATAACACGTTGCTGTTCGTGGTCGGCATAATCGTCTTCGCCCTCGAGATATGGATGATCATTGAGGCGATAGTCGCCATCCGCAAGGCCTCGGCTCAAGGTACATAGCTCTGCTCCATTGGGGGGAGGGGATGACCTCCCTCCCCCTTCTCGATCTCTCTGATCCCAAAAGAGGACCTTTCTTGACGAGCAAGGGGAGAGAGATTAAGATGCCCTTTGTCCAAAGGAGGGACATGGATGGCAAAGGTTCAGAAGACCATTGAGGAGATAAACGAGAGGATAAGGAGGGGAGAGGCGGTGGTGGTCACCGCCGAAGAGATGGTGGAGATCGTGGAGGAGAAAGGCCCCGAGAGGGCAGCCAAGGAGGTGGACGTGGTCACCACCGGGACCTTTGCCCCCATGTGTTCCTCCGGCGCCTTCCTGAACTTCGGTCATACCCGACCGAGGATAAAGTCCCATCGAGTCCTGATAAACAACGTTCCCGCCTACGCTGGCCTGGCGGCGGTGGACGTATACATCGGGGCGACAGCGACGGCGATAGACGACCCTCTGAACAAGATCTATCCCGGGAGCTTCGAATATGGGGGAGGGCACGTGATAGAGGATCTGGTGGCGGGGAAGGAAGTACACCTGCTGGTCGAGGGATATGGGACCCACTCCTATCCCAACCGGAAGGTGGAAATGGACCTGCGCCTTTCCGACTTCAGAGACGCCTTCCTCTTTAACCCGAGGAACGCCTATCAGAACTATAACTGTGCCGTCAACCTCTCAGACAGGCTCATCTACACTTATATGGGGGTCTTAAAGCCGAAGGCGGGAAATATCAATTACTGCAGCGCCGGTCAGCTCAGCCCCCTGCTCAACGATCCCTTTTACCGGACCATCGGCATAGGGACGAGGATATTCCTGGGAGGAGGGGAGGGGTTTGTCGCCTGGCACGGGACCCAGCATTTCCCCCAGGCCCCCCGAGCCCCCAACGGCGTGCCCAAGGCCCCGGCCGGGACCTTGGCGGTGATCGGGGACCTCAGGGGGATGAGCCCCCAGTGGCTCAGGGGGGCGAGCATCCAGGGCTACGGCCCTTCACTCTTCGTGGGGATAGGAATACCGATCCCGGTACTTGACGAGGAGATGGCCCGCTTCACCGGGGTGAAGGACGAGGAGATCTACGCTCAGATAGTCGATTTTGGTGAGGATTACCCCCAGGGGAATCCGCGAGTTCTGGGGGAGGTGAACTACAAGGAGCTCAAGAGCGGAAAGGTCCTCTTTCAGGGGAAGGAAGTCCCCACTGTTCCCCTTTCCAGCTACTCCAAGGCCCGGGAGATAGCCGAAATCCTCAAAGAGTGGATAAAAAAGGAGAAGTTCACCCTCGGGACGCCCCAGAAGGGGCTGCCCCTCTGATTTCCCCTTATCTCGCCCTGATCATCAATCCGGGAAGCCAGGTGGCCAAGGAGGGGATCAACACCACTAAGGTGATGCCCACGAGCTGTAGCCCGATGAAGGGGACTACCCCCCGAACGATGTCGCCGAACTTCACCTCCTTGGGGGCCACCCCCCTGATGTAGAAGATCGCCGGGGCCATGGGAGGGGTAAGAAAGGAGGTCTGCATCGCCACGCAGCAGAGGATGGCAAACCAGAGGGGGTCAAAGCCGAGCTTGGCCGCCAAAGGGGTGAAGAGAGGAACGAGAATGGGGAGGATGCCGACCCATTCCATGAAGATCCCCAGCACAAAATAGGAGAAAAGCATGATGGCGAGCATCCCCCACTTCCCCACCGGGAGCCCGAGGAGAAGGTTCGTCACCACATCTCCCCCTCCTATCATGTAGAAGGTCCCGGAGAAGACGAAGGCCCCCACCAGGGTGAGGATGATCATGCTGGAGACGGTCAGGGTCCTGTAAGCCCCTGCCTTCAGCGTCTCCCAGTTCAGGTTCCCATAACCTGCGGCGAGAAACATGCTGGCCAAGGCCCCCATGGCCGCTGCCTCGGTGGGGGCAGCCACGCCGAAGAATATCACCCCGAGCACTGAGAGGATGAGAAAGACAGTGGGAAGGAGAGAGGTCGTGACCATCCAGACCCTCCTCCCTAGGGGAAGGCGCCTCTCCTCCGGAGGGAGGGCAGGCCCCAGCTCGGGCTTAAAGGCACACCTGAGGGAGATGTAAAGGACGTAGAGGCCCGAGAGCACAAGCCCTGGGAAGATGGCCCCCATGAAGAGCTTGCCGACGGAAATCCCGGCCATGGGGCCATAGACGACCATCATCACGCTTGGTGGGATGAGGATGCCCAGGGTGCCTCCCGCGCAGACGCTCCCTACACTCAAGGCCTTATCGTAGCCCCTTTTGAGCATCTCGGGCAGGGCGAAAAGGCCCATGGTCACCACCGGTGCACCGATTATCCCCGTGGCCGCCGCCATCACCGTGCAGACCACCACCGTGGCCACGGCCAACCCCCCGTTAAACCCACCAAGATTTATGTGAAGGGCCGAGTAGAGGTGCTCGGCGGCCCCTGAACGCTCGAGCATCACCCCCATGAAGATGAAGAGGGGAACGGCCACGAGGATGTATTCTGTCATCACGTGAAAGGTCCTTATGAGCATCATGTGAAAGAATCCCATTCCCACCCCCATCACCCCCACTATCAGGGAGATTCCCAGCATGACGAAGGCGACCGGGAACCCCATGAAGAGACCCAAAAGGAGCCCTCCGAACATCAGGACGACGAGGAACTCCGAGCTCATAGCTCCCTCCCCGTGAAGGCGAGGTGGATATCACGCAGAAACCTGGCCAGTCCCTGAAGCAGTAACATCAGGGCAACCAGGGGGATCAGGGCCTTAAGGGGGTAGATGGGAGGGGCCCAGAAGGTGATGGAGGTCTCCCTCGCCTTCCACGCCTCCCAGGCGAAATCAAGCCCGAACCAGAAAAGGGCCCCCACCGAGGGGAAGAAAAAGAGAAGGTAGCCTATGATGTCCAAGATGGCCCTCCCCCTCCGGGAGGCCTTCTCGTAGAAGGCCTCCACCCTTATATGCTCGTCCACCAGCAAGGTATAGGGGGCACCAAGCATGAAGAGGGTCCCGTAAAGCATGTAGGAGATATCGTATGACCAGGGCGTAGGGGCGTTGAAGGCATAGCGAGCAACGGTATCGTAGACCAGCTCGAAAATCAGGGGGAGGATGAGCCAACTTGTGACCTTACCCGACCACCGGCTCATAAGGTCGATATACCTCAACATCGATCGCAAAGGCCTATCCATTTCAAGTTTAGGGTCAGGGCCCAGGGCCCTGACCCCGAAAGGCTAATCGAACTGAAAGGTGATGATCTTCTTGTAGGGTCCCCAGAGGGCGTGAAACTTCTTCTGGGACTCCCAGACCCTTGCAAAGAAGGGGTCCTTCTTGGCGTGGGCCTCGATTACCTCCTCGCAGACCTTCTTTATCTGCCGCTGGACCTCAGGCGAAAGTTTTATGATCTGAACCCCCTTCTCCTTGAAGAACTCCATCGCCTCAGCGTTCTTCTTTATCCCGCAGGAGAGGCACCAGACCATGGTGGCATCGGCTGCGGCATCCACTGCCACTTTCAGGTCATCGGGAAGCTTCTCCCAGGACTTCTTGTTGACCAGGGTCTCCAGGACCAGGCTCGGCTGATGAACCCCTGGGACGGTCAGGTACTTGCAGATCTCGTGGAACCCTAAGACCTTGTCCACCGCCGGGATGGAGAACTCCGCCGCATCGAGTACCCTCCTCTCGAGCGCCGGGTAGACCTCTCCTCCCGGCAGGGTCACCACGCGAGCCCCGAGTTTCTGAAGGGCCTCTCCCCAGAAGCCTATGGTCCTGAACTTCAACCCCTTGAAGTCGGCCAGGGTGCGAATGGGCTTATGGGACCAGGCAAAGTTCTCGGCGCTGATGACCGCATGGGGGTGACAGACATGGACGTTGTACCCGTTCCTGTCGTACATCTCCTGCCAGAGCTTGATGCCTCCTCCGGCATAAAGCCAGCCCAAGTATTCCTGTTGCTCAAACCCCCCGGGGACGGAGCCGAAGAGAGGGGCGGCCTTTATCTTCCCCATCCAGATGGTTGCCGCCGTACAAGCTACATCTATTGCCCCCTTGTGCACCCCTTCGAGTTCCTTGTAAGCGGGAACGATACTCCCTCCGGGGTTCATCTTGATGATCAAACGCCCGTTGGTAAGCTCTGCCACCTTCTTGGCGAAGTAATCGGCCGTCTCGTAGAGGACAGGGACCCCTGCTCCCCAGGACGCCTGCCCTCTCCAGACGATCTTCCCCTGCGCCTTAGCAGGGGTGGGGGAGATCGATCCCCCCACCATCAAGAAACTCAAAGCTCCCACTAACAGTAAAATTAAAACCAGGCACCTCTTCATCCTTTCCCCTCCTTTCTTGGGATTTTTGAAACGCCGTTATCTTGTTTAAAAAACACGGAAGGTGGCAAGTTGTCAATAAAAATTTCAAGTCGTCGATCTTCTTGCCCTTTTCTGGATGACCCCCTTTATCCGCCAGCCACCCCACCCCGTCACCGCCCCTATGAGGGCTCCGGCCATCACGTCCAGAGGAAAGTGTACCCCCATGGAAATCCTGGACACCGCTACACCTGTAGCCAAAAGGATGAAAGGAAGACAAAAGCGGGGCAGGGCTAATGAGAGGTAGGTGGCCGCTGAGAAGGCCACTTGGGTATGGCCTGAGGGGAAAGAATTGCCCGTCAGGGCGGCCCCCACCACATGCACGTGGACCTTCCCCGCTGCAATCAGGGAAGCGAATTCCGCCACCGGGCGGGGACGCTGTATCAACTCCTTCAGACCGTTCACTACCATCCCCCCTAGCAAAAGGGTCAAGGCCAGGTATAAGAGGTTATCCTTCAGAAAGGGGGCCCTCCGAAGGGATAAGACGACCATCAGAACCAAAACCACCAGGGCATTTCCCAGATAGCTCCAGAAGTAGAGGATGCGGTCACACCAGGGGTTGGCCAGGATGGCATTGAGAAAGAGAAAGGCCTCCTTGTCCAACGAGAGTACCGACTCCATCACCATTATACCTCTTTTTCCACTATCTTGACATTCTTCAACTCCATCGTCCCAAGACCCAGCCGGACCGCCTCCTGAAGATAGGGAAGGATCATGTCGTTGGTATAGCTCTCGTCGTACCTCTCCATCAGGGAAGAACAATAGCGGTCAAGGGCCACCATATCAGCAGAGACGATGATCCTGTTCACTCCTCCTTTCAGCTCTCCCTTCCCCCGGGTCGGCCCACCGCGGGTGAGGATGACCCTGGCATCCACGATGGAAAGTTCCGGCCGCACCGCATCAGCGAACTCCGCCAGGGCCCTCATGAAAT
>CBEVRB010000060.1:0-11217 GCA_965552155.1 uncultured bacterium
AGGGTACCTGAGCCCTGCGAAAGACCTCAAGGATGAGGTGGGCAGCCTCTACCCTTCCTTCCCCAGAGTGGTACCTATGTCCATACCCATGCACCGGCCCTTCTCCCTGACTCGTTGACAAAACAAGAAGGAGGGTATATTTTGCTTATTTCCTGAAGGGGAAAGAGATGAGCCGTATAGGCATCGTAGGGACTGGATCATACCTTCCGGAGGAAAGAATTACGAATCATGACCTGGAGAAGATCCTCAACACCTCTGATGAATGGATATTCACCCGCACAGGAATAAAGGAGAGGAGGGTAGCCCGCCCTGATCAGGCCACAAGTGATCTGGCGAAGATCGCCTCGGAGAGGGCCCTGGAGGCAGCGGGCCTCTCCCCAGAGGAGATAGACCTCATCGTCATGGCCACCATAACTCCGGATACTCACTGCCCTGCCGGGGCTAACTGGCTGGAGGCGAAGCTCGGGGCGGTAAACGCTGTGAGCATGGACGTAACCGCTGCCTGTACGGGCTTCATCTTTGCCCTTTCGGTAGCGGAGCAATACATAAAGACGAAGACCTTCCGGAACGCCTTGGTGGTCGCCGCTGAAGTGATGACGCGCACCCTCGATTGGACGGACAGAACCTCTTGCATCCTGTGGGGGGACGGAGCAGGGGCGGTTGTCCTGAAGGAAGTAAAGGACGAAAGCGGAATCCTCTCCATTCATATTCACACCGATGGAGCTCACGGCGATACCCTCCTTATGCCCGGCGGAGGGTCGAAGACCACCCCCATCTCCCACGAGAGCGTGGATAAAAAGCTACACACCTTGAGGATGATAGAGGCCAATCAATCTTTCAAGGTGGCCGTGAAGAGGTTCGCTGAAGCATGTGAGGAGGCGCTGGCATACAACGGCGTGGACATTAACGACGTGAAGGTAATAATCCCCCACCAGGCCAACCTGAGGATACTGCAGGGGATGGCCAAAAGACTTAACGTCTCTATGGATAAGGTCTACACGAACATCGATAGATACGGAAACATCTCCTCAGCCACCGTCCCCATCGCCCTCGACGAGGCGGTAAGGGATGGAACCATTCAAAAAGGAGACCTGGTACTTCTTACCGCCTTTGGCGGAGGCCTCACTTGGGGTAGTTCCCTTATCCGGTGGTAGGCCGCCTACCCTCCCTGAGGACCTCAAGCATCTCTTGATGGATCAGCCCATTGGAGGCGACGATCTCTTGACCGAATATATCAGGTGAATTTCCGTCGAAATCGGTGACCTCACCTCCCGCTTCCTCCACGATGATGGTGCCAGCGGCCACGTCCCAGGGCTTCAGTTTCAGCTCCCAGAAGCCGTCAAATCTGCCCGCTGCCACATAACAGAGGTTCAAGGCTGCTGATCCATCGCGCCTTATGGCCTGGGCACGCATGATCATGTTGCAGAAGTGATCGAGGTTGTTTACACGACTCTCCCGCAGATCGTAAGGGAAGCCTGTCGAGAGGAGCGACCTGATGAGCTTCTTGGTCTTCGACACCCCTATCCTTCTGCCGTTAAGGTAGGCCCCCTCCCCCCTTTGTGCCCAGAACATCTCATCCCTCGTGGGGTCATATACCACCCCGAGGATTAACCGCCCCTCCATCTGTAAAGCAATGGAAACGCAGAAGATGGGGTAACCGTGGGCATAGTTCGTTGTACCATCAAGGGGATCAACAATCCATCTAAAAGGGGAACCTTTGGGAGAAAGAGGGGTTTCCTCAGTCAGGACATCATGATCAGGAAAGTGGGTCCCTATGAGGCTGATGATCCTTTCCTCACATGCCCTATCGACCTCGGTGACGAGGTTCAACTCCCCCTTAAATTCAACCCTCTTTTCCCTTCCCAATCCATGAAGCTGAAGCCTCCCTGCCTCCCTGGCGGCCTCCATCGCTACCTTCAAGAAGTCCCTCACTACTCCTTCCCTCCTTCTCGGCTATTACCCTCAACGCCTCCTGAGCCCTCTTTTTATACTCCGGATAGGAGGCCGCTTCAAGGAAGGCCTTCTTCGCCTCCTGGAGCCATCCCATCTTCCACGCACAATATCCCATCAGCAAAGAGGCATAACCTGCTTCTCCTCGTAAGGTCGCTTCCTTTAAGGCCTGATAGGCCTCTTCATACCTCTTCTCTTTATAAAGGATCTCCCCCTTACGGAGAAAACGCTCGGCAGTCGGCTCCTTCTTGATGGCAAGGTCTATAAATGCAAGGGCTTCCTCTATCTTATGGGCTGCGAGATAGAATGTGGCGATCCGATCACAGGCCGAGGGATCAGGGTCTGATCCATAGATCTCCTCATAGTACCGAGCGGCCTTAAGAGGTATATTTAGCCCCAAATAGAGTTGGGCAAGTTCCTTTTTCTCCTCCCTACCACCCCTCAGCCTTGAAGCTATCTCTAAGGACGCTACTGCCTCGATATAGCGCCTCTGCTTCAGATAGATCTGCGCAAGCCACTTCCAATAATCGACCTTTTCGGGATTCCGGGAAAGCAGCCTCCTCAAGATCTTTTCCGCTCCTCGGAGACCCCCCACATCCAGATAGGCTTGAAGAAGGGCGCAAAGCCACTCCTCAGGCACCTTCCTTCCTCGAACCAAGGCCTCAAGATGAGGAATCGCCTCCCGAGGTCGCTTCCCCTTGAGGTAGGCCACGGCTGCATAGAATCGAAGTTCCTTTCTTTCTGAAAGCTCATAGGCCCTAAGGAAGGCATCGGCCGCCTCGGCGTATCTTCGCAACTCATAGAAGGCCTGAGCCAAGTTCTGCCAACTCGCTTCATCTCGAGGGCTCAATTGAGTAGCCCTTTGCCAGCAGCCGAGCGCCTCTTCCTTCTTGCCGAGCTTCCAGTAAAGGTTCCCCTCCAGGAAGAAGAAAAGATGATGGGAAACCTCTGGGTGCTCCCTCCTGAAATTATCGAGGAGTTCAAGCCCCTTCCTCGCCTCCCCTTTCTTCAAGCATTCCTGAGCTTGATGAAGAACCTTAACGGCCTCCGGAGAAAGGGCTGGGGGCTCAGCGGCAGGGGACCAGCTGACAATAATAAAGAGAACCGTGAAAAGAATTACGAGATTCCTCATCCTCCCCGAAGTTCAAACCGTATGGTCACAGCCATCCAAGTATTGACCGGTTTTCCCTCCCGCCTTCCGGGGATGAAACGCCAGCGACTCACGGCCTCCCTCACCGCTTCCTCGAAGTAACCCTTGGGGTGAGCCTTTAACACCTTTATCTCCCTTACCGTCCCTTCGGCATCCACGAGGAAGCGAACCCTCACAAACCCCTCGATGTTGGCCCTTTTTGCCCTCAAAGGGTAGATAGGCTTCACCTGGTAAATCATTACAGGGGCTTCATCCACCTCTCCTATTGCGAACTCAACCTTTTGTGGTGCAGGCGATAAAGTAGGAAGGGGTGGGAGGGCGACGCCCTTAACTATTTTCGGGTTTATCTCAATGGAAAACCTGGGGAGGGGGAGATTGAGGCGGGGTTCCACCCTTTCTACAGCCACCTTTACAGTAAGTTCAGGCAATCTTTTTATTTCCTTGGCCAAATGAGGCCTTTTAGGCTTCGGCCTTGGGGGAGGGGGCTTGGGTGGGGGTGGGGGCTTCAAGCGAATCCAGATCGCGTGATCAAGGACGGACTCCACTTTGAGAGGCCTTACCTCCCTGAAGGTAGCGGGAAGCAGCAGAAAGATCAAAAGGTTCACCGTTGCAGAGAGAAGGAAGGGTTTTAGCCAATCTCTGGCGACCATCATCCCTCTTGCGGTCTTGCGGCCGCAATGCTCACTTCCTTTATCCCGGCCAGTCTACATTGATCCAGGACCTGGATCACCAAACCCGTTTGACTCCTCCTGTCCGCCAAAATCACCACTGAGGCCTCTGGGTTTTCCGCGCGGAAACGCTCCATCAAGGCCCTCACGCTTCTTATATCGACCTCACGGTTCTCGATGAAGATCTGGCCTTCGTGAGTGACCGCTACCATTATGTTTCCCTTCTTCGGTTGGGCTGTGGCGGCCACAGGCCGCTCTACATCCACCCCCGCCTCCTTGACGAAGGAGGTAGTAACGAGGAAGAAGATAAGCAGAATAAAAACCATGTCTATCAGCGGGGCCATGTTTATCTCGACCCCTTCCCCTCTCTTTAGAAAAGAGGCCCTTCTCCTGGCCATATCAATCTCCTCTTTTGGGAAGGTTGGCGACGAACCTTGTCGAAAATTCTTCGAGGTCCGCATAATACTTACTTGCCCTTCGTGAAAGCACCCCGGCTGCAAAAAGCCCGGGTATGGAAACGAGAAGGCCGCTCTGCGTGGTTATCAATGCCTCGGAGATCCCCACAGCCAGTGCCTTGGGACTTCCCGTCCCATAAAGGGAGATGGCCTGAAAAGTGGTTATCATCCCCGTGACCGTCCCAAGCAGCCCAAGAAGGGGCGCTATGGCAGCCAGGGTCTTTATCGTCCGAAGACCGCCCTCGAGCTCTTCCTTTTCCTTCCTGAGGGCGATCCTCATGGCTTCTTCCTCTTTCGTAACCCTTTCCCGGATGCGAGAGAATAGAATGAAGAACCTACTTCGCAACCCCTCCTTCTCCACCCTTTGCCCTGGGAGGTAGGCAAGGGCTTCCTCCAGGGTCAAGTCCCGGGACTTCAGACTCCATAGCTGGAAGGCCTTACGGGCTATCAGGGCCCACATCCAAAGGGAGACCCCTACGATAGGGAACATGATCGGTCCTCCTTCCCTCAGGTAGTCGATGAGGTCAACGAGAGGTCCCATCTCCCTCCTTCAAAAAAGGCAGAAGTAAGGCGGCTTTCTCCTCCATCTCGGTGGTCACCTTCTCCGCCTTCGACTCGAAATAGGTATAGAGGAACATGATCGGTATAGCCACAGCAAGCCCCACCTGGGTGGTCACAAGGGCCTCGGATATCCCCCCTGACATCATCCGCGGGTCGCCCGTTCCGTAGACGGTTATCGCCCGGAAGGTGTTTATAATGCCGGTAACCGTCCCCAAAAGACCCAGTAACGGAGCTATTGCTGCAAGGATCTTCAGGGCCGGAAGAAAGTGGGTAAGGCGCATCCCCTCCTTCAAGATCGCCTCATCAAAGGTGGCCTCCACCACCTCCTGAGTTTTTCCCCTCGCTGAAAGCCCTTCAAGGAGCACATTGGCCACAGGGTTGCCCTTCGCCTCTCTCAGAAGTCCTTCACACCGCTGCCACTGACCCCCCTCTGCCAAGGTGATCAACCTTTTCGCTACCTCATCGTCCAGCGGCCGTGCCTTCCTGAAGAAGAGGAACCTCTCAGCCACAAGAACTGCAGCCACAACTCCGATCAAAAGGATCGGTATCACAATAGGCCCCCCAGAGCGAAGGTGTTCGTAGAGGTTGGGCCTCCGAATCACATACCTGAGGGCAGCGCCACCGGAGGGGTCAAGATAGAGGCAATCGGCCTTTCCCTCCATGTACTTTTTTACATTTCTCTTTACAGCCCAAGGTAGATGCCCTGAGAGAGCCAAAAACCCTCGGTTTTCCTTGCCATACGTCAGAAATCCTATCTCCCCTCCTCGTCTCCAATAGGCGGTGAACTTCCCGGCTCTAAGCAGTGTCCCCTCGACCCATTCCCCTTGTGGGGAGATAAACCTCCCCTCTCTTTTCACCACTTGTCGTGAAAGCCTCATTTCCTCAAAGCACATATCCACAAGCCCCTTGATCTCCTCAAAGGCTGGAAAGCGCCGCTCATTTAAAAGGAGTTCAAGTTTCTCAAAACGGCCCTCAACTTCAGCGCTTGTAAGGGAATGAGCGAATATCTCCTCCAGATCCTTGGCCGCTGCCCTCACCACACCGGCCAACTCCCTCATCTCTTGGCGGCTTTGGGCCTGTTCGAGCTGCAAGCGTTCCTCTTTCTTCTGAAGCTCAAGGAATTGCCCCTTTAGCCTCTCAATCTCAGCTTTCAGACCTGCTATCTCCTTCTTGAGCATGGAAATCCTTGAGGTCAATCCTCTCCTCTCCCGTTCTATACGCAGTCTCGTCTCCCTCTCCATCCTTTGGGCTTGGAGCCTCTCACGCTCAATTCCCCTTTCCACCTGCTGGAGGTCTTGGGCGAAGGAAACCACTGGAAAGAGAAGAAGCAGAACGAATATCGGTATTATCCTCTTCACTTTTTAAGCCCTCCGATGGGTAACTTCAGCAGGTCTGCGGCCCGCCTCCTTGCCGCCATCTCCATGGCCCGTTCCATCTCACGGGAAAAACGGCTTGGGAGCTTTTCCCACCTTCCGGTTTCGGGGTTGAACCGGCCTATCTCCTTCCCATCAAGGGTCCGATAGAAGAGAGCAAGGCGTCCAAGGCGAAACACCTGGACGGTGCGCGGCCTGTCAGCAAGGGTGATCTGCTCCTCCGTCACCTCTACCTGCCCCCCATAATCTACCTCTATTCTCAGGGCCTCCAGGACCCTCCGCAATTTCTCCGCTATCCCTGCGTCGTAGCTGTCCAAGACGCTCTGTAAGGCGAGCAACCTCTTCTGTCTCTCCTCCGTCAAGAAGGGGAGGTCTCCTTTTATGAACTCCCTTAATCGCTTTACGGTCTCATCGAGATAGGGTTCCAATTCCCGATTTATCTTCTTCAACTCTTGGGTGCACCTCTTGAGTTCTGTTATCCGTCCTTTGAGATCCATTACGTACTTCTCCATCTTTTCCTTCTTCCACAATAGAAGCCTCCTCTGGGCCTCAAGCCTTTCTATCTCCTTGAGGAGTCCCTCTCTCTCTGTCGCCCACCTGTCCTCCAGTTCCTGAACCCTCTTCCACGTCCTCACTGCCTCTTCAGCCTTTTGCTGCAGCTCCCCCGGCTCCAGCGCCTGGCTTTGGGGCAGAAAGAGAAGCAATAAAAGGGAACAAATTGTAACAAAATGATATAACATTTCCTTTCTCCCATAAGGTTTTTACTACCGCTCGAAAAAGAATACCCTCATGTCCCTGCGGACCTGAGGGTTGCACCCAGTTTCCTTCACCCTCGGCCCTCCCTACCCCTCGAGGGAGGGACCTATTTCTTTTCAGGGGCAGGTCTTCCGGCTCCCGGATCTCCCTACTCCCCACGCCTTCCCAGAGGCCTTAAGACCTCCAGTGGCATCCTGTGGGTTTCGTCCCCGGTCACGGCGGCGGGACCGCGGGGGCCTTCCACCCCTCTTCCCTATTAAGCCCTTTCGGGCACCCCTTTTAAGGGGTAACAGGACGCCCTCCCTTTGTCAATAGCTTTTGGGCGATGATCATCTTATCTCCCCTCCTCATTTCGAGGACATCCCTCACCCTAAAGCCTCCCCTTTCAAGGGCTTCAAGGTACTCTTTTAGATCCAGATCCCCTTCAAAGGTGTAGGCCTTAAGGCCTTTTCTCATCCCGAAACTCCAGAGGTTCCAGTCGAGGTCCTCAGTGGTGAAAAACCTATCCCCCTCGGGGAAGAACTGCTGGTTTACGTAGGTGCCCCCCTCCTTGAGGCATCGGAATACCTTCGGTATGAGCTCGGCCCTCTTGCCGGCGGGGTTGTAGGCGGAAAAGACCAGGTCGTAATCGGTCCCGAGCTCGTCTCTGAAAAAATCCCCGGGCAGGAGACGGACCCTCTTGGCTTTATATTTCCTCAGGTAGTCCTTCGTTTCCTCCAGCACCCGAGGGAGATCCAAGACATCAACCTCAAGGTCCTCCCTTACCTTCGTGAAAGCTATGGCGAAGAGCCCATGTCCGCCGCCCAGATCGAGACATCGCCTGGCCTGCTTGAAGCCTTCAAGGCCCAGCAGGACCTCAACAGTCTCTTGAAGCCCCCCAAGTAACCGCTCCTCTGCAAGGGCATGGATGACCTCGCTGAAAAAGGAGGCCTTCTGGTGGGAAAAGGCCCCCTCCCTTAGAAGCCGGGGAAGATCGAGCCACCGAAGGGCACGCCTTATCTCGTGCTTTATGCGTCTCAGTTGAGAATAGGGAGAACGATGGCTCAGGAACGTTCGACCTAAAGGACTCAGGGAGTATCCCTCTCCTTCCCTCTGCAGGAATCCGAGCCTTACGAGGTTCTCCAAAAAGAGGTAAAGGATCTGCCGCTTAAGGCCAAATTCCTTTGTCAGGGCTTGTACGGTCGTGGGCCTCTCAAAGCGCTCAAAAACCCCCAGCTCGAGGGCAGCCTTAATGAGGCAGAGATCCCTAAATCCCCTCAGGCTTTCTCTCAGGACCCTCTCAAACTCCTCAGCCCCTGTAGGCCTCTCAAGCAAGGCCGTTCCCCTTGGGAAAGACGACCTTTCTCCCGTCAAACTGATGGACTTCGACCTTGATCCCATAGACTTCCTCTATGTTTCGTTCGTTCAAGACCTCCTTACCCCCTGCGGTGAAGATCTCTCCCCCTTTTAGCATTATGACCCTGTCTGAATAGAAGGAAGCGAGGTTCAGGTCATGGGTGGTCACCACGGAGGCTATCCCTTCTGCCTTAAGCTTTACCATGATCTCCATGATCTCGATCTGATTAGCGAGATCGAGATTACTCGTGGGTTCGTCAAGCAACAGTATCCTCGGCTCCTGGGCCAGGGCCCTTGCTATGGCCACCCTTTGCAGTTCGCCCCCACTTAGGGCCGTGAGGGGCTTCTCAGCGATGTGCTCGAGGTTCAGAGAGCGAATGACCCTCTCGACGACTTCCCGGTCATGCCGCCCAGGACGCCACTCCATGTGGGGTTTCCTCCCAAGCATAACGGCGTCAAAGACCGCCAGAGGGGAAAGATCCACCCTTTGGGGCAAGTACCCGAAGAGCTTGGCCCGTTCCTTGGGAGAAAGGCGCTCGAGAGCCATCCCCTGGACCAAGACGGAACCCCTGAACCGCAGGATCCCTGCCAGGCACTTGAGCAGGGTGGTTTTGCCCGAGCCGTTGGGACCCACGATAAAGGTGATCCCTCCTTCCATGATCTCGAAGGCCACTCCTCTGAGGACCTCGACTGACCGATAGGAGAAGCCAAGATCTTTGACTTTAAGTAACGTCTGATGCATAGCTCCCACTCCTGATGAGGAGGTATAGGAAGATGGGCACCCCGAGGAAGGCGGTGACGATCCCCACAGGGATCATCGCGGGCGATATTGCTATCCTGCCCACGGTGTCTGAAAGAAGCAGCACAAGGGCTCCAATCAGGGCCGAGTAGGGGATTAAGTACCTATGGTCAGCGCCTATCATCAGCCTCACTGCGTGAGGGGCGATGAGTCCCACAAAGCCTATGATTCCTGAGAAGGAAACGCTCAGGGCCGTCAGAAGGGAACCCAGGATCATCACCTCAAGCCTGAACCGGGATGGCTCAACGCCCAATGACTTAGCGGTCTCGTCCCCTCCGAGCATGACGTTGAGCTCCCATCGCCTTCTGAAAAAGTGGAGGAAGACCATCGAGAAGGCCACCGACATGATGACGATCTCACCCCAGTTGGTCCGTCCCACATCACCGAAGGTCCAGAAGACCACTGCAGCCACCTTCACGTCCTCGGCGAAGAGTTGAATCAACATGGTTGCGGCCTGAAAAAAGGAGGAGATCGCCACCCCCGCCAGGATCATAGCCGTGGGGGTGATCTGCCTCAGCTTCACCAGCGCAAGGATGACGAGGACGGCCCCAAGGGCAAAGAGGAAGGCGAAGGCGGAAATGGAATAGGGGTTATCAATGATGACTCCCGTGAGGCCCGTTCTGTTCAACTGTCCTGCCCCGAAGAAGACGATGGCCACCGCTGCACCGAAGGCAGCACCGCTTGAGATCCCGAGGGTAAAGGGAGAAGCGAGGGGGTTGCGCAACACGCACTGCATCACGGCACCGCTTATCCCGAGGGCTGCGCCGACTAAAAGGGCGGAGGCGATCCTGGGAAGCCTTATTTCCCACATCACCGGGTTCTGTAAGAGCGCCCCCAAGGGCAATTTCAAGACCCCGAGCTGAAGCGAAACGGCCGCAGCCACAAGCAAAGAGGCCCCCAACAGATACCCCAAAAGCCTCCTCTTCCTCTCATAGGCCCGATATCGCTCCATCTCACCACCTGGAGGAATCTATCCTGCCGAACCCCCCGTAGGCCGCCTCCATCGCGCTGTAAACGTCCCTGCCCACGAAGAACTTAAATATCTCCCTAGCCTTCTCCTCGGGGTCTATCTCCCTGAACCGATCAGGGTAAAGGACCTTCCCGATGTAGTAAGTATCAGCAAGGGAGGTCTCAACGTTGGTAGTGTACCAGTTAAAGGGCAGGATCCCGTAAACCCCTCCCTCTTTAAAGGCCCTCAAGGAGGAGTAGAAGGCCCTGTGCCTCTGGTAATCCTGTTTCACCAGGTGCAGATTGCCGAGGTCGAGGAAGATGACATCGGGATCCGCCTTGAGGAGGAACTCCTTGTCGACAAACCTATGCCCCCGGCAATTGCCCAGGACGTTGCGCGCCTTGAGGGCCATGAAGGGAGGGAAGTCGCACTCCGTGGACTCTATGCCGTGTCCGCCCTTGAACCCCAGGGCGCCGACGTAAACCTTCGGCTTGTCCGCTTCTGGTACCCCTTTCACCCGCTGCCTGAGGTCCTCCATGGCGGCCTCGATGAAACCGATCAACTCCTCGACCCGCCTTTCCTTCCCCAGGGCCTTGCCCGCAATCTTCAGGGAGCGGAAGATCTCCTTCGCGTAAAAACACCCGAGACGCCCGTAGCTGAGGACAATCACAGCCCTGTTGGTCCTTTCCTGAAGTTCGTCCGCCTCCTTTCGGGAGATATAAGTGGCAAAAATTATATCCGGAGCAACGCCTATGATGGCCTCTGGATTGGGTGTAGGATGAGGGCCAGCGAGCCCGATGATCGGCAACCCGGCCAACTCGGGATGGGCAATTCTGTAAGGCCTACCCGCAGGGGACCACTCCTTCTCCCCATGCTCCACCCCTACGACTTTACCCGTGGCCCCGAGAAAGACGATCAGCCTCAGGGCCCCAGGTCCTATGGCCACGATCCTTTCGGCCTTTTTGGGCACCTGCACAGTTCTGCCCAGGAGATCTTTGACGGTTAGTGCTTGCAGGGATGACGGAAAGCTAAAGAGACAACAAAGGATAAAGGTGTAAGCACACAGGAATCTCTTCATCCCGTTCAACTCTTCCCCAGAGCAGGAGCAATAAAAAAACCACGAAAACCCTAAAGCTTCTGCTTCTGGAGGCCTTCGTGGCCTTTAATCTCTTGAAGGTTTGATTTAAATATTCTCCCGGCCCTTCATGGGCCCTTACGTTT
>CBEVRB010000061.1:0-10934 GCA_965552155.1 uncultured bacterium
GGATCTAAAAGACGAAAGCAATCCGTCAGCCCATAAGCGGATCAACAGATCCATAAGACCCTAATGGGCTTCTGTGCCACCTTCGATAGCGGAAACAGTAATTGACTTCCACCCCCTTTTCGGATATAAGCAGATTATAAAAATGGAAGGGGTGAGTCTTTAATCAAAAATAACGAAGAAGGAGGTCTTATGATGAAAGGGGTAGGAAGAGGGGTATTGTTAGGGTTATTGATCTTTTCCTTAGGTGTGGGGACTGCCGTGGCGGCGGAGAAAGAGGTGAAGATCGGGGTGATCTTCCCCCTCTCCGGAGGACTGGCCTCCACGGGCAGGCTCCTCAGGATCGGCGTGGAGCTGGCGGCTGAGATCGTGAACAAGAGGGTTGAAGGGATCGACATGCCCATCGCCAAGTGGGAGGGGATCCCCGGGCTCGGGGGAGCGAAGATAAAGCTGATCTTCATGGATCACCGGTCCGATCCCGCCCGAGGGGCCGACCTGGCCAAGCGGTTGATCATGGACGAGAAGGTGGTGGGCATCCTCGGATGCTACAACTCCTCGGTAACCAAGAGCGTGAGCACGGTCTGCGAGCGGTATGGCGTGCCCATGATCAACTCCAATTCCACCTCCCCCATCCTCACCACCAGGGGATATCAGTGGTTCTGGAGGACCACGCCCCACAACATCACCTTCTCCCATGACCTCTTCAAGTTCTTAGTGGGCCTTACCGAGGGGAAGGCGAAAGGCGTGGGCAAAATCCCAAAAAAGGAGATCGAGAGGATAGCCATCGCCGGGGAGGAGACGGAGTTTGGGGCCACCGGAATCCAGGTCCTTGAGGAACTGGCACCGAAGTACGGCTTTAAGGTGGTCAAGTCCATCAAGTACCCCCACCAGTCCCCTGACCTGACCAGCGAGGCCCAGGCTATCAGGGCAAGCAACCCTGGGGTTGTGGCCTTCATCCCCTACGTGTCCGATGCCATCCTCTTCATGAGGACCTTCAAGTCGATGAAGTTCAGCCCCAAGATCATCTGGGGGCAGGATGCGGGGATGGTGCAGCCCGAGTTTGCCAATGCCTTGAAGAGGGACGCCGTGGGGGTGCTGACCCGGACGGTCTTCATCCCCAAGATAGCGAAGGTGAAGCCCCTCGCCAAGCAGATCAACGACCTGTTTAAGGCGCGCTCGGGTGAGGACCTGAGCGGGACCTCAGCCAGGGCCTTCACCGGGCTTCAGACCTGGGCCTACGTCCTCAATAAGGCCAAATCCACCGATCCCAAGGCCATTCAGGCAGCGGCCAACTCCCTTTACATCCCTGGAGAGGAGCTGATCATGCCCTGGAAGGGGATCAAGTTCGGAGGGGAGCAGAAGAACGAGAGGGGACAGAATGTCCTCGGGTCAGGGATGATCGGGCAGTGGCAGCTCGCCCCTGGGGAGGACGTGCCCCATCTGGAGGCGGTCTATCCCTTCGAGTACGCCACGGCCAAATTCATCTATCCCTTCCCCAAGTGGAAATAGGGTCGGACCCTGCTGAGGGAGGGCTACGCATAGACGTAGCCCTCCCTTCTTTAATGAGGCCTTCATGGAATTCCTCTTAGACGCCATAACCTCAGGGATCTTGATGGGCCTGATCTTTTCCCTCATCGCCCTGGGACTCACCATTATCTTCGGGGTGATGGACATCGTGAACTTCGCCCACGGTGAGTTCCTCATGGTGGGGATGTATGTGGCCTACTGGTGCAACGTCCTGTTAGGGATGGACCCCCTTGTAGCGATGCCCGCTTCGGTCGCCTCAGGGGTGATCCTTGGCCTCGCCTCCCATTACCTCTTGGTGAGGCACCTCCTCCGGGGCCCCATGGTCGCCCAGCTTTTCGGGACCTTTGGCCTCATGCTCTTCATAAGGTACATGGTCCTCTTCCTCTGGGGCCCGAACTTCAGGACCGTGAGCCACGGGCTGATCATAGGGAAGAGCACGGTGATTGGGGGGGTCGTCTTCGATCTGGCGAAGGTGGTCCCTTCGCTGATCAGCATCCTCGCCTTCCTCGGGGTCTCCTATTTCATCAACAACACCCGGGTGGGGAAGGCCCTTCAGGCGACCGCTCTGGATGCGGAGGCTGCAGGGTATATGGGAATACACACCGACCGGATGAACGCCCTTGCCTGGGCCATAGGAGGGGGAACGGTGGGACTGGCGGGAGCCCTGCTGGTGAACTTCTGGTACATAACCCCGGAGATCGGGCTCCTCTTCGTGATGATCGCCTTCGCCACCGTGGCCCTCGGGGGGTTCGGCAGCATAAAGGGTGCCTTCTACGCGGGAGTGATCATCGGGGTGCTGGAGACCTTGGTCGGGGTCAAGGCGCCCAATTTCAAGTTCACGGTGGTATATGCCGCCTACTTCCTGATCGTCGTATTCAGACCGCAGGGGCTTTTCGGATGGAAGCGATAAAGGACGCCTTCGACTTCAGCGACTTCCCCAGGTCAGAGAGGATAGGGCTCCTGCTCTTCAGCATCTTCTCCCTCACCTTCCCCTGGTTCGTTTCGTCTTCCTTCGCCAGGGCGGTGATGATCCAGTTCTTCCTCTTTTCCCTTTACGGGATGGGCTGGAACACCATCGGGGGGTACGGTGGTCAGGTCGCCCTGGGGAAGGCCCAGTATGTGGGGATCTCGGCCTACACGGTGGCCATGATGATGATCCTCTGGGACGTCCCCTTCTGGGTGTCCATGCCCATCGGGGTGATCCTGGCGGTGCTCTGGTCCTTCATGATAGGTTATCCCCTCTTCAGGCTGAAGGGCCATTATTTTGCCATCGCCACCATCGCCGTCTCCCTGGTGCTTCAGGACCTCTTCCGCAACTGGGAGTTCGTGGGAGGGGTGCGGGGGGTATCCCTCCCCTTCAAGAAGACCCCCAACTTCCTCTACATGCAGTTCCGCTCCGATGTCTATTACTACTACTTCATCCTCCTCTTTTTCGCCGCAGGACTCCTTTACATGAACTGGTTCAGGAAATCGAGGCTGGGATATCAGCTCCGGGCGATAAAGGCCAACGAGGACGTGGCGGCAAGCTTGGGGATAAACGTTCGCTGGGCGAAGATCAAGGCCTACGCCATCGCCTCGGCCTTTGTGGCCGTGGGAGGGGCCTTCCACACCGTCTACCACATGTACATAGACACCTCCTCGGTGATGCACCTGGAACTCTCGATCCTGATAGCCCTTATGGCTATGCTCGGAGGTGCCGCCTCTCTCTGGGGGCCGATCATCGGTGCTGCGATCCTCGTGCCCCTTGACCGGTATCTGGGGAGCTGGATAGGGGGTGTAAAGTCCCTCTTGGGGCTCGATCTGGTCATTTACAGCATCATCATCATGCTGATCGCCGCGGTGGAACCCAGGGGCATCTGGGGGCTGGTGGAGAGGGCGAGGGCGAAGAGGAGATGAAGGTCCTGGAGGTGATCGAACTGGATAAGCGCTTCGGGGGGGTCGCGGCCAACTCCAAGGTGACCTTCTCCGTGGACGAAGGGGAGATCGTCGGGCTGATCGGGCCCAACGGGGCGGGAAAGACCACCCTCTTTAACTGCATCGCCGGCTACCATAAACCGGACGGTGGAAAGGTGATCTTTATGGGAAAGGACATCACCGGCTGGCCACCCCATAAAACCAACCGGGAGGGGATTGCCCGAACCTTCCAGGTGATAGAGAGCGGAGGAGATCTTTCGGTGAAGGAGGAGGTTATGGTAGGGGCCTTCTGCAAGATAGCCCAGAGGCAGGAGGCCTCAACCCTGGCCGAGGAGATAGTCGATTTCATGGGACTTAGGGAAGTGAAGGAGATGAGGCTTACGGAGCTCCCCGTGGCCATGCAGAAGAGGGTGGGTTTGGCCAGGGCCCTGGCCACCCAGCCCAAGCTCCTCATGCTCGATGAGGTGGCCGCTGGCCTCACCCCTTCGGAGATAGAGGAGATGAAGGGGCTCCTGAGGAGGATCAAGGAGCAGTGGAAGCTTACTCTCCTCATCATCGAGCACGTCATGGAACTGGTAATGGGCCTTTCGGACCGGGTGATAGTGCTTGACAGCGGGGTGAAGATCGCTGAAGGGACCCCCGAAGAGGTGGCGAACAACGAAGAGGTGATCAAGGCCTATCTTGGAGAGAAGTATGCTAAGGGTGGAAAATATTGAGCTCGCCTACGGTGCCATCCCCGTAGTGCAGGGTGTCTCTTTCGAGGTGCGGGAGGGGGAGGTTGTGGCCATCGTTGGGGCCAATGGGGCCGGGAAGAGCACCATCCTGAAGGCGATAGCCGGCTCCATTCATCCCCGAAAAGGACGGATAAGCTTTGATGGAAAGGATATATCCTTCCTGAGCAGCCCGGAGATAGTGAAGGCGGGGATTACCTATGTGCCCGAGAACCGCAGGCTCTTCACCCCCCTCACCGTGGAGGAGAACTTGGAGATCGGGGCCTACACGGTCCGGAACCCTCAGCAGATCCAGGAGAACCTGGAGTTCGTCTATCGGCTCTTCCCCCGGCTGAAGGAGAGGAGAAGACAGAGGGCAGGGACCCTCAGCGGAGGGGAACAGCAGATGCTCGCCATCGGCAGGGGGCTCATGACCAACCCGAAGCTCCTGATGCTCGATGAACCCTCCCAAGGCCTGATGCCCATCCTGGTAACGGAGCTCTTCAATTCCATTCACAAGCTCAAGGAAATGGGAAAGACCATCCTGCTGGTGGAGCAGAACGTGAGGGAGGCCCTTGAGCTCGCCGACCGGGGCTATGTGATCCAGTCGGGCAGAGTGGTCCTGGAGGGGACGGGGAAAGAACTCCTCGAATCGGACATGGTCAAGAAGGCCTTCCTCGGACTGTAGCTTCCGTAATGGAGAAAATCACCGATGAGATCAAAGAGGTGCTGGAAGGGGGGGTTGATCTCCACCTGCACACGGCCCCGGACATCTTCCCCCGCAGACTCGATGACTTTGAGGCAGCGGAGCAGGCTAAGGAAGCGGGGCTTAAAGCAGTAGTATTGAAGAACCACTTTTTTCCCACCTCCTCGAGGGCAAAGCTGGCCTCTGAAAGGACGGGATTCACCCTCATAGGGAGCATCACTTTAAATAAGCCGGTAGGGGGCATAAATCCCTATGCGGTGGAGATGGCCCTGAAGGAGGGAGCCAGGGTCGTCTGGATGCCCACCATCCATTCCATCAACACGTTGAGGAGACCGGAGTTGGTGACGATGTTCCAGAAGATCATAAGGTCGGGGGAGGAGGGATTGGCCATAACGGAAGGCGATGGGCTCATCCCTGATGTTTACCAGGTGCTGGAGATCGTTCGGGACAGCGATGCGGTCCTCGCCACCGGACACATCTCCCCGCAGGAGGTGATACCATTGGTGAAGGCGGCTGTGGAGATGGGATTGAAGAGGGTGATCCTCACCCATCCCTTCTCCCATCTGGTGGGAATGGGGAAGACGGATGTGAAGGGACTTCTTGATCTTTCTCCGGGCATCTATGTGGAGTTCACCTGTTACGATTGCTCCTCCCACATAAAGGAGCCTCTGAGCTATGAGGAGGTGAAGGGGTTGATCAGGGAGGTGAGCCCGGGGAGGACGGTGATATCCTCTGACGGCGGGCAGAGGGGAAACCCTCCCCCTTACGAGATGCTGGCCGAGATGGTGGGAAAGCTCCTCCCCTCCTTTGGGAGGGAGGGAGTTCGAAGGATGATCGTGGAGAACCCTTCCTTTTTGATGGACTTATAATTACTTCTGTCCGGAGGAAGAAAGGGTGACCATAAGGAGCGTGTGCAGGGGATGCCATGGAGGTTGTGGGGTCCTGGTGGAGGTGAAGGAGGGCAAGGTCACCGAGATAAAGGGCGACCCCTCCTGCCCCATAAACCGGGGAAGACTCTGCACGAAGGGGAGAAACTACCACACCATAACCCATCACCCTGATAGGCTCCTGTACCCCCTTAGGAGGACAAGAGGGGGGTGGAAGCGGATCTTCTGGGAGGAGGCCTTCAGCGAGATAAGCGAGCGATTCCTCCAGATTAAGGAGAAGAACGGGGCGGAGGCCGTTGTCCTCGGCTACGGCACGGGAAGGGACAATGAGGCCTTCATCTATCGCTTCGCCAACCTCTTTGGCACCCCCAACGTCCTGACCGCTGGCCACATGTGCTATGGACCGAGGATCGCTACAGGGATCGCCATCTGCGGGAACCTCCCGGTGGTGGATTACGAGGGAAGGCCCCGCTGTGTGATCGTCTGGGGCTGTAACCCTGTAGTGTCCAACCCTGACGAGTACAAGGGCTTTTACCTCCTCGATGCCTTAAAGGAGGGGACAAAGCTCATAGTTGTGGACCCCCGCAGGACCCCCCTGGCAAAGAGGGCAGACCTTTGGCTCCCCGTAAGGCCGGGGACCGATGGCGCCTTGGCCTGGGGGATGATAAACGTGATCATCGATAGGGGCTGGTATGACGAGGAGTTCGTGAGGGATCACGTGCACGGCTGGGAGGATTTCTGCAGAAGGGCAAAGGAGTATCCTCTGAGGTGGGCCACCGAGCGTACGGGGCTCGAAGAATCCGAGATCCTGAAGGCGGCAGAGCTCTTCTCCCAGACCCTTCCTTCCGCCATCCACTGGGGGGTGGCCTTGGAGCAGGGGAAGAACTGCACCAACACCATCAGGTTGCTCATCGCCCTGATGGCGATCACCGGGAACCTGGACAGGCCAGGGGGAAACGTCTTCTACTCCCCTCCACCGGTCATCAGCGCAAGCCAACTCGGGCTCCACAAGAGGCTCCCGGAGGAACAGAGAAAGAAGAGGTTAGGAGGGGACCGTTTTCGACTTGCTGACACCATAGGGGTGATAAACCCGAAGGCGGTCTGGGACGCGATCCTCACCGGGAAGCCCTATCCGGTAAAGGCCCTCTTCCTCATGAGCACCAATCCCCTGATCACCAGGGCCAACGCCCTCCAGGTGAAGGCGGCCTTAGAACAAGTGGATTTCTTAGTGGTCGCTGACTTCTTCATGACCCCTACGGCGCTCAAGGCCGATATCCTCCTTCCCTCGGCCACATGGCTTGAAGTGGACTATGTGGCCGACCTCTGGAAGAGACACGGCTGGGTCCTGGCCCGGAGGAAGGCCGTTCAGGTGGGGGAATGCCTCTCCGACTACGAGATCCTGATGGAGCTGGGAAGGAGGTGCACCTCCCCTGAGGACTGGTGGCCCACGATGAGGGACGCCCTCAATTACATCCTCTCCCCTTCGGGACTCACCTGGGAGGAGTTCTCCGAAAGGGGATACCTTCAGGGACCGAGGGTCTTCCGCAAGTACCGAACGAGGGGCTTCTCCACCCCTACCCGTAAGGTGGAACTCTACTCCACGGTGTTCGAGCGGCTGGGCTACGACCCCCTCCCAGGGTATTGCGATCCCCCCGAGACCCCCTGGAGCGCACCGGAGCTCGCCCGCCGCTACCCTTACGTTCTCATTACCGGGGCCCGCATCCCCTCCTTCTTCCATTCGGAGAACAGGCAAAGGGGGCCCCTACGGGAGAGGCACCCCGATCCCCTCCTGGAGATAAATCCAGAGACAGCCACAGAGAAGGGGATAAGGGAGGGGGATTGGGTGAGGATAAGGTCCCCAAGGGGGAGCTGTCTTCAGAGGGCCAGGGTCACCGATAGGGTTCCTCCCGGGGTGATCGCAGCCGAGCATGGATGGTGGTTCCCGGAAGAAGAGGACGGGGGCTGGAAGCGCTCAAATATAGACCTTCTCACCGACAACTCCTACGAGACCTGCGATCCAGCCATGGGGGCGACAAACCTCAGGGTCCTCCTCTGCGATGTGGAGAAGGTCGATGGGCGATAGGGAAGAAATCCTTAAGTCCCTACGGGGTTACCTCAAACACCTGCGCCTTATGGGGATAGAGTTCGTGCCACGGCCCCAGGCCGAGAGAAGGGACCCCCAGAGGGAACTCGAGGGGATAAGGGAGGAGGTGCTCCAGTGTAAGGCCTGCCAGCTTCACGCTACAAGGAAGAACCCCGTCCTGGGCGAGGGAAACCCCCGGGCGACCCTCGTCTTCGTGGGGGAGGCCCCTGGCGGTGAAGAGGACCTTCAGGGAAGGCCCTTTGTGGGAAAGGCTGGGGAGCTGCTCACGAGGATCATCCAGGCGATGGGCTTGAAGCGTGAGGAGGTCTACATCACCAACATAGTGAAGTGCCGTCCTCCAGGAAACCGCACCCCTCGCCCGGCGGAAATAGAGGCCTGTCTGCCCTATCTCCTCCGGCAGCTTGACATCATCCGTCCGAAGATCATCTGCGCCCTTGGGACCGTCGCCGCCCAGACCCTCCTCGGGACGAAGGAAAAGATCACCTCCCTTCGGGGGCAGTTCCACCCCTGGAAGGGGATGCTCCTGATGCCCACCTACCATCCCGCCTTCCTCCTGCGAAACCCTCAGTACAAGCGCGACGTCTGGGAGGACGTGAAAATGATAATGAGGGAATATGAGAAACTCAGCCAAGGCCGCCGAAACTTCTAATGCCCTATCAGGAATATCTCAACGGACCGGCCCTTTAAGACCTCCCCTTGACACTCTCGGGTTTTTCCCTCAACATCTTTGACTCAAAGCCCTGAAGGAGGACCATCCTTATGGACGAGAGAAAGGTTCCCCGATGTATGAGCACCCAGCACCCGGACAATGTCACCCAGCCCTTCTTCTCAGACAAGGCCTTGATCGAAGGGGAGACGGAGGTGGACGAGGCCTACTACAGCTACTCCCACCTGGGGATAGAGGAGCAGATGTGGGACTATGAGGGGAAGGAGGTGGACCCCCATGTGGTCAAAAAGCTCCTCTCTAAGAACGAGGCCTTCTTCAGGGAGCACAAGCTGGGGCGGGATTGTTTCCTCACCCTCAGGGTCCCCAATCCCTCTTACGAACGAAACGAGGCCAAGATCCTGATAGAGACCCTGGAAGGGATCCCCCGCAGCTACGATGTGGCCAGGGAGTTCTACGGCGAGGACATCCCCCCTATATTCGAGGTGATCCTCCCCATGACCACCTCCTGGCGGGACATCGAGCGGGTCCTCTGCTATTACAAGAACTTCGTGGTCGGAAAGCAGGATAAGCCCGTCGCCAAGGGCGACATCACCCTGGCGGAGTGGATCGGCCCCTTTCGCCCTGAATCCATCAATGTGATCCCCCTGATAGAGGACGTAAAACACATCGTTAAGGCCGATGAGCTGCTGAGGGAGTTTTTGCGCCGCCACCCGGTTCCCTACCAGCGGGTATTCCTCGCCAGGAGCGACCCCGCCCTGAATTACGGATACATCAGCGCCTTTCTCGCCGCAGAGGTGGGCTTGCAGAGGCTCTACTACCTTCAGGAGGAGATGGGGATCCCCATCTATCCCATTCTGGGAGCAGGCTCCGCCCCTTTTCGGGGGAACCTCAAGCCCGCCAACGTGGATAACTGCCTTCAGAGCTACCCCAGCGTTCAGACCTTCACCATCCAGTCCGCTTTCAAATACGATTATCCCTTCGAGCAGGTCCGCCAGGCTATAGAGCGGATCAAGGGTTACCCGAGAAGGAAGCCCCGGGAGGTGGACGAAGAGCGATCCTTAGAGATCATCCGCAAGTATGCCCCCCGTTACAGGAACGCGGTGGAGTCCTTAGCGGGACTGATCAACCATATCGCCTCCCATGTCCCCCGGCGGAGGAAGAGGAAGCTCCATATAGGCCTTTACGGCTACTCCCGCGAGGTGGGCAAAGTACACCTGCCTAGGGCGATAAGGTTCTGTGCCGCCTTCTATTCCATCGGAGCCCCGCCGGAGGTGATCGGACTGGAGGCGTTGAGTGAGGAGGACATCGCCTATTTGTGCCAGGATCCCAACTTCAAGCGTGACCTCCGAGATGCCCTCACCTGGGGAAACGAGGACATCCTCTTTGACCTCTTCCCCGAGCTGAAGGGGAAGCTGGGATTTATCGAATACGAGACCTCAAAGGAACATCGAGCCATCACTGCCAAGATATACGAGACCTACTCCCAGAACGGGGAAGAGCTCACCCAGCTCATCACCGAGGCCGCCTACCTCAGGGGTTTTCTGGGTTGAAGAAGGCTCCAAAACCGATCTCCCTTGGCGACATCCTGATTTATCCCCTCTGGTTTGACTCCATGGGGGCAAAGTCAAGCTCCCTTTTGGTGGAGACCCCTGATATCAGGCTCCTCGTGGACCCTGGTGCATCAGAGATGCAGCCGAGTTTCCCCCTCCCCCCTGACGAAAGGAAGCGCTTGAGGGAGGAGGCCCTCGGGGTGATAAAGGAGGCGGCAAAGGAGGCCGATACCGTTTTTATCTCCCACTATCACTACGATCACCACACCCATCCCCTTGAGGCCCCCGAACTCTATCGGGGGAAGGAGCTCTGGATAAAGGATCCAAACCGCTTCATAAACCGCTCCCAGTGGGACAGAGCGAGGATCTTCGTTAAGGAACTCTCGGAGATCTCCGGTGAGGAATTCGAGGCCCATCTCGGACCTCCCGGGAGCTTTGAGGCCTCCTTCGACTCCTGGCCTATCAGGAGGAAGAAGGACAAAAAGTGGGTGGAGGACCTGGTATCCCTGTGGAGGGGAGGCGAGTGGGTCAGAGAGGGGAGGATAGGGGACATGAGGATCCGGTTCGCTGACGGCAGGGAGTTTCGGAAGGGGAGAACGAGGGTTCTTTTCACCGAGCCCCTCTTTCACGGTGGGGAATACGATCGGGTAGGCTGGGTGGTGGCCATGCTAATCGAGTGCGGGGGCAAAAAACTCCTCTATTCTTCTGACCTTCAGGGGCCGGTCATCGAGGCTTATGCCTCCTGGATCGTAAGGGAGTCCCCTGATGTGCTTATCCTCGATGGCCCTCCAACTTACCTTCTCGGTTACCTCTTCGGGCAGAGGGACCTCCAGAGGGCCATAGCCAATACGAAGGCCATCATAGAGGGGACC
>CBEVRB010000062.1:0-10457 GCA_965552155.1 uncultured bacterium
TTGGAAAAGGCCGAAAGGTAAAAGGGAGCCCTCCCTTCAGCCCCGATCAAAACCCCCTCCCCTTGGGGCCTCCCCATCTCCTCCACCATCCTGCGGGCAGCCCTTGCCGAATCCGTAAGGGAACCCCTGGCAGCAACGCCTATAAAATCGAGAAGGAGCTCCTTGACCTTGGTGATGACCTCAGGGGGAAGGTCTTCATAAGTCATACTCCTACAGAAATCCACAAGCCCTTCAGCAATGCCCATTTTTTCCCAAAGTAATATGAACCGATCCCCATCGTCAAGCCTTGTCCTTTACCGGCACTGTCAACCTCCGTCCCCCAGGAGCTTTCCAGGAACTTCCTCACCCTGTAACCGTAGCGGTAAGGCCTGGGCGCCTCTCGGCCTCATACCTCCCCCTTCCCACCACCTCGTCCCTCAAGGCCTCAAGAAGGCCCTCGAAGGTCTCCTTGAGAAGCCCAAGGACCCTCTTCCCTGACCCTCTCCTGGGCTTGCTTAAGAAGCTGACTTAAGCTAACCTTACCTTCAGGTTGTTTTTGCATGGGGTATCTCCTCCTTTCTCTTGGGTTTGAGTCGGGAGATACCCCCTATCTTTTTAAATTAACCCCCTTTTTCAACACAAACTTATACAGGCTCCAACCCCGATGACCTCTGGGAAGGTGCATGGGTATAATAGTGCCACTTTGAGGGGGGTATAGAGTATTCGTCCGATTGTATTTCTAACCTTTTGATGCTTCTGAGAGCATCTTGAAAAATGGGGACTTTCAGGTATTAGTATTTGGTCCGTGGAGCCCCGTCTCCACGTTTTTTTATAAAGTTCAAGGGAAAATTGAACCTTTACAAATTTCCCGGGACTAACAAAAATAAAAGAAAAAAGCTGAACAGGAGGAGAAGCATGAGGAGGAGTTTTATCCTTCCCTTGTTTATTTGGGGATCGCTGATTCTCCTACCGTCTTTTCTTTTGGCTGGCCTTCGGGCAGTCCCTCAGAGGATGGAAATAATCCCTGAAAAGCCGGATTTGAGGGTGGAGCGGATACAAATTGTGAAAAATGCATGGGCATCAGAGCTGGTTACGGATCTGCCTTTTGAGGTGTGGGTAGAGGTAAGAAATGCAGGGGGAGCTTTACCGGATGAGCAGGTGGAGGTGAGATTGAAGATCCTTATGGGTTCTGTTTTTCCAGGCACACCACCCCTTTACGAAAGTACTCTTAGCCTTACTGTCTCCAACAGAACAAAGCGGGGGAGGGTCCACTTCAGGGGGATAGTGATTCGAGGGAGTGAGCTTCACCTCAGCGGGGACTCTATTTCTATCGTGGCCGTGGCACAAGTGGACCCCTCTAACAGGGTTATTGAGGCAGACGAGGGGAACAACAAAAGGCAGACGTGGCACAACCTCTATCGCCTAAAGAGACACTTCTCACTTATTAGGGCCTATGTAGAGAGACTTAGAGGAAATGTGGTCACCCTTTCCCGGCACAGGACTATCAACGTGAGGTTGGTTATCAAGAACACGGGAAATGTAATGATGAGAGGAAGTCCCACCCTCAAGGCCTTCCTGATTGGAGGCGAAAGGTCATATGAAGTGAGTGCTTCGCCTGCCTTGAGGCTCAGGCCCGGAGAAACGACAGAGGCCCGTTTGGTAATAAGGGATGTAGAGCCTAATACAATTCGGTCCGGGGGTGTTCCCCAACTTGCCCCTTATAGGCTCAAGGCTTTGATATTACCCGAAGAGGAGAGAGGTCCTTCTGCCCGCTCTTCAAGGTCCGGGGTTGGGGGCGCGCTGATCCCAGCCATGGTGATTCCTCCAGATCATACTTTCACCTCTGAGCCCTTCTATGTGGAGGAGAGCGAGGGGCATCTATATGTGAAGGGGATCAAAGTTTGGGACTTTAAGGTGAAGGGCTCGGAGGTCTCCTTTCAGGCCGAGCTTGCCATAACGGGCACCGGGGACGGTGCCTGGAGGAGATACCGGAATCTCAAGATCTATTTCAACATCTACAGGCGAGGGGTGCCCAAGGGAATGCAAATAGCCACGGCGCTCGTGAGTAAGGAGATCCCTGAGGCGAGAATAAGAATAAGAATTGGTGCGAGGGTAGCTCTTTCCGACTTCCTGAAGAGGCTCTTTTATGATCCGGAAGTGACCTTGGTGGGGATTAGGGCGGTGCTCGACGAGGAAAATTACGGTGAGGTCCTCCTCTCTTTCAGAAAGAACCGCTGGCACGTCAGGTCAGGACCGTTGTCCTTAAGCGAAGACGGGTGCGTTCAGCTCTCCATCCCTTTCGGCCGTTCCTATGACGGAGACGATATCTCCTTTCAGGTCAGGGTAGATCCCGCCTGCCTCCGCGGCAAGAGCTCCCCTGGCGTTATGGCGTATTACTCTCCGGAAGGGGCACCTTACGGTGCCAGGGATGCATGGGATTCGTGTTCCGGTTGGTTCAATGAGGATGTAATAGGTGGCCGTCCCTCTAACTTTACCGCCCGGTTGGGGCGGTGCGAATGGGACAGGGTCAAAATTGGCGCCCTATTTTACTGGGGACCTCGGGGGGAAAAGAAATTTTCCAAGCATGCCCGAGTGATCTTGGATCACGAGAGGGTCTTTGAAAGGTCCGGCTTTCGAAGGATGGTGAGGGGCAGGGAAAGGACCATTTGGGAGGCTCATCCGGTGCGACATTAGCCTGAAGGGTTCTGGGACAATAATTTGCATCCGCAAGAGACCCTCATTGGGGCCTTTTGGCCTCCTCCGGGCAATTGAACCTCCTGCAAGATTCGAGGACTAACATAGAGAAGGGACGATGCCCTTCAGATGATAACCCCAAGGGGACTCAAGCTATTTTGAGAATTGGCCGAAAGATTTTAAAAAGGAGGTGATGAGAAGATGAAGAAGTTCATGGTGATCGTTGCTGCTTTAGCCGCCATCGCGATCTTAGGATTCGCCGCAAGTACCCAGGCCGGCCCTCCATGTTGCATAGCGGGAAAGTACAAGACCACCTTCAAGGACAAGCCCGCTCCCCCATGTGAATCCCCAGGAATACACCACTGCACGTTCATCTTCTACCAGAACCACTGCCAGCCTCAGGTCAGGGCGAAACTCCTCGATGAGAACCAGCAGCTCATATTATACGTGAGCGGGACCCTCACCCCGGCGGGGAATGGGTGCAAATTTGAGGGGACCGGTCAATGTCCTCCAGGAACCTTTTGTGAAGGGGAAACGGTCAAGATCAGGGCAAAATTTTACAAAGTGA
Organism: uncultured bacterium; assembly: GCA_965552155.1. Taxonomy (GTDB): domain Bacteria; phylum Desulfobacterota; class B13-G15; order B13-G15; family B13-G15; genus CAYRAR01. Next base: position 3,242 of record CBEVRB010000062.1, read on the forward strand.
ACGGCATATGGAACATCGGAGGAAGATATTATAATCCCCAAGGGTGCAGCGGCACCTTTCATGGAACCCACATGTAGGCGTTGTGAGGGCCATGGCCCCAGCCCATGGCCCTCTTTCTCTCTTTACCTCAGATCTCCCCATTCGTACATCAGGATGGCGCAGGCGACAATGGTCGCCGTCTCGGTCCGGAGGACCCTTCCCCCCATCCCCACAGGGACAAACCCCCTCTCTGAGGCCTCCCTCACCTCCTCGGCCTCCCATCCCCCCTCGGGGCCGACCAGGAGGGAAATCCTTCTTGGGGAAATGGACCTTCCCTTCAGGACATCCCGCATCTTCCTCTTGCGCTCACCCTCATAGAGCATGATCTTGAGATCTATGCCTTCGGCCAGATCGAGGGCTTCCCGGAAGGTGCAGTAAGGGGCCACGTAGGGGAGGTAGGCCCTGCGGCACTGCTTCGTCGCCCTGAGGGCGACGTGCTGCCAGCGGTGGGCCTTGGGCTGACGGGCCTCCCGCTCCTGGAGGGAGATGGAACGGCGGGATTTGAAGGGGACGATCACCTTCACTCCCAGCTCCGTCGCCTTCTGGATGATGAGCTCCATCCTCTCCTTGTCGGGGAGGGCCTGAAGGAGGAGGAGATCTACGGGAGGCTCTGTGGGAGGGGTAAGCTCCTCAAAGACGAAGAGCCGGGCCTCCCCTGCCTCGAGGACCTCCACCCTCGCCCGGAACTCCCTCCCCAAGGGATCTGTGACCGTGACGGCCTCCCCGAGGTGGGGTTCCCGAAGCAGCAGGGCGGTGAAGGGGTCCCCCCGGAGGTCGATCCGCATGCCCACTTCGAGTTCCTGAGGAGAGATGATCTGGTGATGGGGCCTCTTAAGGAGGTCATCGAGCATCGGAGGCATGGGCCTCGAGGAACTCCCCACAGATCCTTCCCAGCTCTCCTTCCCTGCCCCACCAGAAGTGATCGGCCCCTGAGACGACCTGAAGGGCCTTCGGCTCGAGCAGGGAGGAGAAGAGCTCCTGCAGTTCTCTCAGGGGGCACACAAAATCGCTATCTCCTGCCACCAGGAGCTTTGGACCTTCAAAACCCTGAAGGGGAGAAAAATCGTACATCTGCACCGGTGGCGACACACAGATGAACCCCCCTATCCTCCCGTCACCATGTATCACCTGTGCCGCTACCCCCGCACCGAAGGAGTAGCCCGCAAGCCAGAGAGGCCCCTCCCTGGAGAGGAACTCGATCGCCCCCCTCAGGTCCTCCCTCTCCGCTTCCCCTCCTCCATGCACCCCCTCGCTCCTCCCCACCCCCCGGAAGTTGAACCTGAGGGTGGAAAAACCCCTCCGGGAGAACTCCCCCTGAAGGGCCTCCACCACGTTGTTATACATATCGCCCCCATAGAGGGGATGGGGATGACAGATGACGATCCCTCCCCTTTCCCCCTTCTGAAGCAGACCCTCTAAAAGGAGGCCGTCAGAGGTGCGGAAGGTGACGGGTTCCTCAGCCATCTTCCCTTTCTTTCCTGTACGGAAGGGCCTCCTCGATGAGCATGATGGGAATGTCGTCCTTTATGGGATAGAGCAGGCCACAGGCCTCACAGACCAGACCATCCCCCTTCTCTGTGAGGTGGACATCTCCCTTGCACTTGGGACAGGCCAAGATCTCAAGAAGTTCCTTCGATATCGCCATTTTCCCCTCCTTAAGTTCCTGAACCATTATCCAGTAGGCCCCTTCCAGTATATCATGGGCGATGAAAGAGGCCTCATCAAGAACCTTCTCCTGGCACTCCTTCCCGTAGCCCGTGAGGACCAGTATCCCCTTGCCGCCCACGGCCCTTATCGCCCCTATGTCCTTGGAGTGATCGCCGATAAGGTATGAGGTTGCGAGGTCTATTCCGTAACGCTCTGCCGCCTCAAGGAGCATACCGGGCCTGGGCTTGCGGCATGGGCAGTCGTCCTCCGGGCGGTGGGGGCAGAAGAGGAAGTCGTCAAGTCCCGCCCCCTCCCCTAAGAGCTCCTCCATCCTCTCGTTCACCTCCCTTACGGCCCCCTCCTCGAAGTATCCCCTTCCTATCCCCGACTGGTTGCTCACGCCGATGAGGAGGAATCCCATCCTCCGCAGGAGCCTCATCGCCCTTTCGGCCCCGGGGACGAGGACCACATCCTCAGCCCTCGATATGTAGGAGACCTCCTCGATGATGGTCCCGTCCCGATCCAGGAATACGGCCCTCATCTCCCCGCCTTCAGTTCCGCGAGCCTCCGGGCAAGCCCCAGCACATAATCCCTCCCCTTGGGGCCGTTCTCTAAGGGGGCGATCCACTCTTCAGGGATGGCGGAAAGTCCGTAGTAGGCCCCGGCTATCGCTCCTGCCATCGCCCCGATGGTATCGGTATCTCCGCCTGAGTTAACCGCCACGAGGACGCACTCCCTGAACCCCTCCCCCAGGAGGAAAGCGGCTATGGCCGCTGGGACCGCCCCCGGGGCGCTCACATCGCAAGGGAAGGTGGATGCCACCGCCCTGATCTTCTCCCCGAGCCCCTCTGTACCCTTCAGTGATCTGACCCTCTCGAGTACCTTCGCAAAGGGGGGAGATACCTCCCCTGAGGCTTCGATGAGCTCGTCGAGGAAGCCGTCGAACTCTATCCCCTCCCCTTTGATCCCTGCCTCGGTGGCCATGGCCACGGCTAAGGCCTGACTGAGGGCCCCGGCCATCCCGTCCGGGTGCTGGTGGGTGATCCAAGCGGATCGCAGGGCCACCTCCCTCAGGGCCTCCCTGTCGTCGTGGAAAAAGAAGCCGATGGGGGCGATCCTCATCGCCGCCCCGTTCCCCCAGCTATCGGTCCCCACCCGATCCCAGCGGACCCCCTCCCTTATCCTCTCCATCACCCCGTAGATCCTCGCCCCATAACCCCTCTCGGGGTGAAAGTTCTCGAGGAACTTCTGAGCGGTGAGGGCAGGGTCGAACCTTGGGGACTCGATCAGGGACTCCATGATCCCGATCATCATCTCGGTGTCGTCGGTGTAAAGCCCCCTTCCCATCCGCTCGAAGAGCCCGTAGCGGGCCTCGACCGCCTCCCTCGGCCAACCCTCGATCTCCCTGCCCAGGGCATCTCCGACGAAGGTCCCGAGGGCGCTCCCCTGAAAGTGCTCGCGATACTTATCGAAGGGGATCACATCTTTACCACGATATCATAAGTCCCCACCGAGGCCTTGGCCCCAAGGCCCGTCTTCCAGAGGAGATCGGCCACCTTGGCCTTGGTGTGGGCGGGGACCATGATGATGAGCTTGGGGCCCAAGGAGGCAAGCTCCTTCCAGCGCTCGGCCTGCTCGGGGGTTATCGTCTCCTCGGTCTCCACCTCCACCAGGGCCACCACCATCCCGTAGCTTCCCAGGATCAGGTCAGGGTAATGGCCCCTGAACTCGTGGCGCTCCTCGCCGGTGTTGGCCTTTACCTCCTTGTAGTCCCTGCCGAGCTTCCTTTTCAGGTACGAGACCATCCAGTCGTGAAAAAAATCTCCCATCTCTCCACCCTTGAAATTTCCTCCCTCGAGGATTTGAGGGCAGAAATTCAAGAAGAATTCTATAAAGCAAGATCGGCCTTTGCAAGTTTTCGGGGTTTTGCCCTTTGAAAACAGGTTTCTGGGCCTTCCCGAAATTTCAGAAATCCCTCGGTTTGGCCAGGATCTCCCGCACCTTTATCTGGAAGAAGCGGTTGGAGGAATTGGCCCTTATCACCACGGCGGTATCAGCCCCCCTGTTGGTCCCGGCCACGGCCACCACGTCCTCGAAGGGGATGAGCCCGGCATCGGCGGCCATGGCCACGATCTCCACGCAGACCTTCATCCCCTGTCCGAAGATCCTCAGGGTGTTGGCAACCAGGTCCTGCTGGCTGTAGCCCTGAAGGTCCCTTATGGCGGTGCCCAGGTTCCGCAGGACCATGGTACCGGTGTGGACCCTCCCCCCCAGGGCCTCGATCTGGCGGCGGGCCTCAGGATCGAATTCGCTCACTCCCTCCTCGGAGAAGCCCACGTTGTGGGTGACGACCACCAGGTTCACCCCTTTCCCCTGATAGAGCCTTGCGGCCATAAGGCCCGTCTTGCCCCGAGTGGAAGCGACGACGATGTGCCTGATCCCCTTCTGGAGGGCCCCCTCAAGGGCCAGCTCTAAGGTCTTCTCCGTGTTCTCCTCACCTGCCCTCTCGTAATACATCCCTTCTCCTCCTCTTCCTCTTTCCCAGCCTCATCCACCAGAACCAGAGATGAGGCTGTCGCATGATCTCCCTCTCCATGATCTCTCTTATCCTCTCAGGGGAGGGATCGTCCAGGGGAGGCAAGAACTCTATCCCCACTTCACCCCCCTCCCCCTGACGACAGAAGAAGAGGATCACCGGCGCCTCCGTCCGGGAGGCCAGGAGCTGGAAGGCCTCTATGGCCTTGTCCTTCCGGGAGGAGCTCAGGCCGGGAACCAGATACTGATCGAGGAAGAAGATGACCCCCCTCCCCTCCTTGAGAGCAGATCGCACCTTCAGGGGCGCCCTCTCGGCGTAGATGGTCCTTAGCCCGACCTTCCGCCGGGTCCTCTCCAGCACCCCCTCCCAGCGCCGGTCCTTTAACCTCCTCACCACGATGGAGAAGGGATAGCGGGGAGTGAGCTTGGAGAGGGCAAAGAGGAAGGGTCCGTAATGGGAGGTGACGAGAAAGGCCCCCTTCCCGTCCTGAAGGGCCTCCCTCAGGATCTCTTCCCCCTCAACCCTTACCCCTTCGACCCTCCTCTGCCATCCCCGGTCGAAGCTGAGCAGGACAAACTGATGGAAGAGGGAGACGAGGAAATCGATATTTCTCTTTACCAAGAGTGCCCCGTCACTCCTCGGGCCGAGATAGATGTCCATCCCCCTCCTCACTCTCTCCTGCAGGGAGGTGAGGGAAAGAAAGGGCGTCAGGGAGCCGACCCAGATCTTCCTCAGCGGATCGGGGACCATGGTGAAAAGTCGGCCGTAGAGATTGAAGAAGAGAGGGGATATCATTCCTCAGTCCTCAACCGGCGGGGCCCCTCCCCGCCTCTTCTCCCTGTAGATCAACATGAGGTTCCTTATGTAGATGAAGGCCCCGGTGCTCTGTCCCACGATGAAGACGGGGTCCTTTATGTGAATGGCGTAAATGAGCAGGGTCAGCCCCCCTGCGAGGCTCAGGTACCAGAAGTATATGGGGATTACGCTCCTCTTCTTCCTCTCCGATACTATCCACTGGACCAGAAAGCGCATGAAGAAACAGATCTGTCCACTGAACCCGAGGATAAGCCATCCGTTCACTGCAAAACCTCCTCCACCTCGTAATCGAGGTGTCTCCTTTTCATCCAGCGGACCGCCAGCAGATCGAGAAAGGCCCTCAGGGCCCTGTTGCGTATGTTGTACTTCGTTTTCCCGAAGAGGCGGGGCCGGTGGTTTACCTTGATCTCCACCACCCTGAACCCCTCCATCCTGGCCAGGGTGGGAAAGAAGCGGTGCATCCCCTCGAAGAGCTTGAGCCGCTCGACGCATTCGCGGCGGAAGGCCTTGAGGGAGCAGCCCGTATCCTTTATGTAATCCCCGCTCACCTTGTTACGGACGAAGTTGGCGATCCTCGAGGAAATCCTCTTGAGCCACGGGTCCTGGCGGCGATGGCGCCACCCGCAGACCAGATCGTACTCCCCGATCTTCTCCAGCAGACGGGGGATGTCCTTGGGGTCGTTTTGGAGATCGGCGTCCATGGTGATCACCACCTCCCCCCTTGCCATCCTGAACCCCGCGTCAAAGGCCGCCGTCTGCCCACAGTTCCTCTTGAACTTCAGCACCTTGATGTGGGGGTCTCTCCGGGCCAGCTCCCGCAGGATGGAGAAGCTCCTGTCGGTGCTTCCGTCGTCCACAAATATCACCTCGTAGGTGCGCCCCGTCCCCTCGAGGACCTCCCTCAACTCCTCCCAGAGGGGGCGGAGACTATCCTCCTCGTTGTAAACGGGGATGACCACTGAAAGGTCCATCTTCTCAGGCCTCGGCGAAGACAAATTATCTCATCCTAAAAGGGCATTTGACAATCCCTCTTTCCTTTTAAGGATAAGGGTGTCCTGAGGAGTTCCCTTTAAGGGTTCATGGCCCTTTTAACGAAGTCAAGGGCCTTTCTGGCCATCTCTATTGCCCTCTTAACGTCTTCCTCGTCGAAATAAAGGGCGGGAATCTCCTCAAGGGCGTTTGGAATATCGGGCCTCCACACATAGTAGGGGGTCAGCGCTTTGATCTCTTTTTTTAAGGCCAGGAACCCCTTATCGTATTCGTCACAGAGTCGGGCGATGGAATGGGTAACGATGAACTCCTCCCCTTGGGCCATCAGGTAGGCCTTCAGGGCTTCAGTATAAGGTAAAAAGCGATGAGCTCACCCGGGCTGCTCCATAGCCTCTCTTTGAATAAATATTTCTACGTCCTTAGAGATTTTGAAACTGGGCATCTTCTTCAGTTCGTTATATTTTTCTTCACTCTCTGGGTCGATGTCGTCTCCGTACGATTATCTCTACTGATACTTAAAGTTTACAAATTATCTCTTGGGGAAAAATCTTACGTTTTCTATTCCCTTAAAGTCCTCATCCTGCGTCCATATAGTTGCATTCCAAAGGCGGGCCGTTGCTAAAATGACACTATCAGCCATAGGGATCTTGTATTCATGACTTACCCTTGCAGCTTGAACAGCGATATCGAAGGTAAGATCCACAACTTTCCCTTGTCTCATTAGAGCGATCACCTGAAGGGCTTCATCCTCACCTCTTTCCCGCAGTACCACTTTAAAGACTTCATATATGATCACCGTGGGAACGATCAATCGCTCAGGGTCTTGGAGGGGAACGGAGAACTCATCTGCATTGGGACCATCAGCAAAATATTCAAGCCAGCCAGAAGAGTCCACCAAATTGTTCATATCCTGTCTGGCTCCCGCTCTATCGCTGTATTTATTCCCCTGAGGAATCCCCGCATCTCGGATATCTCTCGTTCAGGTATCAACTCTATGCGATCACCATAGGATATAACTTGAAGCCTTTGTCCAGGCTTGAGCCGAAGCGTCTCCCTGATCTTTCGAGGGATAACAATTTGAAACTTGGGAGATATTTTAACTCTTTCCATACCAATTCTCCATCGATAAAATTTTTCTTTACCATAAACTCTTCGATTGAGAAAGTCAACGCAATAACTTGCATCATT
>CBEVRB010000063.1:0-10329 GCA_965552155.1 uncultured bacterium
TTCCGGTCGGGGTGATCACGGGGATCATAGGAGGGGGAGTATTCATCTATGCCCTCTCTAAGAGGAGGTATCAGCTTTGATGGCCTTGCTCGAGGTAAAAGGACTTTCCTGCGGATATGGAAAGAGGAAGGTGCTTGAGGGGATAAACCTCTCCCTCTCCGGAGGAGAGGTCATGGGCGTTATCGGACCAAACGGTTCGGGGAAGACCACCCTGCTCAGGGCCATATCGGGCTGGATCCGCTCCATGGAAGGGGAGGTCCTCCTCCATGGGCGGGACATCCGGTCCATCGGACAGAGGGAGGTGGCCAGGAAGATGGCCGTGGTGGCGCAGGCCCCTGAGTCGATCCCCTCTTTTACGGTCGAGGAGTTCGTCCTGCTCGGTCGCATTCCCCACTGGCGCCCTTTCCAGGTGATCGAGGACAGGAGGGACATAGAGGTTGCCGAGAGGGCGATGCACCTTACCGGCATCGAGGACCTCAGGGGAAGGGATATGAGGGAGCTCTCCGGAGGGGAGAGACAGCTTGTCTGTCTGGCCCGCGCCCTGGCCCAGGAACCAGAACTCATGCTCCTCGATGAACCGACGGCCCACCTCGATATAGGCCATCAACTGCAGATCATGGACCTTTTAATGGAGCTGAACGGAAATGAGGGGCTTACCCTGATCGTCGTTCTGCATGACCTGAACCTCGCCTCCCTCTACTGCCAGAGACTTGTGCTGCTGGATCGGGGCAGGATCTACCGGGAGGGGACCCCTCAGGAAGTGATAAATGAGGCGATAATAAGGGAAATCTACAGGGGAGACGTGACCATCCAGAACCATCCCTTAAGGCAAGTCCCCATCATCCTCCCCAGGGGGCGAGATTAACCCCCTCAGATAACTTTCAGCAAGCCTCTCGTTCACGATAATTTTATTTGACAGCCCTGAAGAAAGGGCTATACTTTAGGAAATGATAAAACTGTGTTTTAAAAAGAGGTGAGGAGGGATGATCATCAAGGAGGCGGATCTCTTCAGGGGGGTAAGTCAGGGGGTAATCGGAGAGATAGCCGATCAGGCGGTGGAGGAGGAGCATAGGGCCGGTGATCTGCTCTTCAGAAGCGGAGAGGAGGCAAAGGACCTCTACATCCTGGAAGAGGGGAGTGTGGAAATCTTCATCGGGGAGAGGGGAGGACTGCGTTTTATCGTTGACAGGGTGGGAGAGGTCTTCGGCTGGTCAGCGCTGATCGAACCCCATATTTACACCGCCTCGGCTAGGTGCACGGCCGACACGAAGGTGATAAAGATAGGGAAGGAGGCGATAGAGGAGATCTTCAACAAGCACCCGGCCGATGGGCTGATCGTCATGAAACAACTGGCCGGGGTGATAGCCCAGAGGTTGAGGAACGCCTACCGGAGCATCTCCTCGGAGGTCGCCCTGCAGGCCGCCACCCCCACTCCCTCTTACGGTTAAAGGCCCCTCTGGAGATGGCCCCACCATCGTCTTGCAGTCGAGAGTGTGAGTTGAGAAAGATCCTCCTCTGAAATAGTTCTCAGCAGCCTGAAGGAGAAGTACAGAGAAAGGTGGAAAGCCTCTTCTCTGGACTGGGCGGATGCGCTATTAGCTAAAGCGACCCACCAAGATACCAAACTAATCACCTTTGACGGGGAGATAGCCAAAAAGTTCCCGGATCGTATCATCTGAGCTTTAGCGGGTCGAGTTCACCCACCGGTGGTACTCCTGGAGCGATCGCACCTTGAGTCTCCCGCCCTTCAGGGCCCCTATCCCCTCCACGGTGGCCTGGGCCCCGGGGATGGTGGTGACCACCGGGATGCCGTACTGAAGGGCTGTTGTGCGGATGGCCACCTCATCGGCCTTGGGCCTTTTGCCGCTCGGGGTGTTGATCACCAGCTGTATCTCACCGTTCTTCATCAGGTCCACGATGTTGGGCCTCCCCTCGCTTACCTTGAAGACGGGCTCGGCCTCCACCCCGTTGCGCCTGAGTACAGAGCAGGTCCCCTCAGTGGCGACAATCCGAAAGCCCATATCGGCAAGCTCTCTGGCGATCATGACCGCTGACCTCTTGTCTCTGTCCTTCACGCTGATGAAGACCGTCCCCTCCAAGGGGAGGAGCTGCCCTGCCGCTATCTGGCTCTTGGCGTAAGCAAGACCAAAGTCCTCGTCTATCCCCATCACCTCCCCTGTGGACTTCATCTCGGGTCCAAGCACGATGTCAACTCCTGGAAAGCGGTTGAAGGGGAAGACCGACTCCTTCACCGCCACATGGGGGATCTCCACCTCCCTCCTTATCCCCAGCTCATCGAGGGTCTTTCCCACCATCAAACGGGCCGCCACCTTGGCCCATGGGATCCCGGTGGCCTTCGACACGAAGGGGACCGTCCGGGAGGCCCGGGGATTTACCTCGAGGACGTAGATGGTATCTCCCTTTATGGCATACTGGATGTTCAGCAACCCCACCACCCCCAGCTCTCTGGCCAGGGCATAGGTCTGTTCCTTTATCTCGGCCACCTGCCGCTCGCTCAGGCTGAAGGGGGGAATGGCCATGGCGCTGTCGCCCGAATGGATGCCCGCCTCTTCTATGTGCTCCATTATCCCGGCCACCACACACCGGCGCCCGTCAGCCACCGCATCCACGTCTATTTCTATGGCGTCCTCGAGGAACTTGTCTATGAGGATGGGATGATCCGGGGAGGCCTCAACGGCCAGGCTTATGAAGGCCTCCAGGTCCTTCTCATCGTAGACGATCTCCATCGCCCTTCCGCCGAGCACATAGGAGGGACGCACCAAGACCGGGTAACCTATCGCCCGGGCGATCTCCTTCGCCTCCTCGAAGGAAGTAGCAGTCCCGTTGGGGGGCTGATTGAGGCCGAGTTTCCCAAGAAGCTCCTTGAACTTCTCCCTGTCCTCTGCTCGATCTATGCTTTCCGGAGGGGTACCGACAATGGGCACGCCAGCCGCCTTAAGGGCCAGGGCCAGATTCAGGGGGGTCTGCCCCCCGAACTGGACGATTACCCCCTGAGGGCGTTCGCGGTCGTAAATGTTGAGCACATCCTCTGTGGTCAGGGGCTCGAAGTAGAGTTTGTCGGAGGTATCGTAATCGGTTGAGACCGTCTCCGGGTTGGAGTTGACCATGATGGTCTCGTATCCGTCCTCCTTGAGGGCAAAGGCGGCGTGAACACAGCAGTAGTCGAACTCTATCCCCTGCCCTATCCTGTTGGGCCCTCCCCCGAGGATCATTATCTTGGGCCTGGAGCTGACGCGGCTCTCGTCCTCCCGCTCATAGGTGGAGTAGTAATAGGGGGTATAGGCCTCGAACTCCGCTGCGCAGGTGTCCACCAGCTTGAAGGTGGCCTCTATCCCCAGCCGCTTCCTGTAGGCCCTTATCTCCATCTCATCAAATCCCCAGAGGTGGGCGAGTTGCCGGTCGGAAAAGCCGAACTGTTTCGCCTTCCTGAGGAGCTCTGCCGGGATCTCCCAATCTTCTAACCTTTTGATCCCTGACCAGAGGTCCATCTTCCTGAGCTCCGCCCCATACCTCCTCAGCTCCTTCTCCAGATCGAGGATCTCCTTTATCTGATGGAGGAACCAGGGGTCGATCCGGGTGAGCTCGTATATCTCTTGGACCGTCATCCCCACCTCAAACCCGTAGCGGATCCAGAAGGGGCGATCCCCCTTGGGGACCCTGAGCCTCTCCCTCACAGTCGCCTTGAACTCCTCCCTCTCCTTCGGGGAGGTGGGCAGAAATCCGTCCTTCCCATCGGCTCCGAGCCCGTAGCGGCCTATCTCCAGGGAACGGAGCCCCTTCTGGAGGGCCTCCTTGAAGGTGCGGCCTATGGCCATCGTCTCCCCCACCGACTTCATCGAGGTCCCCAGGGTGTCGTCGGCCCCGGGGAACTTCTCGAAGGTGAAGCGGGGGACCTTCACCACACAGTAATCTATCGTCGGCTCGAAGGAGGCAGGGGTCTCCTTGGTGATGTCGTTGGGGATCTCGTCCAGGGTATAGCCCACGGCGAGCTTGGTGGCGATCTTGGCAATGGGAAACCCCGTGGCCTTGGAGGCGAGGGCCGAGGAGCGGGAGACCCTGGGGTTCATCTCGATGATCAGCATCTCCCCGTTCTCCGGGTTTACGGCGAACTGGATGTTGGACCCCCCGGTCTCGACGCCGATCTCCCTGATCACCGCTATGGCCGCATCCCGCATCTGCTGATATTCCTTATCTGAGAGGGTCTGGGCCGGGGCCACGGTGATGGAGTCACCGGTATGCACCCCCATCGGGTCGAAGTTCTCGATGGAACAGATGATCACCACGTTATCCTTTAGGTCCCTCATCACCTCAAGCTCAAACTCCTTCCACCCTATCACCGACTGCTCCACCGAGATCTCCCCGATCATGGAGGCCGCAAGCCCCCTTGCGGCCACCTCCTCGAGCTCCTCCCGGTTATAGGCGACTCCGCCTCCTGTCCCCCCCAGGGTGAAGCTCGGCCGCACGATCACCGGAAAGCCGATCTCCGAGGCGATCCTCCTCGCCTCCTCCATCGAGTAGGCGTAGCCACTTTTGGGCATCTTGAGGCCGATCCTTGCCATCGCCTCCCTGAAGAGCTTCCGGTCTTCGGCCTTGCGGATCGCCTCCTGGTTCGCCCCGATCAGCCTAACGCCGTACCTCTCCAGGACCCCCCAGTCGGAAAGCCGAACGGCCACGTTCAGGCCCGTCTGCCCTCCCAGGGTGGGTAGCAGGGCATCGGGCCTCTCCCTCTCTATGATCTCAGCCACCACTTCAGGGGTGATCGGCTCGATGTAGGTCCGATGGGCCATCTCGGGGTCGGTCATGATGGTGGCGGGGTTCGAGTTGACTAGGATCACGTAAAACCCCTCCTCCTTCAGGGCCTTGCAGGCCTGAGTACCCGAATAATCGAACTCACAGGCCTGCCCGATCACGATGGGCCCGGAGCCGATAATGAGGATCTTCTCTATATCGGTCCTCTTGGGCATCAGCTACCCCGCCACTCCCGCATCATCCTGAGGAAGTCCTCAAACATGTATCGGGCGTCGTGGGGGCCTGGGGAGGCCTCAGGGTGGTACTGGACGCTGTAGAGGGGGAGCTTCTTGTGCCTCAGCCCCTCCAGGGTCTGGTCGTTCAGGTTAATATGGGTGAGCTCCACCTCGGAGGTATCCAGGGTCTCGAGATCCACACAAAAGCCGTGGTTCTGGGCGGTAATGGAGATCTTCCCGGTGCGGAGGTCCTTCACCGGCTGATTTCCGCCCCGGTGGCCGAACTTGAGCTTGAAGGTCTTCCCCCCGAGGGCAAGGCCCAGGAGTTGATGGCCCAGGCAGATCCCGAAGATGGGCCTCTTCCCTATCAGTTTTCTTATCTCCTCGACTATGTAGGGAACCCCGGCCGGGTCTCCTGGCCCATTGGAGAGGAATATTCCATCGGGGTCCATCCGGAGGACCTCCTCGGCGGTGGTTCTGGCAGGGACCACGGTGATGGCACAGCCGAGCTTCTCCATGATCCTCAGGATGTTGTGCTTCACCCCGAAGTCATAGGCCACCACCCTGAACTCCCCCTCTGTGGACCACTCGTAGGGCTCAGGGCAGGTGACGTACTGGACCATATCCCTTCCCACGAGCCCGGGCCACCCCCGTGCCTTCTCTACAAGGCTATCGGGGTCCAGGTCCTCGGTGGAGATCACCGCCTTCATCGCCCCTTCAAGGCGTATGTGACGGGTTATGGCCCTGGTGTCCACCCCCTCCACGCCAATGATCCCGTGACGGCGAAGAAACTCCTCGAGACTCTCCTCCCCCCTCCAGTTGCTCCAATGACGAGTGTACTCCCGCACCACAAACCCCTCCACTTGAGGCCTCACCGATTCCATGTCCTCGGGATTTACGCCATAATTGCCGATGAGGGGATAGGTCATGGTGACGATCTGGCCGCAGTAGGAGGGATCGGTCAGGATCTCCTGGTAACCGGTCATGGAGGTGTTGAAGACCAGCTCCCCTACCCTCTCGCCCCTGGCCCCGAAGGCCCAGCCCTCGAATATCGTCCCGTCCTCCAGGGCGATTATCGCCTTATCCCTCACGGACTTCATCTTCCCAATAAAAAACCCCCCGCGGAGCGGGGGTCAACTTTAACAGGTTGAAGGGGACAACTCTACCATAGATTTACTATTTACTTAGCAACAAACACGCCCAGAAGTCAAATTTAATCTTTTTATAGACATCGCCCCTTGGGCCAATTTTGGCTATCTATCTTTGATATGTGCTTTCAACCTTTTATAGCTTTTGTAAGCATTCTTAGAAAATTCTATTCGCCAAAAGGCCACGAAATAGTTTCTCACTCTCTATTCGTCTTTCCGCTTTCTTTACATTTAGACTTTTCCTCTCGATTTTAATAAAAATTCTTTTTTTGGTTCTCATCTTAAGGTAAATCTCCGTTTGAGTAAAGGCGATCCTTCTCGAGGATCTGCCCCGGCCGTAAATGTAACCAAGAGATTGGAGGGTTCCCCTTGACACCCCTTAAAAGTCGTTACGACTCAATGTTTTCCCCTTATCTCCTCCTCATGCTGTGGGATGTTTTCGAGGTGGATCAGATCGCCTCAGGGGCCACGGAGAGGAGCTTTTCCCAATCCCTCTCTCCCTTCAGGAAAACCCCTGGATTTCCCAGCCTGACCGCTTCAAGCCCCACGGCCCTGACCGCCTCATAGGCCGAGAGCATCTGATCGAGGCTGGGAGGAGGTACATCCCTCATCTTGTACTGGGGAAAGAAGGCGAGGATGGTGAAGGGAATGGAGGGATCGACCGCCGAAAGGAGGCGGGCTATCCTCTCTATCTGATCCACCTCCACCCAGCCGGGGATGTAGAGGGTGAGCACCTCGAGGGTGAATCCCCTTGCCCGGATCTCCTCGGGCAACCGGAGGATCCAGCGGTTCTCCACCCCCGTAAGCCTCTTGTGAACCTCAGGATCATAGGCCTTTATGTCAAGCCAGAAGGCATCGACCCCGGCCTCCCGATAGAGGTCGAGGTTTCTGGGGGTGAGGCCATAGCCGTTGGTCTCCAGGAGCACCCAGAGGCCCTTCCCCAGGGCCTTTATCCCTTCGGTCGAGCGGAGGTAAAAGTCGGGTTGGCACATCAGGTCGCCACCGGTGAAGGCGATGATGTTTCGGGCCGGCCCCAGCCCCTGGGGCGAAAGGAGGATCTGCTCGGGAGACACCTTACCCGGACAAAGGGGAGAGCGCCTCCCCGTGGGTCGAAGGGCGATGGCGGATCCGAACCCGGAAGACGCCGTGACCTGGACACACGTCCCGCAGCCCCGGCAGAGATCAAGGGCATGGAAGGAAGTGGCCCTGGATCGGGGTTCCCAGACGGTAACCATCTCAGCGTACTCCGCCGCCAGCGAGACCACTTGCTGGGGAGAAAGCCAGCGACCATCGGCATACTGGGTGAACTGCCATGAGTGGCACTTGAGGCAGCTCAGGTTGCAGCCAGACTGATATATGGAGAAGTAATGTTCTGGACGAGAAAGGTGAGCGCTCACGATGAGCCTCTCAGGGATCCCATCCCTGAAGCGAAGGGTGATCTCACAGGCAGGCCCTTTCCCCGATGAGGTGTAGGTGGTACAGCTCCCCTGGGGGAAGCCCTCCTCGAGAAGTTTACATCTCGCCAACTTCCTCCTCTTTTTTGGGGTAGCAGGCCTTTACACAGATCCCGCAAATGTACTGCCCGATGTTGTATTTCTTCCTGAACTCCTTCAGCTTCTCGAAGCACTTGAGGTGATCGAACTCTTCCACCTTCTCCTTTATCGCCCCCACAGGGCATACCGGGATGCAGCGCCGGCACTCCCCGCATCCCGGCCCTCGGTAGGGCTTGTCGGTCTTTAGGGGAAGGTCGGTAAGCACACTCACCAGCCTCACCCTCGCCCCGTACTGGGGGGTCACCAGCAGGTTGTTCCTCCCCCTCCAGCCAAGCCCCGCGGCCTGAGCCAGGTCCTTGTGGCTGAAGTGGGCCTGTTGCCTCTCCCAGTCCACAATCTGAGAGGCGGCGATGGGAAGGGCCCTCCCCCCCATCCGCTCTATCGCCGAGGCGACCCTGAAGGCTATCTGGTCGAGGATGTAGTTGGCCTGCCGGTAATGGTGGAAGTAAGAAAGGGTGGGATGATCCTCGATCTCCTCAATAACCGCATCCGAGAGCTTTATCGCCATGGAGATGCCAAAGGGAAGCTCCTCGGTGATGTTCGGGGGGAGATCCAAGATCTTCCACTTCCTCCCCCTCAGGTCTGCCACCCCGAAGAGATCGGCACCCCACCGACGGGCCTCATCGGCCACCCTCTCATAATATATGGCAGAGAGGTCCATCCTATATCGCCCCCATCCTCTTGAGCTGTACCATCAGGATGGAGATGGCGGCAGGGGTCACCCCCGAGATACGGCTCGCCTGCCCCAGGGTGGTGGGACGGATCTTGGAGAGCTTCTCCTTTATCTCCCGGGAGAGGCCCGGGAGGTTATAGTCCATCCCCTCAGGGATCCTTATCCTCTCCATCTTCCTGAACTTCTCCACCAGCTCCTCCTGCTTCTTGATGTAGCCGGCGTACTTCACCTCTATCTCTATCTGCTCCACCACCTCAGGGGGGAGGTTATTGGGCTCGGGGTCAAAGACCTTGAGGTCCTCGTAGCGGACCTCTGGCCTGCGGAGGAGGTCCTCGAGGGTGATGGGGCTCCTGATGGGGGCAGTGCCCAGGGAGCGGAGCTTATCGTTCACCCCAGGGGTGGGCCTGAGCTTTATCTCTCCAAGCCTCTCTATCTCCCTTGAGATCATCTCCCTCTTCTTCAGCATCCTCCTGTAGGTCTCCTCGTCCACTAAGCCGAGCCTGTAACCCTTCTCCATCAATCGCAGGTCGGCGTTGTCCTCCCGAAGAAGGAGCCTGTATTCAGCCCTGGAGGTGAACATCCGGTAGGGCTCTCTGGTCCCCTTGGTGACCAGGTCGTCAATGAGCACCCCGATATAGGCCTCGGAGCGATCGAGGGTGAAGGGTTCGCGCTCAAGCACCTTGAGCGCCGCGTTTATCCCTGCGATGATCCCCTGGGCGGCAGCCTCTTCATAGCCGGAGGTACCGTTTATCTGCCCCGCCAGGTAAAGCCCCTCGATGAGCTGGGTCTCCAGGGTGGGCTTCAGTTGCTGGGGGTTCACGAAATCGTACTCGATGGCATAGCCGGGGCGCATGATCTCAACCCTCTCCAGCCCCTCGATGGTCCGCAACATCTTTATCTGAATGTCTATGGGGAGGCTCGTGGCCAGACCGTTGGGATAGTACTCGTGGGTGTGAAGCCCCTCGGGCTCAAGGAAGACCTGGTGGCGCTCCTTCTCCGGGAACTTCACCACCTTGTCCTCCACCGAGGGGCAATAGCGGACCCCTGTCCCCACGATCACCCCGGTGTAGAGGGGAGAGCGATCGAGTCCGCTCCTTATCACCTCATGGGTCCTGGAGTTGGTGTAGGTGATGTAACAGGACAGAAGCTTTGAGGGAAGCCCTGGGGTGGAGTAGGAGAAGGGCCTTGCCTCGGGATCGCTCTCCTGGCGCTGAAGGCGCGAAAAATCTATGGTCTTCCCATCGAGACGGGGCGTGGTACCGGTCTTGAGCCTCCCCACTTCAAACCCCAGTTCCCTCAGGGAGTCGGAGAGCCCCTCTGCCGGGAGCTCTCCCATCCTTCCGGCAGGGAAACGGGTAAGGCCTATGTGGATCAGACCGTTCAGGAAGGTCCCCGGGGCGAGGACCACCGCCTTCGAGTAGAAGACCTCCTGGATGTTGGTGACCACCCCTTGAACCCTTCCCTCCTTTGCCAGGACCCTCTCCACCAGCCCCTGTTTCACGTACAGACGGGGCTGTGACTCCACGATCTGCTTCATCCGCAGGCGATAGGCCTGTCTGTCGGTCTGGGCCCGGGTGGACTGGACTGCCGGTCCCTTGCGGGTATTGAGCCTCCGGTACTGGATGGCGGTGGCATCGGTGCATCGGGCCATCTCCCCACCGAGGGCATCTATCTCCCTGACCAGCTGTCCCTTGGCCAGTCCCCCCACGGCAGGGTTACAGGACATGAGCCCAATGGTATCCACGTTTATGGTCAGCAGAAGGGTCTCACACCCGAGCCTCGCCGCCGCCAGGGCAGCCTCGCACCCCGCATGGCCTCCCCCCACCACGATCACGTCGTATTTCCGCGGATGAATGACCATCCTCAAGAAATTTTACCTTGAAACATGGATTTGGGTAAAGGCGGGCCGAAGTTCGGCACTGTCAACCTCCTGTGATTCTATGAAAGCGTGTGCCCTCCTTGAGGTGTAA
>CBEVRB010000064.1:0-10206 GCA_965552155.1 uncultured bacterium
CTCAAAAGGACGTATCAGGCTTGCAGGGGCGAGGGAGCACAACCTGAAAGGGATAACGGTGGAGTTCCCCCTTGGGGTGCTCTGCTGTGTGACCGGTGTCTCGGGATCCGGGAAGAGCACCCTGGTGATGGACACCCTGTATCGGGCCCTTGCCCAGAGGCTTCATCGCTCTTCAATCCCCCCGGGACAATTCGAGGAGATAGAGGGATGGGAAGAGGTTGACAGGGTCATCGCCCTCGAGCAGGCCCCAATCTTTCGCACCCCTCGTTCCAACCCCGTGACCTTCACCGGGGTCTTCTCCCACATCCGTGGCCTCTTCGCCCAGCTCCCCGAGGCGAGGGTAAGGGGATGGGGACCTTCCCGGTTCAGCTTCAACGCTAAGGAGGGGCGGTGTGAGGTATGTCAAGGGGAGGGGATGGTGAAGGTGGAACTGGCGCTTTTACCCGACACCTATGTGGTCTGCGAACGTTGCGGGGGAAAGAGGTTCCAGGAAGAGGTGCTGGAGGTCAAATACAGGGGGGAGAGCATCGCCGATGTGCTGGATATGACTGTGGAGGAGGCCCTTCACTTCTTCCGGCATATCCCTCCCATAAAGGATAAGCTCGAGGTCCTCAAGGAGGTGGGCCTCGGCTACCTGAAGCTCGGCCAACCCTTCCACACCCTCTCCGGGGGGGAGATCCAGAGGCTTCGGCTTTCCCGGGAGCTCGCCCGTCAGAAGGGGGACAGGACCCTCTATATCCTCGATGAGCCCACAGCAGGCCTCCATCCCTCAGAAATAGAGAGGCTTCTTGAGATCCTCGGGCGGCTGATAGAGCGAGGGGGATCGGTGATCGTGGTGGAGCACAATCTGGACGTCCTGAAAGCGGCGGATTACATCATAGACCTCGGCCCTGAAGGAGGGGAAGGGGGAGGGGAGGTGGTGGCCTCAGGGCGCCCGGAGGAGGTGGCCTCAAACCCCCGCTCCCATACAGGGAGGTTTTTAAAGAGGGTTTTGGAAGGATGAGGCTGTTGATTTTCGCCCCTCTTTAGCCTATAAAGTCCTTACCAGTCTGAAAGGGGAGGAAAGATGCTCAAGTACATGCGTACCCATGCTGCCTCCTGGGGCATAAAGGTCCTCCTGGGGTTGATAATCGTCGTCTTCATCTTCTGGGGGGTTGGTCGAATAGAGAGCAAGAGGAAGACGGTGGTCGCTACCGTGGCCGGCCAGTACATAGCCATAGGGGAGTTCGACAAGCTCTACCGGGACCTCCTCCTCCGCTACGAGCGGATGCTGGGGAAGTCCCTTACCCTCAAGGAGATCCAGTCCCTCGGGATAAAGAACCAGGCCCTCTTCACGCTGATAGATTCCTCCATCCTCAGGCAGGAGGCCGAAAGGTGGGGGATAATCGTGGGAGATGAGGAGGTGGGGAGGGCTATCCTAAAGGACCCCTCCTTTCAGCGGGAGGGGCGTTTCAGCAGGGACCTTTATCTTTTTCTCCTGAGGCAGCAGGGGATGGAGCCGGGGGAGTATGAGGAGAGGGAAAAAACGGCCCTGCTCGTTGACAGGATCCGCTCCATCCTGGGAGATAATCTGGTTCACCTCTCCGATGAGGAGCTTCGATCGATCTTCTCCAGAAGGGAGGAGAAGATAAGACTGGAATTTGTGAAGGTCTCACCCGAGAAGTTTATAGAGGAGGTCAAATTCGAGGAGAAGGATCTTGAGGACTTCTACTCCGCCCATCGCGAGGAGTTCAGGGTGCCGGAGAAGGTTAAGGTGACGCTTTTGCGCTTTCGCCCTTCAGATTTCCTCGATGAGGTTGAGGTCTCCGATGAAGAGATCCAGAACTATTACGAGGAGAACAGGGATCAGTACTTTTCCCCCAAAAAGGTAAAGGTGAGGCATATCCTCCTTCCCCTTCCCCCTGATGCCAGGGAGGAGAAGGTGGAGGAGGTGAGGAAGAAAGCGGAGGAGCTCCTTGAGCGGGTCAGGAAGGGGGAGAACTTCGCAAAACTGGCCAAGGAGTACTCCAAGGACCCCACAGCGGAGAAGGGAGGGGACCTGGGCTATCTCCTCAGGCAGGACATCGATCCGGACTTCGCCAGGGTCGCCTTCTCTCTGAAGAGGGGGGAGGCGGGCATCGCGAGGACCCGCTTTGGCTTCCATGTCCTGAAGGTGGAGGACATAAAGGAGGAGAGGGTGATTCCCCTGGAGGAGGTGAGGGACAAGATCCTCTCTCAGCTCCGCAGGGAGAAGGCCACCGATCGGGCCGCCCTCGAGGCCGCCGACTCCTCCTACAAGGCCAAAAAGCGGGGAGATCTATCGAAGTACGCCGAGGAGGCCGGCCTGAAGCTCATCACCCCTCCCCCCTTCTCCAGGGGCAAGGAGGTCCCTGAAATAGGGGCGAGGCCGAAGTTGGTCCAGGAGGCCTTCAGCCTCTCCCCCGGGGAGATCTCCTCGGTGATAGAGGATGGGGGGGAATTTTTCGTCCTTCAGCTGTTAGAGAAGGTCCCTTCCCGCATCGCCCCCCTTGAGGAGGTGAAGGACAGGGTGGCCCGGAGGTATAAGGAGTTGAAGGCCCGGGAGATGGCCCGGGAGGTGGCCCTCCAGGTGATGGAGAGGTGGCGGGAAGGGGGCCTTGAGGAGTTCCTCAAAGAGAGGGGGCTTAAGGTGGAAGAGACCGATTACTTCCCCCGTTCTTCGAGCTTCATCCCCAAAGTGGGGCTTTTTGGCAAAGAGGCCCAGAAGGTCCAGATCCTTACCCCTCAGCACCCCTTCCTCAACGAGGTGGTAGAGGGGGAAGGTGTCCTTTATGTGGTTCATCTCAAGGAGGTAAAGCCCCTTTCCCCAAAGGAATATGGGGACAAAAACGAGGATTACAGAAGGTTTCTCGAGGAGATGTGGAGGAAACAGCTCCTTTCCTCCTGGCTCAGGGAGAGACGGGAACAGGTCAAAATAGAGCTCAACGAAGAACTCCTCTCAAGGTACCAGTAAGCCTTACAGCCAGGGCATCCCTCGGCCGGTGAAGAAGGGATTAAATCTCTTTTCATTGCCCACCGTGGTGGCAGGGCCGTGACCGGGGTACACCGTCACGTCATCTCCCAAGGTGAAGATCTTGGAGCGGACCGACTGGATCAGGGTATCGTAGTCCCCTCCGGGGAAGTCGGTCCTTCCGATGGAGCCGGCGAAAAGGGCATCGCCGACGAAGACTACCTTGTCGGTAAAGAGCGATACTCCTCCTGGGGAGTGGCCAGGCGTATGGAGCACCTCCAGGGTGACGTCACCGAAGACGATCAGGTCCCCTTCTTCGATGTATCTGTCTGGAGGGGGGGAGTCGTCTATGTATATCCCCCACGAAGCGGCACTCTGGGACTGGCGGGCGAGGAAAGGGGCATCCGCCTTGTGGATGAGCAGCTCCGCCCCGGTTGCCTCCTTCAGGGGCTTGTTGGCCGCCGTATGGTCGAAGTGACCATGGGTGTTGATGATGAAGAGGACGTTGAGGTCCTCCCTTTCCACGGTGGAGATGATCACCTCTGCATCCCCTCCGGGGTCTATCACCGCAGCGAGGCGTGTCCTCTCACAGCCGAGCAGATAACAGTTGGTCTGAAGGGGTCCCACCACGAGGGTTCTCAGTATCAACCGTTTAACTCCTTTCTCTCATATGATCAGGGACCTGATCCCGCTCGAGCCAAAATAGGTGCCCAGCAGGATGAGAAAGACTCCGCAGGCGCCGTTCAATATCCTGAAGCCTTTGGCCGTGATCAGCCTCTTTCCCACAGAAAGGGCGGCCGCTACCGAAAAGTACCAGACGATATCGGCAAGGATATGACCCGAGTAAAAGAGCCCAAGTCCGAACCACCCGTACTTCTGGGCGATGATAATGTAAGTTAGTCCCACTGTAGCCCACCAGAGAAAAAAGTAGGGGTTGGAGACCGTGGCAAGGAGGCCGGCCCAGAGGATATTTCCCCCGATCGTGCCTTCTTTCGCTGAGAGCTCGAATCTTCCCTTTTCCCTGAGCAGTCCCACCCCCATGAGCAGGAGGATCGCCCCTCCCGCTATCCCCACGAACCCGAAGAAGAGCCGTTCTTTTAGCAGTGTCCCGAGTCCGAAGAGGAGGGCGACGACCAGGCTCACCTCGGCTATCCCGTGACCCAGGACCACAAGAGGGCCGGCCTTAAAACCTTTCCTCGCGGCCCCGCTCACCGTCACGGTGAGGACCGGCCCTGGCATGAGGGCCCCTGAGAGTCCCACCACGAATGATGTGACGAAGATGGCCCCGGGACTCATGGAGGGGCAAGTATATCAGGCTTCCTTTGGGCGGGTCAATTCATCTCCCTAAAAGAAGTCTGAGGGAAACGAGGATCAGAAGGAGCGCAAAGATCTTCTTGAAGATGTTGGTGGGGACGAACTCAAGCAGGGCAGGACCCAGCTGAGCGCCTATTGCCCCTCCTACTCCCAGAAGGAGCCCCATCCTCCAGTCGACGTTCTCGAGGCGGGTATGGGCAAAGAGGGCAGAGAGGGCAACGAGCATTATCATCACGAAGGTCGTTCCCACTGCCCGCTGGGCCTCAAAACCCAGAAGCAGGAGCAGGGGAACCATGATGAATCCCCCACCCAGTCCGCAGAAGCTGGCCACAACTCCCACTGCAGCGCCCAGTAAAGGGTAGAGATACCACTGAGTCATCGTTCCCTCCTTCGTCGGATGATCTCGGCGGCCATCTTTATGGCGGATATCATGCTCGACGGGTCAGCGACGCCCTTCCCCGCTATCTCATAAGCGGTCCCGTGATCCACGGAGGTGCGCACAAAGGGAAGTCCTAAGGTGATGTTCACCCCGTCCCTGAAGTGAAGGAGCTTGAGGGGGATCAATCCCTGATCATGGTACATGGCCACCACCCCGTCCCACTTTCCCTGAGCGGCATAAAAGAAGAGGCTATCGGCGGGGAGGGGCCCTTCTGTCTCCACCCCCTCATCCCTCGCCCTCCTCACAGCCGCCCTTATCACCTCCTCCTCGTCTCCAAAGAGCCCCCCTTCTCCCGCATGGGGGTTGAGGGCACATACGACGAGCCTGGGAGCCTCTATCCCGAAATAATCCCTTAGGGCACGGTGGGTGATCCTCAACGTCTTGTAGATCCCCTCCTCGCTCAGGGCGGAGGGGACCTCCCGTAAGGCCATGTGGGTGGTGACTAAGGCGACCCTGAGGCGTCCCCCGGCAAGCATCATCACATAATCCTTTCTCCCCGATAGCTCGGCGAGGAGCTCGGTGTGGCCCGGGTAGGGATGCCCGGCGAGGTGAAGGGCCTCCTTGCTTATGGGAGCCGTCACCATCGCCTCCACAACCCCCTCCTTGAGGAGCTCCACCGCCTTCAGTATATAGCGGTAGGCCGCCTCTCCCCCCTCTGCCGTCGGACGACCTTGGGGGAAGGATACAAGGTGGGTCAAGGAGAGGACGGGGATCCTTTCGCCCTGCGCCTCGTCCGGTGCCCTCACCTCGACGAGCTGCAGGGGGAGGCCCGTTAACCTCTTTGCCTCCTTCAGCACCTCTATGTCCCCGATGATGAAGGGGCGACAGAAAGAGAGCACCTCAGGAAGGGCCTTCAGGAGAACCTCCGGCCCCACCCCAGCAGGGTCCCCCATCGTTATGGCCACAATGGGCAGTCCCATTCAGAGCCGCACCTCTATGTCGAGCTTTTCTGTCGCCTTCTTCAGCCACTCCGCGTATCTCTTGCTGATCTCTTCCCTGTAATAGCCCTCCATGACCCTGCTCCTCACCTTCTCGAAGGGGAGGGGTTTACCTCCCCTCCTGTCGGTGACCATGAGCAAGTGAAGACCGCGGGATGTCCGGATTATGGGGCTTACCTCCCCCACCTCCAGGTTCCTTATGACCTCCCTCAGACTCTCGTCGATCTCCTTTTCCTCCAAATAGCCGAGGTCCCCTCCATACTTTGCCGAGGGGTCTTGGGAGTAAAGGGTCGCCACCTCGGAGAAGGGCCTTCCCATCCTCAGGGCCTCCAGGGCCTTCTCTATCTTCCCCTCGGCTATCTCCCTCTCCTTGGAGTCCGCATCCGCAGGGAGGGAGATGAAGATGTGACTGAGCCTGACCTTCGGGGCGAGGGTGTAGCGGTCGATATGGGTCCGGTAGTAGGAAAGTAAGGCCTCCTCGTCCGGGGAGATCTTCGGCCGGATGAAGAAATCTATCACCCGTGCCTTCCTCATCTGGTTTTTTATGTAGGCCCTGTAGCCCTCGAGGGTGAACCCCTGGGCATGAAGTTCCCTCACGAAGGTCTTATCGCTCACCTTGTGCTTCTTCTTGAGCCCCTCGATCCACTTCTCCACCTCTTCGTCCTTCACGTCCTTCCCTATCCTCTGAAGGGTCCTCTCCAGCACCTTCTCCTCCACGATCCTGTCCATCACCTCCTTGTAGAACCGTTCGAGCTTCACCATCTCATCGAGGGGGTTCTCGCCCTTTGGCCTGCGGAGGCCGAACCGGGAGGCGGCCTCCTCCAGGTCTCCCAGGGTATAGACCTTTCCCTCTATGACGCCGGCCACCCGCTCCAGGACCCTTGCCTGGGGGGCGCTCAACGGAAGAAGGATCAAGATGGCCGATATAAGTACTGCCTTTCTCATCCTATCTCCTCCAGTGCCTCCTCGTTTATCTCGATGTGTGCCTTCTCCTTCCTTTCCTTCAGCCATTTCTGAAAACACTCTTCCCTTTTTTCCTGTAGGATCCAATCCCTTATCATCTCCTTCACCTGGGGGAACTCCAGCTGGGTCGCCTTCTTCTTCTCCTCCACCTTGAATATGTGATAACCGTAGGGGCTCTGGATCACCCGGCTTATCTGTCCCACTTTGAGGCCGAAGGCGGCCTCGAATTCCTGAGGCATCTCCTCCCTGCAGAAGAAACCCAGGTCCCCACCTTCCTTGCCCTCAGGGGCTATGGAGTAACGTCGGGCGAGATCCTCGAAGGAGGCCTTCTTCCTCCGCAGGAGCTTGTGGATCTTCATGGCCTTCCTGTAATCCTGGACCACTATCTGGCGCACCCTCACCCTTTCAGGTACCCGAAAGTCCTCCTTGTGCTCATCATAATATCTCTTCAACTCCTCCTCCCCCACCTGGATCCCCCCGCAGACGGCATCCATCACCTTTCCCCTGATGAAGGCCTCCTTCAGCCCCTTCTGCCACTCCTCCTCCCCTCCGTATCGCCTGACCATTTCCTGCCACTCCTGCTCCCCATATCCCTCCTTCAGGAGGGAGAGGCTTTGCTTCCACTCTTCCCCTTCCTCTATGCCCATCTCCTTGGCGGCCTCGAGGATGATTTTGCGCTCGATCAATCCCTCGAGGAGGGACTTCTTCAATGCCATCCAGCTCTCTCCGGAGAGATCCGGGCTTTCTCCCTCAAACACCAGGGCTATCTCCTTCGCCAGTTCTTCCCTCTTTATGTACTCGTCGTTGACCCTCGCCACAAACTCAGGGGGTAAGCTCTGCTGGCAGGCGAAAAATAGGAAAAGGGGAAGGGTCAAAAGGACCTTCTTCACTTCTTCAGCTCCTTCTCCAGCAGCGATTCATTGATCACGACCCTGTACTTCTCCCTGAGCTTCGCCAGATAATCCTTAAGGATCCTTTCCCTCTTCTTCTCCCGCAGTATCTTCCTTATCTCTTCCCTGGCCTCATCCAGGGTCTTCTGATGAGGTTCCTTTCTGTCCTCGAGGCGGATTATATGATAGCCGAAGCTGGTTTTAACTATATCGCTTATGTCCCCCGGATTCTTGAGGGCGAAGGCGGCCTTCTCGAACTCCTTTCCCACCTTTCCCCTCTCTATGTAGCCCAGGTCTCCGCCCTTTCTCGCCGCAGGGCTGATGGAGTATTTCTTCGCCAAGGTCACAAAATCCTCCCCCTCCTCGAGGCGGCGCTTTATCTCCCTGGCCTCCTCAAGGGTCCTGACCACTATATGTCTCACCCTTATTCTCTCGCCCACGAAGAAGTCCTTTTTGTGCTCCCGGTAGTACTCCTCGATTTCCTCCTCTTTCACCTCGTCTTTTCCCCTGAAGAGGTCCTGGAGGAGGGCCTCGATGATGAGCCCCTTCTTGAACCTCTCCACCTTGTTGAGGATCTCCTCGTCCTTGTCCAAACCCCTCTTTGAGGCCTCAAGGAGCAGCAGCTCCCTGTCTATGAGATTGTTCAGGAACTCCCTTTTCTTTCCCTCTTCGAGGAGGAGGGGTTTGAGGAACTGGGGTAGCTGGTCCATCTCCCGATGGAATTGCTCCCGGGTGATAACCCTGTCCCCCACCCTCACCAGTTCCTCACCCTTTGGTCCGGAAGGGGTCTTTTTACAGGAAGATAGAAAAAATGAGAGGACTACAAAAGCCCCTATTACCCATCGATTGAACCTCATCCTCTCCTCCTTTGTCCCATTATACACCTCAGCTTAAGCGCTGCAAAAAGGTTTTGGCCTCCTCGATCGACTTCCTCCATCCCATCCCGCCGACTTCCAGGATCAGCTCCCCGGAGGGGGTGAGCCGGGCCTTCCCCTTAGACTCCTCCACCGCCCTCACCAGTCGTTCAGGGTCTACTCTCCCATCGGAGAGGAGGAGGCGAAGCTCCCCGGCCTTTATCTCGAGACGCTGGACCCGATACCTCTGGAGCCAGATCTTCAGCTCGATGACCTCAAAGAGGTTTCTCACCTCTGCTGGGGGAGGGCCAAACCTGTCCCTTATCTCCTCCTTCAGCTCCTCCAGTTCCTCCTCGCCCTCTACTAAGGAGAGTCTCTTGTATAGGCCCAGACGCTGGGTCTCCTCTTCCACGTACTCCTCAGGGATGTAGGCCTCGATGGGGATGTGGATCTCGGGGGTGACCTTTTTGGGGACCTCCTCCCCCTTGAGCTCCCTTATGGCCTCCTCCAGTAGGGCATTGTAGAGCTCCAGGCCCACCTCGGCGATGTGTCCTGATTGGCGGTGTCCCAGGAGGTTACCGGCCCCCCTTATCTCCAGGTCCCTCAAGGCGAGGCGGAAGCCTGAGCCGAGTTCGCTCAGCTCCTGGATGGCCCGGAGCCTCTTTGCGGAGGAGGCCGTCAGCTCCTTCCGGGGCGGCACCAGGAGATAGGCGTAGGCCTTCTTGGCCGAACGCCCCACCCGCCCCCTCAACTGGTACAGGTCGGCCAGGCCGAAGCGATCCGCACGGTTGATGATGATGGTGTTGGCATTGGGGATGTCGAGGCCCGACTCTATGATGCTGGTGCAGACCAGGAGGTCTATCTCTCCTCTGACGAAGCGGAGCATCACCCGCTCCAGCTCCCTTTCCCTCATCTGGCCATGGGCAATCCCTATCCTCACCTCGGGGACCAGCTCCTGGAGCCTTCGGGCGACCTCCTCGATCTCCTTGACCCGGTTGTGGACGAAGAAGACCTGTCCTCCCCTTCGGACCTCCTTGATGATCGCCTCCCTCACGATCCGGGGATCAAAGGGGAGGACGCGGGTGGAGATGGTCTGACGGGCAGGAGGAGGGGTGGAGATGAGGCTCATCTCCCTTATCCCCACCAGGGACATCTGGAGGGTGCGGGGGATGGGGG
This sequence comes from uncultured bacterium, assembly GCA_965552155.1. GTDB lineage: Bacteria > Desulfobacterota > B13-G15 > B13-G15 > B13-G15 > CAYRAR01. The sequence continues at coordinate 9,543 of CBEVRB010000064.1, forward strand.
TAGCGGTCAGGGTCAGGCAGTCCACGGTCTTCTTCAGCTCCTTGAGCCTCTCCTTGTGGGCCACGCCGAAGCGCTGTTCCTCATCTATTATCAGGAGTCCCAGGTCGCGGAAGCGGACGTCCTTTTGCAGGAGGCGATGGGTCCCGATGACCACGTCCACCTTTCCCTCCCTCAGCCCCTCGAGGATCTCCCTCTGCCTTCTGGGGGAGCGGAAGCGGCTCAACATCTCCACCACGATGGGGTAACCCTGAAAGCGGGCCGAGAAGGTCTGGTAGTGTTGCTGAGCGAGCACTGTGGTGGGCACGAGGAGCGCGACCTGCTTACCATCCATCACCGCCTTGAAGGCCGCCCGGATCGCCACCTCCGTCTTCCCGAAGCCCACATCTCCGCAGATCAGGCGATCCATGGGCCGGGGAGACTCCATGTCCCTCATCACGTCCTCGATCGCCTGCCACTGGTCCGGGGTCTCCTCGTAAGGGAAGGTGGCCTCGAATTCCTGGTAGTAGGCGTCCCTGGGGCTGAAGGCGAAGCCCTCGAAGGCCTTCCTCGCCGCATATATCTCGATCAATTCCCGGGCTATCTCCTCAGCGGCCCGCTTTGCCCTCCGCTTTGCCCTTCGCCACGAGGCGCTTCCCAGACGGTCAAGCCGCGGGGGCTCCTCCTT
>CBEVRB010000065.1:0-10177 GCA_965552155.1 uncultured bacterium
AAGATCCTCCTGATAGACTATTATATGATGCTCACCGAGGACTCGGAGTTCATCTACCACGAGATGATGGCCCATGTGCCGATGGCCGCCCACTCCCAGGCCCACCGGGTCCTGGTGATCGGCGGAGGAGATGGCGGGGTGGTCAGGGAGGTGCTCAAGTATCCGCAGGTGGAAAGGGTGATGCTCGTGGAGATAGACGAGGAGGTGATAAAGGTCTGCCGGGAGCACTTCCCCCAGCTTGCCCGAAGCCTCGATGACCCCCGGGTGGAGGTGAGGATAGAAGACGGGGTAAAGTTCGTCCAGGAAACCGATGAGAGCTTCGACGTGATCATCGTCGATTCCACCGATCCCTTCGGCGTGGCCGAGCTCCTCATAAGCGTGGATTTCTACAAAGGCTGCCGAAAGGTCTTGGGAGAAGAAGGGGTGATGATCCAGCAGATGGCATCGCCCTTCTTCACTCCTGACATCTTCGTGAAGGCCTTCCACAACATGGTCGAGGTCTTCGAACACGTGAGCCCAGTGCTCGTCCCCGTTCCCTTCTACGTGAGCGGTCACTGGAGCCTGGGATTCGCCTCAAGCTCTGAGCGCCACTTCCGCAAGGAGGTATCCCCCGGGAGCTGGCGGCCCCCCGGAGAGCTCAAGTACTATAACCCTGAGGTCCATCGGGCGGCCTTTTGCCTGCCGAACTTCGTGCAGTTGCTCTACGAGAGGGCCAAAGAAACCCCTGAATTGGGGGAAAAACCCTTCTGAACTATCTTGCTCCCGCAACTTCATAGCTTTTACCCTCAGAAAAATAAGCTCCCCTTCAAATTTCAATGAAAGGAGTGAGCGATGCAGAAGGATGTCCATTTTTACCTCACCTATTTGCTCGCCGTTAAGGTGGGCGTCGAAGACGAGGAGGCCGAAAAGATCGCCTGGGCGGATCAGTACACCGATGACCTCACCGAGGCGGACCTCTACGGCATCCAGACCCAGTCGGCCATCCTGGGGAACTGGAGCGACAGGCAGATCCAGCTCTCGGTACTTGTCCCCTTTCACTTCATCCCGGGAGAGGATCCGGAGCACCCCTGGGTCACCACCAGAAACTGCATCCGGGCCCGTAAATTGGTCATGGCGGCCTGGAAGGCAGGGGACCTCCTGCAGCTTGGCATAGCCCTTCACGGCCTGCAGGACACTTTCAGCCATGAGGGCTTCTCCGGATGGCAGGAGGAGGTCAACTCCTGCTTTCCCTGGTACTACATAGAGAGCGCCCTGCCCAACGTGGGCCATGCGGAGCTCAGGGTGATCCCCGATGTGGTCAACTACGAATGGACTGACCCACGGGATGGGAGGAGGATAGACAACAAGGAACGGACGATGGCTGCGGCCAGGGCTACCTTCCAATTCCTCGTGCGGTTCTTCAACCCCCAAATTCCCGCTTCCGTGTGGCAGGGCCTCAAAAAGGACCTCCGGGAGGCCTTCAAGATCGAATCCTACGATGAGAGGAAGCAACGGTTACGGAACCTGGCCGGGGCAAGCGACCTTCGTTACAGCGAGGTCTGTGAGAGGTTTGAACCCCTTTACCGTGACGACTTCATCCTGGCCGCCCGGAGGCACCTCTCCGAGGCCCTCCGGCTCTTCTCAGGTCTGCCCGTGATGGGCTGAAGGGCTCAGGAGGGACGTCAAGGAGGAGGGCCGATGGACCTTCGGCCAGGAGTAAGGGTGGAGGAATTTGAGGGGTGCTGCCTTGACTGTGAGAGGAGCCTCAGGATCCTGAAACCCCACATCCTCCGTTTTTACGAGGGGATCAAGGGGCTTCCCCTCCATCGCCTGGAGGACCTCGGCATCGACGAGCTCCTCGGTCATTATCAGCTCCTCGACGACATCGCCCATCTGCCCATCGGGGACAGACTGGCCCAGATGATCCTTGAGGATCCGGAGATAAAGCCCCATCTGCCCCCGATCAGGGAGTATTACAAGGCGTTTCTCATCCTGAGCGAACGCCAGTTGGCCAAAAAGATCTGCACCTCCCAGAACCCGTGGGGAGAAATCGAAGCCTTCCCCCTCTTCCCGAGGTACGAGGCACTGGTGGAGGCCTATCTCAGGGAGATCCCCACCCATGAGGGGATGAGCTTGGCCTTCCTCGGCTCAGGACCCGTCCCCTTCACCCTGCTCCTGGCGGCACGCCTTGGGATAAGGGGGGTAGGCTTTGATAGCGACCCCGAAGCGGTGAGGCTCTCAAAGGAAGTGATAGCGAAGGTGGGATTGCAGGAGATGATAAGGGTGGTGTGGGGAGATGAAACCTCCCTCATGAAGTACCGATGGGATGCCCTCCTCGTGGCGGCCCTCGCGGAGCCAAAGGCGAGGATATTCCGGGAACTCCTCAGGATCTATAAGTCTGATCCATCGAGGACCTCCCTGCCCATCTGCTACAGGACCTACACCGGCATGAGGGCCATCCTCTACGAGCCGGTAAGGGAGGAGGAAGACCTCAAAGGGTTCAGAAAGATAAAGGAGATAAGGCCTGAGGGGAGGGTGAACAACACCCTCGTCTTTGTGACCGCAGGGGATGAAACTGCAGGAGGTCAAAGAGAGACTCCTTGAGATCGATTCCCTCATATCAGGGCTGGGGGAGCAGGAGGTCATGTATGGCCCCAAGGAGCTGGTCGGCTCCCTCTTCGAGGAGATCGGCCGTCTCGCCCAACAAGAGGTAAAGGAGGGAGAGATGGGGTCCTTCCTCAGGGACCCCTCCTTGAGGGAGCCCCTGCGGAGGATCTCCAGGTTGAGGACGTGTTACAATCTGAGGCTTGAAAGGGAAGCATGTGAGGAGATCCTCGCATCTGCTGACCCCTGGGAGACCCTGAGGGGATTCAGGTTCTACAGGAATTACTTGACCCTGGTCGAAACGGAGGGGAAAGCAGCGGGGTTAGAGAGGGGAGAGCGGGTCGTCATGCTCGGCTGCGGCCCTCTGCCCATCACCCTGATAGTCATGGCCAGGACCTTTGGCGTCAAGGAGTTGGGGATAGAGCGGGATAGAGGATGGGCTTCCTTAGCACAGAGGGTCCTCGAGAAACTCGGCCTTTCGCGGGAGATAGAGGTTGCGGCAGGAGATCATAAGCTGCTGCCTTCCCTCGGGAACTATAAGCTGGTTGTTATCGCCGCCCTGGCCGAGCCAAAGCAGGAGATCTTCGATCTGCTCGCCTCCTCTATCCCGAGGGGGGCCTTCATCTCCTGCCGTCTCTATGAGGAGGGCCTGCGAGCGATCCTTTACGAGACCGCTCCCTTCAGGGTACCCTCCGCCCTCGAGGAGGTGGTGCGCATCCCCCCCTCTCCTCCGGTAAACAACAGCGTGGTGATCTTCAGGAGATCAGGGGATTAGAAGGTAGGATGCCATCGGCCATCTCCCATGCGGTCGTCGCCCTGGCAGCAGGGGCCTCCTTCGCCCCACAAAACCCTCCCGGGAAGCTCTTCACCCTCTCGGTCATATGTTCCATCATGCCTGATGTCGACGTGCTCGGCTTTGCCTTCGGCATACCCTATGGTCACTTTTTCGGCCACAGGGGATTCTTCCACTCCCTCTCCTTCGCCTTCCTCATGAGCCTCCTGGTGGTAACCCTCTTCTTCAGGGAGGCCACCCCCTTCTCTTCGGGGTGGTGGTATTACCTGCTCTACTTCTTCTCCCTTTCAGCGAGCCATGGCCTGCTCGACGCCCTTACTGATGGTGGATTGGGAGTGGCCCTCCTCTCCCCCTTTAACAACACCCGATATTTCTTCCCCTGGAGGCCTCTCGTCGTCTCCCCCATTGGGCTTGAGGGGTTCTTCAGCCGATGGGGTCTGATGGTGATAAGGAGCGAGCTCCTTTGGATCTGGATCCCTTCAGGCCTAATGATCCTCTTTGTCAGGGGGATCCGCTGGCTCCTTTGATCTTCGGGGGCCGTTCCTTCAGGCGCCGATAGTAGGAATGCAGGGTTTGACTGCGGAAACGCTTTTAAATTAAACTGAAGATGTGCAAATTGAAAAACTTCTTCGCACAGAGCTCAACCCCTCCCAGTACCTTGCGGCGACCACACTCGACGGCCCCCTGCTCGTCGTAGCGGGTGCGGGTACGGGCAAGACCCGCGTCATCGAATACCGGGTCCTCTATCTGGTCTCAAGGGAAATCCACCCCCGTTCGATCCTCCTGCTCACCTTCACAAGGAGGGCGGCCAGGGAGATGCTCTCCAGGGCCTCAAGGCATAACCGGCTCTGTGAGGAGGTGGTAGGGGGAACCTTCCACAGCTTCGGGTTCTCCGTCATCACCGAATTTGCAGACCTCCTCGGGTTCAAACGCCCCCTTTCCTTCCTCGATGAGGCCGACAGCGAAGAACAGCTTCACCGCTTAGCCGTAAAGCTGGGCTTCACCAGGAGGAAAAGGAGGTTCCCCTCCAAGCGGACGCTTAAGGCCGTAATCAGCGCCTCCTTCAACAGGGGAGAATCGATAGGGGAGGTCCTCCTGAGGGATTACCCCCACTTCCTGCACTGGAGCGAGGAGATCGAGAAGCTGCGCGAGGAGTACGTGAGATATAAGGTCGAACACAACCTCCTCGATTACGACGATCTCCTGATCTATCTGAAGATCCTGCTCGAGGACGACCGGGTGAGGAGGGTCCTCTCCTCACGGTATCGATATATCATGGTCGATGAATATCAGGACACGAACCAGATCCAGGCTCAGATCGTCTATCTCCTGGCGAAGGAGAACAGGAACGTGATGGCGGTGGGTGATGACGCTCAGAGTATTTACGCCTTTCGAGGGGCAAGGTATCAGAACATGTTCGAATTCCTCGAGGTCTTCCCCGAGGCGAAGGTGATAAAGCTGGAGCAGAATTACCGGAGCACCCAGCCGATCCTCGATCTGGCCAATGCCGTAATGGAGGGGGCAAAGCACAAATACACCAAGGTCCTGAAGGCCCAGAGGGAAGGAAGCGTGAGGCCTGCCCTCCTCTTCTTCAAGGATCCGGAAGGGGAGGCCGAGTGGATCGCGGAGAAGGTGAAGGAACTGTGGGATGAAGGGGTGCCACTACATCACATCGGGGTCCTGTTCCGAAGCATGTACATCGTCAGGCCCCTGGAGATCTCCCTCACCAGACGAGGCATACCCTACAGGACTTACGGCGGCCTCAAGTTCATCGAGACCGCCCACATAAAGGACCTGGTCTCCCACGTGAAGGTCGTCGCCAATCCCCTGGACGAGCTCGCCTGGCACCGTGTCCTGATGCTCATCGACGGCATAGGGCCCAGGACCGCTGAGAGGATGATCTCAGAGATCCTCCGAACGGGAGAGTGGCGCCCTGCCCTTGCGGCCATGAGGGAGAACCCGAGAAGCGGCCCGGGAATCAGCAGCTTTACGCGGCCCTGGAGAGGGCGACCGCCCCAAATGTGACCTTTCCCGAGGTGGTCTCGACCCTGATAGATTATTATCTCCCCATCCTCCGGGATAAGTACGACGACTACCAGAGGAGGGCAGGAGATATAGACTCCCTCAGGCAGATAGCGCGGAGTTATCGCTCGGTGGAGACCTTCCTCCTGGACCTGGTGGCAATAGAGCCCGCAGAGCAGAGCGTCGAGGAACGCCAGGACCTGCACCTGGATGTCCGCCCCCTCGTCCTCTCCACCATCCACTCGGCCAAGGGGCTTGAATGGGAGGTGGTCTTCATCATGGGGGTGGCCGAAGGCCATCTCCCCATCTCATACAGCCATCTCTCCGAGGAAGATATCGAGGAAGAACGGAGGCTCCTTTACGTGGCGATAACCAGGGCGAAGCGGGAGCTATTCCTCACCATGTCCCATGAGGGGTACCGCGGAGGCATAACGACCTTCTGCAGGCTCTCCAGGTTCCTGGACGACCCCCAGGTCCTCAAGTTCCTGGAAGTATCGGGACAGGAGCAGCTGCTAATTGAAAGACCTGAGGAGGGCCCCTCCATGCAGAGAGAGGAACTCATCCAGCGGATACTGGGAGAGGGAGGATAGCCGGCAGTTATCTTTTTTCTCCCTCAAGGCCCGAGCCCAGCAAAAGAGGACGAAGAGGGACGAGAAGGAATGGAGAAGAGAGGGGTGGACTAATATAATTAGCGGGAGGAAGGGAATTTTATGGGGACTCGAGACAGGGAGATCGCCTCCACACCTGCTTTGCGGCTCCTAAAAGAGAGGGGGGTCAGCTTCCGGCTGCGTCCCTATGACTTCAAGGAGAAGGGAGGAGCCCCTCATGCCGCCAAGGAGCTGGGCGTGGAGGAGCATCTGGTGATCAAGACCCTGGTAATGGAGGACGAGGAGGGTAACCCCCTGATCGTCCTGATGCACGGGGACAGGGAAGTCTCCACCAAGGCACTGGCCAGGGCGATCGGGGCAAAGAGGGTGACCCCCTGTGATCCAGAGGTAGCCCAGCGACATACGGGCTACCTCATTGGGGGCATCTCCCCCTTCGGGACCAGGAAGGTCCTCCCCGTATATGTGGAGGAAAGCATCCTCGAGCTTCCCAGGATCTTCATCAATGCGGGCAGAAGGGGGCTGATGGTGGAGCTCTCCCCCCAAGACCTCCTCCAGGTGCTCCACCCCAAGAGGGTGAGGGTCGCCAGGGGAAAGGGCCATGACCTCTAAGGTAAGGGTCAGGATAGAGAAGCTCGTTTACGGAGGATGGGGGCTGGGGAGGATAGACGGTCGGGTGGTCCTCGTCCCTTACGTGCTTCCCGAAGAGGAGGTGGAGGTGCGAATAGAGGGGGAGAGGAGGGATTACCTCCTGGCCTCCCTCCTTGAAGTACTGAAGCCCTCTGAGGGGCGCACCGACCCCCCTTGCCCTCACTTCAGGGATTGCGGTGGATGCGACTACCAACACATAAGCTATGAGCTTCAACCCCGCTTCAAGGAGGAGATCCTGAAGGAGGAGCTTCAGAGGATCGGAGGGATAGGCCCAGAGGCGGTGGAACGGATGATCGCCGCCAAGAGTCCCCTCGGATGGAGGCTCAGAGCCGAGATGGCGGTCACGGTCACCGACCGCCTGAGGGTCGGATTTCACCGGCGGGGGACAGGGGAGGTAGTGGAAATAAGGACCTGCCCTGCCCTCCATCAGGTGGCATCGGGGATCTTAGAGCGGCTCAGAGAAGCTCTCGAGCGCCACCTCAACCTCACCCGGGCCATAAGGCGCCTGGAGGTGGCCGCAAGCCCTTACGAGGGGAAGGGACACCTGATCATCCACTCCCTCGTACACCATGACCGGAAGCGGATCCGGAAGATGGCCGAAGAGCTCGATGCCGAGGAGCTCCCCCTCAAGGATGTCCTCATAAAGCATCGGGCCCTGGTTTACCCCCACTCCCTCCTGGGGAAGGGGCGGACGGCCTCAGCCATCGTCCTCAGACCCCATGGGGTGGAGCTCCTCTGCTACCCAGGGGTCTTCTTTCAGGCCAACGCCGAGCAGAACGAGCGGCTCATCGCCCTGCTTCGTCAGGCGCTTTCAGGAGGGGTGGGACGGGTCCTGGAACTCTTCTCCGGGATGGGTAACCTATCCCTCCCCCTGGCCCCCTTAGTGAGCAGCTGGATCGGGGTGGAGAGGGACCCCTTAGCGGTGAAGAACGCCAACTATAACACCCAGATCAACGGAGTTAAGAACGTGAGGTTCCTGCAGGGGGAGGCCCTGGGGGTGCTTGAGGGGCTACTCAAAAAGGGGGAACGCTACGAACTGCTCCTGCTCGACCCCCCTCGGGAGGGGGCAAAAAGGGAACTCGGGGTCGCCCTCAGGCTCTCCCCCGAAAGGGTCATCTATGTCTCCTGCAACCCCGCCACCCTGGCCCGGGACCTGAAGTTCCTGAAGGCGGAGGGGTATGAGCTTGAGCGGGTGGTCCCCTTTGATTTCTTTCCCCAGACCTCTCACATCGAGGCGGTCGCCTTCCTCAGGCGAGTCAAATCTCCTTGAGGAATTCCTCTGAGGGGATGATCCGCAGCAGGGGCCAGAGGGCAAACTTCCGGTAGAGGTCCAGGGTCGCCTCGTGGACCTCCCTCCTGTGGGCCGCACAGCAGTCCTCAAGCCACACGGCATAGAAGTCGTGGCAGAGGGCATCCATTACCGTCATCAGCACGCACACGTTGGTGGTGATCCCCCCAACGGCCACCGTATCGACCCCCCAGGTCCTCAGGGTCTGATCCAGGTCAGTCTTAAAAAAAGCACTGAAGCGCCTTTTCGGGAGGTAAACGTCTCCCGGCCCCTTTTCTATTTCATCTATCACCTGGGACCCCTCGGTGCCCCGCAGGGAGTGGGGTTTCATCTTCCCCCGAAAGATGAAGTCCTCGGGCAGGAAGGAGTCGCAGGCGAAGATGATGGGGATCCCCTTCTTCCTCCCTTCCCTGAGAAGCCGGTTTATCCTGGGTATTATGGCCTTTGCCTCCTTGGCGATGGGGTACTCTTCCCTCAGGTTGTCCTTTACCATGTCAACGATCAGGATCGCCGCCCTCATGAGGCCTTCCTTCCTCGTCCCATCCCCTGATCCGGTAGTAGTCGCTGAGCAGCCTCTCGAACTGTTCCTCGGTTACCACCTTGCCCGTCTCAGGCAAGGGCTCCTGGTGGAACCTCCTGGGCAGGGAGTCATCAGCCTTCCTCAACCCCTCCCTGAGGTTGAAGCGACGGGTACTGTCTATGATCCTTGAGGCGATCTCCCTGAGTCCCTCCTTCCCGAGGGAGATGCCCACAGTCACCTCCACGATCCTGGATAGCTCCTCCCACTGGTACATGTCCCTGTAAAAACGGCAGATGATGAGGGAGTCAAAGAGGGCTAACCTGTCCTCGTACTCCACCAGGAGTTCGGCCTTCCCCTCTATCTGCTCGGGATCTATTATCCCGGCGAGCTCGGGCTTGTAGAAGGTAGTCCTCAGGTGGCAGGCCCCCCGATCGGAGGTGGCGTAGGCGAGGGCCATCCCCTTGAGCACTCGGGGGTCATAGCCCGCTGGTTCCATCCCTTTGACGTGGATGGCGATATCCTCCAGGCCCCATTCCCTGGCCGCATGGACTATCCCCCGTGCCAGGATCTCCCCTACCCCCTCCCGGCGGGCCATCTTCTGCAGGAGGGAGGCGATCCCGTCCACATCTCCGTAATCGACCTCCTCCTTCACCTTTCCCATCCTCACCGCCTCGATGGTGAAGGCCACCAGGTTCCCGGCGGTGATGGTGTCCAGGCCCAAACGGTCGCAGATATCGTTCAGGTAGGCGATCTCCTTTATGTCGTCCACCAGGCAGAGCCCCCCGAAGGCATAAATGGTCTCGTACTCAGGACCCTCGATCTTCAGGCCCTTGTGCCTCCCCTCGGTGATTTCGGATACCTTGCCACAGGCCATGAAACAGCGGGGGCAGGCCTTGGGCTTCGCGTGACATTCCTCCAGGAGGGCATCGGCGCTTATCCGCTCCCACCCCTCCACGCTCCCCTGATGCCAGTAACGGGATGGAAACCCCTTCACCCGGTTCATGATGGCCACAAGCTGTGGCGTACCGTACTGCTTGTAAGCAAGGGCCCCCGGATCCTCCTTCCCCCGCTCCAGGATCTCCTTGGAGAAGGCCTCTATCCCCTCGGGGTCGGCGAACTCCCTCTGCTTCTTCCCGTGAAAGACCATCCCCTTCACCTGCTTTGACCCCATCACCGCCCCAACACCGGTACGACCCGCCTGTCTCCCCCGATCGTTCCCGATCACGGCGAACCTCACTGCCCGCTCCCCTGCAGGGCCGATCACCAGGGCCGCCTTCCGCCCTTCGGCCTGTACCCGCTCCAAGGCCCTTTCTTCGGCTTCATAGGTGTCAAGGCCCCAGAGGTCAGAGGCGTCGTGAAAGAGGACCCCTTCATCTGAGACCTCAAGGAGCACGGGAGACGAGGCCTTCCCCTCCAGGATCACCGCATCATAGCCCGCCCTGCTCATAGGCTCCGCCGCCTTGCCCCCGGAGTAGGATTCGGAGTAAAAGCCCGTGAGGGGGGACTTGGTGAAGACCCCGTAGCGGCAGGAGCCCCATATGCGGCTGTCCGTAACCGGTCCCAGGGCAAAGATGAGGCGGTTCTGCGGGGAGAAAGGATCGACCCCGGGAGGGTTCTCTCTCAACAACAGGTAGGTCCCCAACCCCTTACCGCCGAGGTACTGCCTGTAGACCTCCTTGGGGAGCTCCTGCTCCTCGAAGGACCTCTCATCGAGT
>CBEVRB010000066.1:0-9775 GCA_965552155.1 uncultured bacterium
GTGGATCTTTACCCCGGTCACCAAGGCGATGAGCCAGTTTACTACCCGGGAAGGCAGGACCCGGCTGAGGTAGTCCTCCTTTCTCTTCCTGCGCCAGCCACTTACCGCCTTGTATCCCTTCCTGAGCATCTCCAGAAGAGCGGAGATGTCCCGGGGATCATTCTGCCCGTCACCGTCCATGGTGATGATCCAATCTCCTTGGGCGAACTGATATCCGGCAGAAAGGGCGGCCGCCTCCCCGAAGTTGCCGTCAAGCTCCACCACCCTCACGGTCCCATCCCCCTTCGCTATCTCCTTGAGGAGCTCCCCCGTCCCATCGGTGCTACCATCGTTCACGAAGATGATCTCGTACCTCAACCTCAGCCCCTCCATCACCTCCTTGAGCTCGTGGTAAAGGAGCTCCACATTTCCTTCCTCGTTGTGCATGGGTATGGCCACCGAAACCTCAGGCCTCATCCCTCCCCGAAGATATCACACCCCTCCGTCTCGCTTCAACTTTAAAGGGATAAAGGAAACTTATGGACCCCCTCGATAGAACTCCTTCACCTTCTCGGCCACGTACTCCGCCTCTCCATCGGTCAGCTCCGGGTATATGGGCAGGGAAAGTATCTGAGAAGATACCCTCTCCGAGATGGGCAGATGGTATCGCTCAAACCTCTCTCTCTCCCATGCCTCCTGCAGGTGTAAGGGCTGCGGGTAATGGATCCCCGTTCCCACGCCCTTCTCCGCCAGGAAGGAGATGAGCCTGTCCCGATCCTTCGCCCGGATCACATACCGGTGATATACGCTCAGCCTTTCCTCGGAGTCAGGGGGAGGGAGAACCTCCTCCATAAAGGAGAAGGCCTCCGAGTAAAACCGGGCTATCTTCCGACGGCGCCTGTTCTCCTCATCGAGGGACCTTAACCTTATCCTCAAGACCACTGCCTGAAGTTCGTCTAAGCGACTGTTAAAACCATAAAAGAGGTGCCGGTTCTTCACCTTCTGCCCGTGGACGCGCAAAAGGTCGATCCTCTCCGCCACCTCAGGATGATCGGTGACGCAGAACCCCGCATCTCCGAAGGCCCCGAGGTTCTTCACCACACCACAGCTGAAACAGCCCACGTCCCCGAAGGTCCCGACCTTCCTTCCCCTGTATTCTGCTCCGTGGGCGTGGGAGCAGTCCTCGATCAACTTGATCCCGTACCGTTCCTTCAGCCCCATTATCGGCTCCATGGTCACCGGGTGCCCGTACATGTGGACGATCAGGAGGGCCTTCGTCCTCTCGGTTATCCTCTCCTCAACCTGCTCGGGGTCAGGACCGAAATCCTCTTCCTTCATGTCCACGAGCACTGGTTTAGCTCCCACCCACTTTATCGCCTCGGCAGCGGCCACAAAGGCGTTGGCGTGAAGGATCACCTCATCGCCCTGCCCTACCCCGCAGGCCAAAAGGGCCAAAAGCAGGGCATCGGAACCCGAGGCGACCCCAAAGGCGTAGCGGGCCCCAAGATAGGAGGCGATCTCCTCCTCAAAGGCCTTAACGTTCCTGCCGCCAAGGAGCTGCATATCCTCAAGCACCCTCGACCATTCCTCAAAGAGCTCCTCCTTTATCCTCGCCCTCACTCTCTTCAGGTCAAGAAGAGGTACCCTCATCTTCACCCCTCCTTAAGAGATCTTTTTCCTTATCAACAATTTCCCTTTGGTCTTTTACGGGAAATGTGCAGAAGGGAAGAACTATCCCTTCAGGCGGTATCCGTACATCCTCTCGTAATAAAGCCTGTATTCTCCCGATTTCACCTTTCGCCACCAGTCCTCGTGAGAGAGATACCAATCGATGGTCAGCCTTATCCCCTCCTCGAAGGAGACCTGAGGCGACCAGCCCAACTCCTCCCTGAGCTTGGAGAAATCCATAGCGTACCTTCTGTCATGCCCGGGCCTGTCCTTCACGAAGCGGATCAGGGAATGGGGTTTCCCCAGCAGGTCGAGGATGGTCCTCACCACCTCCAAATTCGTCCTCTCGCAGCCTCCCCCTATGTTGTATACCTCCCCTGCCCTCCCCTGATGAAGGATCAGGTCAAGGGCCCGGCAGTGATCCTCCACATAGATCCAGTCCCTCACGTTCATCCCGTCACCGTAGAGAGGGAGTTCCTTTCCCTCCAAGGCGTTGCTTATCATCAGGGGGATCAGCTTCTCGGGGAACTGATAAGGGCCGTAATTGTTGGAGCAACGGGTGATGATGGTGGGAAGGCCATAGGTCCTGTAATACGCCCTCACCAGCAGATCGGCGCTGGCCTTGCTGGCAGCATAGGGGCTGTTGGGGTGAAGAGGGGTGGTCTCGGTGAAGTAGCCCGTGGGTCCCAGGGAACCGTAGACCTCGTCCGTGGATATCTGCATGAAGAGGGCCACCCCTCTCTCCTTCGCCTCTTCCAGGAGGACATAGGTACCCATCACGTTGGTCCGGAGGAAGACCGAGGGGTCCTCAATGCTTCGGTCCACATGGGATTCAGCGGCGAAGTTGATGACCCAGTCCACCCCCTCCATCGCCTCCCGCACGTGCTCCCTCTCGGCTATGTCCCCCTTCAGGAAGGTATAGCGGGGGTCGTCCTGGAGATCAGAGAGGTTCTCGGGGTTGCCCGCATAGGTGAGCTTGTCGAGGTTTATTACCCGATAGTGGGGATATTTCCGCAGGATGTAACGGATAAAGTTTGAACCGATGAACCCGCAGCCGCCCGTAACGAGGAGGGTCTTCCCTTCAGCCATCCTTCCTCGCCCAATCGTAGGGTATATCGTTATCGTGGGGGTGGATCCGGTATTCGTCCGGGGATTCCCTCCGGTAGGGCTCCGTGGGGATGTTGATCACGATCGCCTCCTCCTCGCTTATGCACATCCAGCCGTGATAGACCCCCGGGGGGATCTGCACCAGGAGCGGGTTGTAGTCCCCAATGAAGAACTCGTTCACCTCTCCCCTTGTGGAAGACCCTTCCCTGGCATCGTAGAGAACCAGCTTCAGCATCCCTTTCACCACCGCCACGTTATCGGTCTGGACCTTATGGTAGTGCCACGCCTTCACCACGTTGGGATAAGTAGTGGTCATGTAAACCTGACCGAACCCCTCAAAGAGGTCATCGTCCCTCCTCAGGATCTCCATCACCCTCCCCCTCTCATCGGGGATGACCTTGAGCTGCTTTATTCTGACCCCCTCTATCATCTCTCACCTCAGTCCATCTTGTTCGCCCCGGTTTGGGCCACGAGGTTGCTCGCCCTCAGCAGCGAGTCGAAGGTCCCGGCATCGGTCCACCATCCGTCCAGGACCTCCCATGTCATCTCTCCCCGTTCGATATAGGTGTTGTTCACGTCGGTTATCTCCAGCTCTCCCCGCTCCGAGGGCTTAAGGGTCCTTATGATGTCGAAGACCTGCGAGTCGTACATGTATATGCCGGTGACCGCGTACCGGGACTTGGGAACCTTGGGTTTCTCCTCTATCCTCACCAGCTTCCCGTCCTCGAAGACGGGGACCCCGAACCGTTCCGGATCGGGTACCTCCTTCAGCATGATCTTCGCCCCCCGCTCCTGCCGCTCGAAGTCCTCCACCGCCTTCTTTATGTTCTTTTCGATCACGTTATCTCCCAGGATGACGCATATCTTCTGCCCCTCGGCAAAGTACTCCGCCAAGGCCAGGGCCGCCGCAATCCCCCCCTCTCCCTCCTGATAGGTATAGTTGAGATGCTGAAGGCCAAATTCCCTCCCGTTCCCCAGCAGACGCAGGAAGTCCCCTGCATTGTTCCCTCCCGTGACAATGAGGATGTCCCTTATCCCGGCGTTTATCAGGGTTTGCAGGGGATAATAGATCATCGGCTTATCGTAAACGGGCAAGAGGTGCTTGTTGGTAATCTTGGTCAGGGGATAGAGCCTGGTTCCCAGCCCTCCTGCAAGGATCACCCCTTTCATCTCCTCCCTCCTAACGGATCTTCCATGTGCCGATACCCTTCAGCGTTATCTCCACCATCACCTTTATCTCCTTGTCCCTCAGCCCATCCGGAGACCGGTTTATATCGTATACCTTAAGCCCCACCTCCCAGCACTGATGAGTCCAGTGGATTCCGTAAACCGTCTCTATCCTCGTATCGTCCAAAAGATTGTATCGGTAGGAGAAGGAAAGATCAAGGGGATCTATTATGTGGAGCTTGCTCGATACGTTCACCTCCTCAAGTTCGTCCCTTTGGAAGCGGTACTCAGCGCTTAAGGAATCCCCGCGCCGGTCCGTGATGGTCAGAGCAGCCCCGAAGGCGTCGAAGGCCCCCCGGTGGTAGTCGTATTCAAAGTCCAGGCTCCCTGAGAGCCATGAGAGAGGATGAGCCTTGATCTCGACCTCCAAGGGCTTGAGGCGCTCCTCAAAATCGAGGCCGGGGTAAAAATCATAACCCTGCGACACCCTGAACCAGAGGTACTCCCGGCAAGAGGACTCGCCCTCCCGTTGCACCTTCCCCAGCAAGCGCTGGGTGAGGCGGAAGGTGAGGAGACTTTCGTGCTCGAGCCTGTCCAGGCTGTCGAAGTAGGGGTTCTCCTCCTGGTCCACCTCAGGGAGGTAGTGGTAAATGAGTTCAGGCTCTATCGTATGGCGGAGGGCCACAAGCTTCTCTCCTCGAAGGGGAAAGACCCGGGCGATGGTCGTCGAAAGGGATACCCCCAGCTCATAGAGCACCCTTTCGGTGGGGTCCTCCACCTTCTCCTCCGGGTCGTTATCGGGGAAATAGAAGGTGGAGCGGAAGGCGGCCCATGGCTCAAACCTCAAAACGTCAAAGGGCCTGAGGGGAAGAAAGACCCTGGGGTAAAGGTCTATCCTCCCCCCCCTTATCCCCTCCTCACGCCAGAAATGGGTCCCCTCGGCATCGAATTGATAAAATAGGGGTGTTTTCCCCAGGGGGCGCTTGTAGAGGTGGAAGAAGAGGTCGGGGAGGCGCTGAAGTGTCCCATCGTTGTCCGCAACGGTGAGGTCACGAAAGTAGTCGGCCTCGGAGGAGAGCTCACCCCAGGGCCACTTTTTGGCGAAATACAGAGTAGATTTCAGATAATTTCGGGAACGGACGTCAATCAATGCCTCCTCCGGCAGATCCTCATCGAAGTCCACGGGATAGTCCTTGTCGCTGACCCAGTTGATATCGGCGAAGAACTCGCAGCCTTTGGGGAAAAGGTGGCGATGATCGAAGAAGAGGGACCACCTGTGCCTCTCCTCGATCTCATCGTAGAGGTGGAAGGTCCTTATCTGGCCCTGGGCCTTAGTGCTCAGGGCGTAGCGATACTCTATCCCCCCCTTGAACCCCCTGCCCCGGGAGTCACCGTGGCGGGTGAGGAAGAAGGTGGCATCCTGATTGGGGGCGATCACCCAGTAATAGGGGATGGTGATCTGGGGACCGTACCTGCTGGAGGTGGCAAAGGAGGGAAAGAGGAAGCCGCTCTGTCGTTTCTTCTTCACCGGGAAGACGGCCCACGGGAAATAAAACACAGGGACCTCCTTTATCCTCAGACCGGGCCACTTCCCCTTGGCATACCCCTCCATCTCCACCTCCAGCTCCTTGCAAGTGAACTTCCAAGAGGGGACCTCCTCGTCACAGGAGGTGAGGGTAGCGTCGTGGACCCGGTACCTCGCCTCCCCGAGCTTCTCTATCTTGCTTCCCGTGATGTGGAAGTTCCTCTCCTTGAGGAATATCTTTGCCTCATATACCACGCCCCTTTTTGCCTCCAGATCCATCTCCATTCGCCGGCACTCCAGGACATCGCCCCCTTCCCTAAGGACCACCTCTCCTTCGGCGATGGCGTAGTGTTTCTCCAGGTAATAGACCGCCTTCTCGGCATGAAGCTCCGATCCCCCATAACGGATGACCACATCCCCCTCCATGATCACCAGGGCGGCCTTGCCGTTGTAAACCATCTTCTGGGCCTCTATCTCCACGGGCCCCTTCCCCCTCTCCCCTTCCAGAGAGATGGGATAGGCGAGGGAAGGGATGGCCAAGGAAAACAGGACGAAGAGGAGAAGGGGGGCCCTCATCCCTCGCCCCCGAGCAGGATCTGGCGAGCGTCGGCCACGGTGAAGAGGGACCCGGTAATGAGGACGAGGTCCTCCCGAGAGGCCTCCTCGAGGATGAGGGAGACACCCTCCCTCATCTCTTCCCTCTCCTTGACCCGGGGACAGAAGCGGCGGGCCACCTCCGCGATCCTCCTCGGGGGGAGGGCCCTGGGGTTGGAAGGCCGGGAGGTCACCACTAACCTCGCCAAAGGGGCCAGTTCCCTGACGATCGCTTCCACGTCCTTGTCATCCATGATCCCCAGCAGGAGGAGCAACTCTCTGTAAGGGATATCCCTCAAGGCCTGCTTCAGCGCCCTCGCTCCCTCACCGTTGTGGGCCCCATCGAGGATGAGGAGGGGGGCCTCCCTCACCACCTCCATCCTCCCGGGCCAGCGGATCTCCTGGAGCCCCTCGCGTATGTCGGCCTCAGAGACCGCATATCCCTTTTCGGCCAGGACCTCAAGGGCGGCGATGGCCAAGGAGGCGTTAAATAACTGAAATCTGCCCAGGAGCCCCACCTTCAGCCCCTCCATTCTCCATCGGCGCCCGAAGAAATCGAGCTGCTGAGCCCCCCGCTCGCGGTAATGATAGTCCCTCCCCAAAAGAAACAGGGGAGCACCTTTCTCCTTCGCCTCCTCCTCTATCACCTTGAGCGCCTCCTCCTTCCGGACCCCGCATACCACAGGGACCTCTTCCTTTATGATCCCTGCCTTCTCCCTGGCGATCTCGCTCAGGCTTGATCCCAGCACCTGGGTGTGTTCCTTCGATACGGTGGTTATCACCGAGACCTGAGGGGTTATCACGTTGGTCGAATCGAGCCTCCCCCCAAGCCCCACCTCTATCACCGCAAGATCCACCTCCTTCTCCGCAAAATACTGGAAGGTGATGGCGGTGGTAAAGTCGAAAAAAGTGAAGTGCTCAGGGCCTCCCTCCTCCTTCACCTTCCTCCGCAGGAGTTCCACCAGACGGACCACCTCTCCTTCCTCCATCTCCCTGCCGTTTATCTTCACCCTCTCGGTGAAGGAGTGGAGGTGCGGCGATGTGTAAAGCCCTACCCTCCAGCGGCGGGAGAGGATCTCGGCCATCATGGCCGATACCGACCCCTTCCCGTTGCTCCCCGTTATGTGAACCGTCCTGAGGCGTCGGTGGGGGTCCCCGAGGAGGGAGAGGAGACGGGAGATGTTATCGAGGCCAAAGATCATCCCGAATCTCTCGAGGGAGTAGAGGTAATCGAGGGAATCCTTATAGGACATGGGCTTCAGTGGTAGAGGAGGTCAAGGAGCTTTCCCAGGACCTCCTTCATCCGGCGGCGCTCAACCACCATATCGATCATCCCGTGCTCGAGCAGGTACTCCGCCCTCTGGAAACCCGGGGGAAGCTCCTCCTTGATCGTCTCCTTTATCACCCTGGGGCCAGCAAAGCCTATCAGGGCCCCCGGCTCGGCGATGATCACGTCTCCCAACATCCCGAAGCTGGCGGTAACGCCCCCTGTGGTCGGATCAGTGAGCACCGATATGTAGGGTAGGCGCTCCTTCCTCAGCAGGGATAGGGCGGCGCTGGTCTTGGCCATCTGCATGAGGGAAAGGATCCCCTCCTGCATCCTCGCCCCACCGGAGGCGCAGAATATGACCACCCCACACCTCATCTCCCTCGCCCTCTCCACCATCCGCGTGATCTTCTCCCCTGCCACCGATCCCAGACTTCCCCCCAGGAAAAAGAAGTCGAAGACCCCTATCAAGGCGGGCTGATCCTCGATCTTCCCCCAACCGTAAATGAAGGCATCCCGCAAACCGGTGATCTCCTGAGCCTCTCTGATCCGATCGATGTACCTCTTCTTGTCCTTGAACCGAAGGGGATCCTTCGGGCTTATATCGCTGTCCATCTCCTCAAAGGTCCCCTCATCCACGGTTAGGGAGAGGCGTTTCCTCGCAGGTATGGGGAAGTGGTAACCGCACTTGGGACAGACATCCAGGTTCCTCTCCAGCTCCTTCTTGTAGATGATCTCGTTGCAGGCCTTGCACCGCGACCAGAGCTCCTCCCTCAGTTTTTCCTCGGCCTTCCTATGATCCTTCTTTTTAAACCAGCCCATCCTAAGTCCCTGTAAAGATATCAGAAGCTATTACCCCCTTCAACCTCAACGTTGGAGGCGAACCAAAGGCGAGTTCCTGCTGTGGCAGGAGGTTTCTTCGGGCGATGTTTTCGAGGGTTCCCTTTCGGGTGAAGGCGATCAAGGTGGATGGGGGATCTGAATTTTACGAGAAGTGCCAGGAGAGGGGTGTGAGGCTTTACGTGGTTCGGCCTCGCAGCCCTGAGGAACAGGGTTATGTGGAGAGGGCGTAGGGGATACACCGATCCAAGTTTACGAGAGTTATGATTTGCCCCTGGAGCTGGGAGAGTTGAGCAGGTGGTGAGGGAGTGGGAGTGCTAACTGGGGAAATTTTTCGTTGACATGGAAAAGGAGATTTTTTATTATGATAAAAAAATCTCAGGGGGTGAGGAGATGGGGGATAAAGCCTTAAAGAAAGTGGTAATCTTTTCAATTATTCCTCTTTTTGCGATTTTTTTCACTAATTTCCCTTCCGTTGCTCAGGATGAATCCTCCTGTATCAAGTGTCACACCTCACCCAAGACCCTGATAGAGCTCACCCGGGAGCTGGCGAAGAAGAAGCCCCCGAAGAAATCGGCCGAGACGAAGGGGGAGGGGTGAGGGGGTGAGGTGGCTCCGTTGGAGCCATACGAGAAGGTGCTGGTGGACGAGGAGTTCCTCGATGAGGACCCCCACGGGGAGATCGCCTGCGAGCAGTGCCATGGTGGAAACCCGAAGGCGACCTCTTTCGAGGAGGCCCATAAGGGGATAATAAAGGACCCCTCCTGGCCCGATCCCACCGAGGCCTGCGGAGAGTGTCATGAGGAGGTGGTGGAGCCCGCGAAGACCTCAACCCACATGACCCTCGCCTCCTTTAACGAGATCATAGGGACGAGGGCGACCGATGACCCGGCCTTAAGGAAGAAGCTCTTCGATGAGGGACTTAAGACCCACTGTTATACCTGTCACAGCAGCTGTGGTCAGTGCCATGTCTCGCGCCCTGAAGAGGTGGAAGGGGGATTCGTGGAGGGACATCTCTTCAAGAAGACCCCACCCATGGCCACCAACTGCACCTCCTGTCATGGCAGCCGTGTGGAGAAGGAGTATCTGGGCAAGAACAAGGGCCTTCCCCCTGATGTCCACTACGCGAAGAGGGGGATGAAGTGCGTTGCCTGCCATACGGGCAAGGAGATGCACGCTGCCGGTGAGAAGTACAATAACCGATATGAGGTAAAAGAGGCCCCGACCTGCATAAAGTGCCACGAGAAGTCCTTCGGGGAGGGGGCGAAGGTGAAGGCCCATAAGATCCACAAGGATAAGGTGAGCTGCCACGTCTGTCATTCCGTGGCCTACAAGAACTGCTACAACTGTCACGTGGGGAAGGACGCGCAGGGGTTGCCTTACTACAAGACGGAAAAGAGTGAGCTCGGGTTCAAGATAGGCCTTAACCCCCTGCGGGATGAGCGTCACCCTTACAAGTTCGTCACCGTCCGCCACATACCGGTAACCAAGACCACCTTCGACTTCTACGCCAAGGGAGCCTTCAGCAATTTCGACCGCCTGCCCACCTGGAAGCTGGCCACCCCTCACAACATCCAGCGCAAGACCCCGCAGAACAAGAGCTGCACTTCCTGCCACAAGAAGAAGGA
>CBEVRB010000067.1:0-9758 GCA_965552155.1 uncultured bacterium
GGCTCAGGGCCTCTATGCCCAGGGCCCCACTGCCGGCAAAGAGGTCGAGCACTCTTGAGAAGGGCCCTATATTGGCGAGGATATCGAAGATGGCTTCCCGGACCTTTTCCCTTGTAGGCCTTGTCCTCCTACCCCGTGGGGCCCGAAGGACCCTTCCCTTCAGTTTCCCTCCCGTCACCTTCAATTTCCCTCTTTACCTCCTCTATCAGTCCCCTCATCCTCTCGTAATGGGTCCCGGGCCAGAAGACCTTCTGACAGCGGGGGCAGCGGGAGAACTCCCTGTGCTGGAGGAGGACGAACTCAGGAACCTCTCCCTCCACCTCTTCTGCCCTCACCTTCTCGAGGGGGAGGTTACATTCCAGACAGCGGGAGAAGAGGGCCTCCTCCTTTATCGGGAGGCGGAATGCCCGGATCACCTCCTTAAGCTGCCGAAAGGGGTTATCTTCCCTTATCAGTAGCCCCTTGAATCCCTTCCCCTCCATCAGATGGACGATTCGCGTAAGCAGTACCCTATCCTCCTTGACGGCGAGCTCTATAAGCTCCTTTTCGTCTCCTCTCCAGTAAAGGGTGTCGTATCCCAGTATCCTCAGCCACCGAGATAACTTTCCCAGGGACCTGTCGGCGATGAACCTCATCCCTTGGCCCGTGCCACCAGCTGATAGGCCACCCGCCTCGCCTCCTCCACGATCTCCTCTTCCCCTTCCACCTTTCTGCCCCTCATCAATACCCTCCCATCGCAGATGAGGGTGTCCACGCATGAGCCATCAGCAGCATAAACCAGATCTGAAGCCTCGTGGAAGTGGGGGACGAGCGGAGGGGCCTTCAGGTCGAGGAGGGCGATGTCGGCCCATCTCCCTTCCTGGAGCCTTCCGCACCCCAGTCCGAAGGCCTCTGCCCCCTCCCAGGTTATAAGCCCCAGGGCCTCCTCAGCCTGGAGGGCCTCCGGATCCCGCAGGTGGTGTTTCTGCAGGAGGGCGGCAAACTTTACGCTCTCTAACAGATCGAGGTTGTTGTTGGAGGATGGGCCGTCAGTGCCCAGGGAAAGGGTAATTCCCCGTTCCCGCAGCTCTCTGTAAGGAAAGACGTCACCTACGGCCAACTTCATGTTGGATACGGGGTTATGGACCACCTTCACCCCGTGATCGCGCAGGATCTCCATCTCCTCCTCATCGAGCCAAACGCAGTGGGCTGCCACCACCTTGGGCCCCAAAAAGCCGATCCGCTCCAGGTAGCGGACAGGCCTCACCCCGTGTTCCTTCAAGCAATACTGCACCTCCTCCTCAGTCTCGCTCAGGTGGATATGCACGAGCAAGCCGTTCTCTTCGGCAAAGCGGGCACACCACTTGAGCCCCTCTTCGGAGACGGTGTAAATCGCATGGGGGCCGAGGGTGAAGATCACCCGGGAGCTGAAGGAGGAGCTCTCCTCCAGGAGCCTCTCGTTCAACTGGATCTGCTCCCTGGTCTTTGAGGGGTCGAAGAGATCGATGAAGACGGCCGACACCGCCGCCCTTATCCCCATCTCCTCAACGGCCCTTGCCACCCCTCGCCAGTGCCAGTACATGTCGTTGAAGAAGGTGGTCCCCGTCTTGATCATCTCCAGACAGGCGAGCTTCGTTCCCCAGTAGACGTCCTCTTCCGTCATCTGGGCCTCTATGGGCCAGATCTTCTCCTGGAGCCATCTCCTCAGGGGCATATCGTCCGCATAGCCCCGCAGGAGGGTCATGGCGGCATGGGTGTGGCCGTTGACAAAGGAGGGGACAGCGAGGAGCCCTTCCGCCTCTATCACTTCATGGGCCCCTGAGATCTCAGGAGCTATCCTCTCTATCCTGTTCCCCTCTATCAGGATGTCCTTTCTCTCCCCGTCGACCAAAGCCCCCTTTATCAGGATTCCCATCCTTCAAATTCCTCCAAGATGCGATTTATCTTCTCCGCGTTCTCCCTCGCCCGCCGAGCTATCTCCTCCTGGCTGAGGGGCTCGGGCAAGAGGCCGTGGGCATAGTTGTCCACCGAGCAGATGCTGGCATAAGGCATGCCTATCTCGCATGCCAAGGTCGCCTCATGGGCCATGGTCATGCCCACTACGTGGCCGAAGGTCTTGAGCATGGCTATCTCTGCCTTCGTCTCGAGACGGGGACCGAGCGTCTGAACGTAGACCCCCTCCCGAGCGAAGTCCACCCTCGCCTTCTCTGCTGCCTCTATTAACTTCTCCCTGAGCCCTTCGTCCAAGGAGGGAGTGACGTGGAAGGCCTCCCCATCGAAGAAGCTCAATATGGACCAGGGGGAAAGGAAGTCATGGGGTATGACGATCTTCCCCGGGGGCAGATCCCTTCGAAGGCTACCTGTCGAGTTCACCCCGATTATCGCCTTCACCCCCAAGTCCTTCAGGGCGAAGAGATGGGCCCTGTGGTTTATCCTATGAGGAGGTACCTTCCCATCGGGGCCATGACGGGGGAGGAAGAAACACCTTATCTCCCCCAGTTCCCCCCACCTTATCTCCTCGACAGGACCAAAAGGGGTCTTTATCTTCCCCCGTCCCGTCTCCTTCCACCTCAAATGGAAGTTACTTCCAGCGATGATGGCGAGCATTTCTAAAAGAGGATTTTATTATGGACCCCTTTCCCTTTCAACGGGTCAAAATAAGGTCTCTCTGATGGGCTCAGGCCGGAAGCTAAGGCCCTTCCCGCAGGCTCTCCTCCTTTCCTCGATAGAAGAAGCGTTCAAATAACCTGTGATATTCCGTCCATTCTCCCTCTTGCCCCCTGCGCCGGATGAACTCGGCGATCCCCGTCACCTTGGCGTCCAAGTTGTCCAGCTGATGCAGTAACTCGGCCTCTAAGGTCTTGGGCCTCTTGGGCGAACCCCATTCGTACTGTCCGTGATGGCTGGCGATGAGGTGCTTTATCAGCATGGCGAGATCCTCGGGGAACCCGGGGATCGAGGAGATTTTCTCCTGAACCATTTCCAGTCCCAGGAGGATGTGCCCCAGGAGCCTCCCCTCATCGGTGTAGTCGAAAAGGAGACCCTCGCCCAGTTCCCTCACCTTCCCCACGTCGTGGAGGATCGCCCCGGCAAGGAGCAGGTCCCAGTCAACCCCCTCGTAATGGCCTCTTATCCTCTCTACGAGCTTCACCACCGAGAGGGTGTGCTCCAGGAGCCCTCCGATCCTAGCGTGATGGAGCCTCCTTGAGGCGGGGGCCTTGATGAAGGGTCTGAGGAAATCCCCGTCCTCCAAGAAGGAGAAGACCAGGCGGAAGAGGAAGGGTTCCCTTATCTTGAGGGCGATCCTTCGAAGTTCTTCGAGCATCTCCTCTGGTGGACGGGGGCTTTTGGGGAGGAAATCTTCCAGGTCCACCTCCTCCAATGGGTAGGGCTCCAGGGTGATGATCCTTAACTGGAGCCGATCCTGGAAGGTCACCGCCTGGGCCTCTATAAAGATGAAGTCCCCCCTCTTAAAGAGCTTGGAGGTCTCTTCCACCCCTTCCCAGACCCGCCCCTCGATCTCTCCGGTCCGATCGGCAAGCTTCACCTTGAGAAAAGGGGCTCCTTCCTTGGAGGTGGCCATCACCTTCTCCTTCACCAGAAAGACCCCCTTCACCTGATCGTTCTCCTTTATTCTCTCTACAAAGTCCCTCTTCATGACCCCTTTAGGTGATCATACCCTGATATCTCCAAAGATATCCCCTTCCCATCCTTGAAAAGCCTCAACTCCCTTTCCGAGGTTACCTCCCCCACCCGAGTGATGGGCACCCTGCAGAGCCCTGCGACCTCCTCAAGCTGGGATTCATCTCCAGGCGCCACCGTAAAGAGGAGCTCATAGTCCTCACCTCCTGAAAGGGCAAGCCGTAAGGGGTCAAGGCCCAGGGCCTCCGCCTCCTCTCTGCACTCATCGGAGATGGGGACCCTCTCCAAGTGAAGCTTCGCCCCGACCCTGCTTTCCTTAAGGATATGGGAGAGGTCCTGCACGAGCCCATCGCTTATATCTATCGCTGCTGTGGCGAGGTGCCTTCTCGCAAGCTCCCTTCCCAGGGTAAGTCGAGGGGTGGGGGAAAGGTGCCGCTCAATGAGATAACCCTTCTTCTTCCCCTGGAGAAGGAGCCTGAGCCCCAAGGCCGCATCGCCGAGGGTCCCTGACACATATATTTGATCTCCTGGTCTTGCCCCCTTTCTCAGGATCACCTCATCCCTTATCCCCTCTCCCAAGAGGGCGATCGATAGGGTGAGGGCCTCACCACGGGAGGTATCCCCTCCCACTAAGGTGGCCCCGTACCGATCTCCCGCCGCTTTTATCCCCTCATAGATTTCCCTTACAGATTCCCATTCCCTCTCCGGCTCCACTATCAGGGAGACGAGGAAGTAACGGGGAATGCCGCCACAGGCGGCGATATCGCTCAGGTTGACCACCAAGGCCTTCCACCCCAACTGAAAAGGGGATATGAGGTGGGAGCGAAAATGGACCCCCTCAGTGAGCAGATCAGCGGTGAGGAGCAGGCACCCTCCCCCTGCCTTTACCACCGCCACGTCTTCCCCCAGCCCGGCAAGGACCCCTTCTCCCTTTCCAAAGATCTCTCTTATCCTCTCAATGAGGCCGAACTCCCCGATCTCCTTAAGCTTCATCCCTTCTTCTTGAGCCCCAGATAGCGAGCGATCTCCTCTGCTGAAGGAGGAAGTCGGCGGGGGTGGTTTTTCAGTTCTTCCCTCGTCTTTATCCCGTACTCTGGTGGAAAGGAGTCCTCAAAGTACATCTGCTGGAAGGAGGCGAACTTCAACTGGTGGGAGGTGGAATCGACCACGATCCTCCCCCCTCGGGGGATCACCCCTTCGGAGATGGCCTTCCTGAGTCCTGCAATCGCCTCCCCCCCCTGGGTGCAGACCACGTGTCCGTGGCGGTTGGTCACCAGCATCCCTTCCATGATCTCTTCCTCCGTCACCTGAACGACGAAGAAGCGATCGCTGAAGTGTTCCTCAACCAACTGGGCCACCTTGGGGAAGGAGACGGGGTTTCCGATCATGGCGGCCTGGGCCACGCTCGGGCGGACCTCAACGGGGGTGTACTTCCCCGTCTTCCTCCAGAGCACCAGGGGGTTTGCCCGCTCGCTCTGAACGCCGAGGATGGTGGGGAGTTCCTCAATGATCCCCAGCCTCCAGAGGTCGACGAAGCCCTCCATGATGGCGGTGACGTTTCCGGCATTCCCTATGGGGACGACGACGACGAGCCCCCTGGTCCTGTAGGCCAACTGCTGGGCCACCTCATAGGAGTAGGACTTCTGTCCCTGGATGCGGATTGGGTTTTTGGAGTTGAGGAGGCATACCTCGTAGTTTTCGGCGAGCTTCTCCACGATCCTCATGCAATCGTCAAATACCCCAGGGATCTCGATCACCACGGCCCCACTCCCCAAGGGCTGGGAGAGCTGGGCGGAGGTTACCTTCCCCTGGGGCAGCAAGACCACCGAGCGGACCTTATCCTTTGGGAGATAGCTGAGGTAAAGGGCGGCAGCAGCGGAGGTGTCGCCTGTGGAGGCGCATATCCCCAGGACCTGCTTGAGCCCCCGGTAGCGGATCATGTAATTGATGAAGCTTATGGCGCTTGCCATCCCCCGGTCCTTGAAACTCACCGAGGGGTTGAGGCCGTCGTACTTTATCAGGAAGGGGGTGCCGACCCAGCGGCCGAGCTCTTCGTTGGCGCGCACCATGGGGGTGTGCCCCTCTCCGAGGTAGATGACCGCATCGAGGGGGATGATGGGGAAGATGAGCTCGTGAAAGAGGAATATCCCCCTTAAGGCCTCCCGGCGCAGGAGCTTCCTGAAGTCGAAGATCCTCCGCCATACTGGACCCGGTACCTCCTTCAATCGGTCAAATCTCAGGTCCCGAAGGCGCAGGAGCCCTCCACAGCGGGGGCAGGTGTAGAGGAAACGGTCGAGGGGGAAGGTGCCACCGCAGGAGATGCACTTGTAGACCATCTCCCCTTCGGGGGAAGGGATCAGGCGCCGCTTTATCTCCTTCTGCATCTCGTCCATCTTAACCCTCTCTCTTTAAACCTCGTGAGAGCACCACCCCGAATAGGATGGCTCCAGCATTGATGAGCCTGTCAGAAAGGGGCGCTCCTTCACCCACGGAAGGAACCCGGCCATTGCCGCGTGCTCGAAGACATCCTCTATATCAGTCCGCCCGTTCACTATCAGGATCTCCTCACATATACCTTGTGGGGTGATGCGGAATACCAGGGCGTGATGAAAAGCCCCGTACTTTTTCGCCTTTATTCTCGCTCCTCCCCCGCCGGTGAGAATATAGACCGTGCTGCCTTTTCGCAAGTGACCATAACCGTGGTAGTCACCACAGATTACGTAATCGACCTGGTATCTTTCAAAAAGCTCGATGAACTTATCGGCGCCTTTGAACCTTCTCACCTTGCTGGAGAAAGGTGCGGGCAACACCCCGAGTCCGATGAATAGATAACTTTTATATAGAAAAGAGAAGTTAGTGGGACCGTAAATTTCCTCGAAACGCTTGAGCGGAAAGGATAGTCCAATATCGTGATTTCCTACGATATAGAAAAGGGGATAGGTAATGGGCATCTCCTCCAGTTCAGCCCATAAATACCGGTGTTCCTCGGGGGTACCGCGGAAGACGCAATCCCCCAAAAGGACAAAGAAGGAAAAGTTCTCCCCTTTGAACTTTTCTGCGATCTGCTCAAATACGCCGCAGCTCTTCGTATCCCCGGCCACTGCAAAAGTAAATCCCTCGCTCTTTTCCTTTTGGAGCATAGAGATCACTCTTTCGCCGTTTCCTAAGTTAGAAGGGGGGGCCTTTCCCTCAGTGAGGTTTACAAAGAACGCATAGACCTCAAAAGTGAACCCAGACAATATGAGGAGGAGTAGGAGAAGGTAAAAGGTCTTTTTAACCTTTACCATCTTTAACTTTTCTCCAGTACAAGGTCACCTCCTGGACCCCTTCCGTTCCCTTTAAAGAGAGCAGAATGGCCTGAATGAGCCGATGGAGCAGCCCTCTTACAAAAGGGTTAAGGGTGACAATCTTCCCATCGGCTATCATTTCAATTTCCTTTTCTTTTTCGTTTCTTATCAAACGCTCACTGATGAAATCGACCACCTTTTCCTCTTCATCGGGACGGAAAAGGGGAAGATCCACCGAGAGGGAGTCAGGGGTAACGATGGCGATCACCCCTTTGACCCGCTCGGCCAAAGGGGGCTTCCCCAGCTCCTCCCGGTAGACCTCCAGTTTGGGAAATGGTCCCTCTTTCATCCCTTCCACCAGCACGAGATCGGCCCCTCCGAATATGGCCCTCAATTTATTCATGGAGGTCTCCTCTGGGGCATCCTCCACATAAGAGAAACCCTTAGGGGTGAGAAGCATCGATCCCTTCGCCCCGGCCTGACGATGCCGCCAGGTGTCCTTCCCGGGGATGTCCAGCTCCCCGCCCTCGGGGTGATGCTTCACCGTTACCACCTCCATCCCCCTTTTGCGAAGGGCGGGTATAAGCCTCTCTATAAAGGTGGTCTTACCGCTCTTGGACCATCCGATTACGGAAAGAAATACCATCTTCTTCTCATAAGGCTATCTCCATTACCCCTTCCCCGTCAAGCTGTAGGGGCAAAAGGTGTCACTTGACACCCTGTCTCCCAAGAAGTAAAAGAGAAAGGATGGAATTTTACGCCAATTTGCAAAGAATATTTCGTCGATTGATCAAGGATTCAGGGCTCTCAAGGGAGAGGATCAGGGTGAAGGCCTATCCCCTTACTCCAGAGGAGGCCATAGGCAATCCAGAGGAGAGGGATTACCCCTTGGTTAAGGGAAGGGAGAGGCTGATGGAGGCAGACTTACGAGGGGCAAAGGGGCAGGCCTACACCGACCTTTTCGGCGACTTCGAGGGTTCTCTCCAGGAGATAGCGGAACTCAGGTTGCGGAACAACTTCTTCCGGGCGGTCTTCATCTCCTCTCTGAACGCCCTCCTTCGCCACCTGGGCCTGATCAAGGGGACGATCCACTGCAAGGACAAAGAGCCGAAGCTCTGCGGGGAGGAGCTCCTCCGTTTTATTCGGAAGAGAGGGGGGAGGCCCAAGGTGGCATTGGTGGGCCTTCAACCCAGGATGGCCGAGGCCCTGGCAAGGGGATTTCCCCTGAGGATAAGCGATATGGACGAAGCGAACGTGGGGAAGGAGATCGGCGGGGTAGTGGTAGAGGGTCCTGAAAAAAACGGGGAGCTCCTTGAGTGGTGCGACCTTGCGGTGATCACGGGGACGGTTCTTACCAACGGCACCGTCGAGAGAGTCCTCTCCTCCAAACCGACCCTCTTTTACGGGGTCACCGTGGCAGGGGCAGCTCACCTCCTCGGGTGGGAGCGCTTCTGCCCCTTCGCCCATTAGCTCGGGAAATTGCCAAATTCCTTCCCTCCCTTCGACCAGAGGTATAAGTGTGTTAAGATATATACGTTACGTTATGGGCTTTTCCTTGATAGATCACACCGCAGATGTGGGGGTTAAGGTCTGGGCAGAGGATCTGGAGGGACTCTTCGAGGAGGCAGCCCGAGCCCTCTTCTCCCTGATTACCTCCATAGAGGAGGTCCACCCCCGGGTGAAGAGGGGGGTGGAGTCAGAGGGGAATGGCTGGGAGGAGCTCCTCGTGGGATGGCTTAGTGAACTCCTTTACCTTCACGAGGTGGAGGGACTTCTCTTCTCCCGCTTTGAGATCAAGGAGCTCCACGGGGACCGCCTTAAGGGCGAGGCCTCGGGGGAGGAGATAGATCCCGAACGCCATCCTATCCAGACCGGGGTCAAGGCGGTCACCTATCATCAGCTCAGGGTGGAGAGAAAGGACGGGCTCTGGGAGGCCCAGATCATCTTCGACATATAGGAGGAGAAGAGATGGTTGCGCAGGAATCCATACCCCTGGAGAAGGTGGACGATTACCGCTGGAGGATACCTCGCCACGGCAAGATGCGCACCGATGGCATCGTGTATGCCTCGGAGAGGATGCTCGAGGCAATAAGGAAGGATCAGAGCCTCCTGCAGGTGAAGAACGTCGCCTGTATGCCCGGGATCGTCGGTTATTCCTTGGCGATGCCCGACATCCACTGGGGCTACGGCTTCCCCATCGGAGGGGTGGCCGCCTTCGACGAGGAGGAAGGGGTCGTCTCCCCAGGGGGAGTCGGTTACGACATAAACTGAGGGGTGAGGCTCATGCGCTCCGGGCTGGAGCGCCGAGACGTCGAGGGGCGGGTAAGGGAATTGGTGGATGCCCTTTTCGCCAATATCCCCTCAGGGGTGGGGTCTCATCGCAAGGACTTAAAGCTCGATAGGGAGCAGGAGAGGAAGGTGCTGCTGAAGGGGGCCCAATGGGCGGTGGATCAGGGTTATGGCCGTTGGGAGGACCTGGAGCACATCGAGGAACGGGGTCGAATCCCTGATGCCGACCCAGGACTCCTCTCCTCCAAGGCCCTGGAGAGGGGCAGGGCCCAGCTCGGGACCCTCGGCTCGGGGAACCACTTCGTGGAGGTGGGCTACGTGGAGGAGGTATACGACAAGGAGGCGGCCCGGGCCATGGGGCTTGAGAAGGATCAGGTGACGGTGATCGTCCATACTGGTTCCCGGGGGCTGGGCCATCAGGTCTGCGATGACTTCATCAAGGTGATGCTCAAAGCGGTCCAGAAGTACGGGATCGAGCTCCCGGACAAACAGCTCTGCTGCGCCCCCATCCGTTCCCCCGAGGGAAGGGACTACCTGGCGGCCATGGCCTGCGCCGCCAAC
>CBEVRB010000068.1:0-9282 GCA_965552155.1 uncultured bacterium
AGATGAGGGAAGAGGTGGCTCTGTTGCTCGCCCACGGCATCCTGCACCTTCTGGGTTACGACCATGAGGGGGACCCGGAGGAGGCCAGGAGGATGGAAGAGGAGGAGGAACGTCTGGTCAAGATCGCCCTCTCCGGTTAAACCCCTTGTCCTGAAGGGGTGTCTAAAGACATGATAGGAGAAAGCCTATGGGTAAGGAAAGCGGCCAAAGGGGATCGGGAGGCCTTCGGGCGGTTGGTGAAGAAGTACAGGGGACCCCTCTTCTCCTTCCTCCTGAGGTATATCGGAGACGAGGAGGAAGCGGCCGATATCCTCCAAGATGCCTTCCTCAGGGCGTGGGAGAAGCTGCAGGGGTTTCGATCCACCTCGAGCTTCAAGACCTGGCTATTTCAGATAGCCATAAACCTGTGGAAGAACCGGCTGAGGAGCAGTGGAAGGATGGTGGAGAAAGAGGAACTCCCGGACATCCCCTCATCTTCCAACCCCCTGGAAGAGGTGATGGCGGCAGAGAGGAGGACCATCTTGTTGCGGGGAATAGAGCAGCTCCCTGAGAGGCAGAGGATGGCCCTGACCCTTAAGGCCTTCGCCGACCTCAAATACGAGGAGATAGCCGAGGTGATGGGCTGCTCCGTTGGGGCAGCTAAGGCCCATTTCCATCACGCCTTCTACAAACTGAAGGAGATAATGGAGGGGATAGGTGAACTGTAAGACGGTCCGAGGGCTGATCATGGACCTTTCGGTGGGAGAGCTCAAGGGGCTGGACGCCCTTAAGGTGAGGTGGCATCTTTTGAGGTGCAGCTCCTGCCGGGAAGAGTACGTCGCCCAACGAAGGCTCTGGAGAGAGGTAAAGGGCTTGCTTCCTGAAAGGACACCCCGAGTAGACTGGACGGAGAAAGTCCTCGACGAAGGAGATAGAGGATTTCACCTCCCATGGAGGTGGCTTGCTCCGGTGACAGTGGCTGTGGCCCTCCTGCTGATGGTTCTGCGACCGCCATTCGGGGGTGGGGCAGGGGAACCAGTACCCTTCTGGGATGAGGTGCAGTGGCGTGCGGTCTCCCTCCTCGAAGACGAGGAGATAGATGAGCTCTTTCGATCCTATCTGTCCGGCCTTGATGAGGGGGAAATCCAAGAGGTCATCATGGAGCTCCTGGAGGACTACGCTGAGGAGTCAGGGATCTCATAAGGAGGTAAAGATGAAGGCAATGAAGGTGTTGATGGTCGCCATCCTGGCAGGGGGAATGCTCTCATCGCCCCTTCTGGCTCAGCCCCCTAAGGAGAAGAGGGTGAGGGAGAGGATCCAGATGCTCAGGATGTGGAAGCTCACTGAGGAGCTTGACCTCACTGAGAAGGAGGCGGCAGAACTCTTCCCCATCTTCGGGAAATACGAGAAGAAGAGGGCCAAGTTGCACCACCAGAGGAGGAGGCTCCTTGATAAGCTAAGGGGCTTGATCCAGAAGGGCGCTCCCCCAGAGAGGATAAACGAGGTGATAAGAAAACTGGAGGCCAACTACAGGGAGCTCAGCCGTATGAGGGAGGAAGAATGGGAGGAGGTGAAAAGGGTCCTCACGCCCGATCAGCAGGCCCGCTATATCCTTTTCCACGAGCGGTTTGCCCGAGATATGTGGCGGATGATCCAGAAGAAACGCAAAAAGGGGGAGGAATGGCGCTGAGGCCTTTACATCGCCTGCAGCCTGATCTACCCTCTTCCTTGATATGGGTCATTCCGAAGGGCCTCGATACGCTGAAATCGCCTTTCCCTTATCCATCCCCACAACCTTCCACTATCTGATCCCTTCCCGTCTCGTCCAGAGGGCCGAGGTGGGAAGAAGGGTCCTCGCCCCTCTGGGTGAAAGGAAAACCGCGGGATTCATCCTCCGGATCCTCGATCAATTGCCTACAGACGAGCCGAGGGAACTCAAGAAGCTCATGGAGATAGATGAGATCCCTCCATTCTTCACCCCCTCCATGGTTCCCTTCTTCGAATGGATCTCCTCTCACTACCTCGCCCCAGTGGGTGAGGTGATTAAGGCAGCCCTCCCCCCCGGAGCGGCTCAGCCCCTGGAGAGGTTCGTCTCCCTGACCGAAGAGGGAAGGCAGGCAAATGAGGCCAGAGACCTGGGATGCAGGGCCTTAAGGCTCCTTGAGGAGATCGGCAGAAGGGGAGAGGTCCCGTGGCGAGAACTTAGTCCCTCCCAAAGGCGCCTCCTTCCCTCCCTCAAGGAGCGCGGATTGATAAGGGTGGAGGAAAGGCCGAGGGGGCGCCCCCTACGCTTGAGGAAAAAGCTCTTCCTGCGCCTCTCCCCCTCTTTTCCAGAGGTGAGGGTCTCGGGGAAGGAGCGGGAGATCCTCTCCATCCTGGAGAGGGAAGGGGAACTCCCCCTTGAAGTACTGCGAAAGGGGCAGAGGAGGGCCTCTGATATCGTGCGCCGCCTAATGGAGAAAGGGGTCATCATGGGGGAATGGCGTGAGGTTACCCGCCACGTGATCCCCTGCCAAGGCCCTAAGGAAACTTCAGGGGAGCCCGGTACCCCCAGAGGGAAGATCCTGGAGGCAGTAAGAAGGGGCCTTAAGGGCGAGGCCTCTCCTTTCCTCCTCGTCGCCCCTCGCGGAGATGGGAGGGACGAGATATACGTTGAGGCCTGCAGGATGGCCCTGGAAGAAGGCAGATCGACGATCGTCCTCGTGCCGGAGATCTCCCAGGCCACCTCGCTGCTTGAGCGCCTGTGCAAAGGGCTCGGTGGGGAGGTGGCCCTCCTTCACAGCGACCTTACCCGAACGGAACGCTACGATCAGTGGCGCCGGATAATGAAGGGAGAGATACGGGTGGTAGTGGGAACCCGTTCGGCCCTCTTCGCCCCGGTTAGAAGCCTGGGCTTCATCATCGTGGACGAGGAACACGATCCCTCCTACAAAGAAGAGGGTGCCGCCAGGTACAACGCCAGGGACATGGCAACGGTGAGGGCCAGGCTCGAGGGAGGCGCGGTTGTCCTCTGTTCGGCGACCCCCTCAGTTGAATCCTACTACAACGCCAGGGGAGGGAAGTTTCGGCTCCTCGAGATCGAGGGGGGAAGCCCTCTGAAAAGGGTCGAGGTGGTGGATATGAGGGGAAGGAGGGAGATCCTCTCCCCCAGGCTACGCCATGCCTTAAGGAGGGCCTTTTCCCGCAAGGAGCGCGCCCTGCTGCTCGTGAGGAGGCGGGGATTCTCCCCTTCGACTGTGTGTAAGGAATGCGGGGAAATCCTCCGATGTCCCTCCTGCCGGGTGGCCCTGACCCTGCACGCCGAAAGGGCCGCTTTCATCTGCCATTGTTGCGGGTTGAGGGTCCCCGCTCCCCAGATCTGCCCTTCCTGTGGAGGGAAAGACCTCATCTCCTTGGGATTTGGGACGGAACGGGTGGCCGAGGAGGTCCAGGCCCTTCTTCCCCATGCCAGGGTCTCGCGAATGGACAGCGATATCATCACCAACCGAAGGGGATATGAGGAATTGCTCAAGGCCCTGAAGGGGGGAGAGATAGACGTCCTTGTGGGGACTCAGATGGCGGTGAAGGAGGCCATCCTCTCAGAGCTCAGCTTTGTAGGGGTGGTGTGTGCCGACATGGATATGAACTTCCCGGACTTCAGGGCCGCAGAGAGGGCCTTCCAGCTCCTCGCCCAGTTGGCCTGGCATCAGGGAGGGGGACGGGTCATGATCCAGACCTTCTCTCCCCGGCATTATGTGATCGAGGGGATAAGGAGGGGCGACTTTTCCTATTTCTTCAAAAGGGAAGTGGCCATAAGAAAAGAGCTGCATTACC
Source organism: uncultured bacterium (assembly GCA_965552155.1). Taxonomy (GTDB): domain Bacteria; phylum Desulfobacterota; class B13-G15; order B13-G15; family B13-G15; genus CAYRAR01. The sequence continues at coordinate 3,793 of CBEVRB010000068.1, forward strand.
CTCCCTTTTACAGGCTCGTTCGGATAAGGCTACGGGGGAGGGACGAGGAAAGGGTGAGAAGGAGAGGAGAGGAGATGGTCGCCCAATTGAGGCAGGCAGGGTTGGAGCCCCTTGGTCCCTCCCCCACCGGCTTCAGGAAAGGGGAGGCCTGCTGGCAGATATTGGTCAGGGGAAAGAGATACGCCGACCTCCTTCCGCCCCTCGGCGAGCTGCTCCGCAGGCGTCAGAGGGGAGGGGTGAAGATGGAGGTAGACGTGGACCCCCTTTCCGTGCTATAGCCTTACGGTCAAGATGCAGCGGCTTCTGAAACCCTTCGTTCTCATCCTCTTATTGTTCCTTCCCTCAACCCTTGGTGCCTCGGGGGCCTACCCCTACCGCATGCCCGAGGGGGAGGGAATCGACCGGGAGGCCCTTACGGTCATCGGCGCGATGAGGACTTACAGGATCGGGCAGAAGGACACGATGCTCGATATAGCCCGGGCCTTTGATCTCGGCTATCAGGAACTGATGCTCCTTCATCCTGAGATCGATCCATGGCTTCCTCCGGTGGGGAAGGATATTGTAATCCCCACCTTTTGGGTCCTTCCCCTTTATCGGGGAGAGGGGATAGTGATAAACGTCCCGGAGCTTCGCCTTTACCTCTACATGCCCAGGATAGGCCTGGTGAAGACCTACCCGATAGGGATAGGTGTGGAGGACTGGCCCACTCCCTTCGGCCGCTTCCGCGTACTGGAGAAGGAGGTCAATCCCACCTGGGACATACCTCCCTCCCTGCGGGAAAAATACGGGGGGCTTACCTCCATCCCCCCGGGGCCAGGTAACCCTCTCGGCCGTTACTGGATACGGCTCTCAAACACGGTCTATGGGATCCACGGTACCAACTCCCCCTGGGGGATAGGGAGGCTGGTCAGCCATGGCTGTATCAGGCTCTATCCGGAGGATATCGAAAAGCTCTTTCCCCTGGTGAAGGTGGGAACCCCTGTCCTCATCCTCTACGAACCGGTAAAGTACGGCTTCAGGGAAGGAAGGATCTATGTGGAGGTCCATCCTGACATATACCGCCGGATTCCTGATCTGGTGGCCTATGGCCTGGACAGGGCGATCTCCCTCGGTCTTATGGAAAGGATCGACCTCCTCCTGTTGCTCAAGGCATTAAAGGAAAAGAAAGGAGTACCCCTTGATGTTACAAAAGAAAAGGTAAGAACCGGGTCCGTCCGCCCTTCCGCGCGCCGGACCCAGCCCTTGCCTTAGTTGCTTTTCTTGGAAGTTATTACTTCCTCAGGCCCTTCTCGAAGACCTTCTCGCACTTCTCCGCGGCCCTCTCCGCACGGGTGGCTGCTGCCTCAGCCTTGTTGGCCGCTGATCCTGCCTTTATGGCAGCGGACTCAGCCGCAGAGGCAGCCTTGTCAGCCGCAGCGGCGTACGCCTCCGCCCTTTGGGCCGCTGCCTCCGCCCTCGCTGCCGCAGACTCAGCCTTCTTAGCCGCCTCCTGGGCCGCCTTCATGGCCGCCTCGGCCGCAGCCCTATGCTCCTTCATCTCCTTCAGACTGGCGCAGCCGAGATTGAAGAAGGCGACCAAAAAGAAGAGCAGACATCCAATCCCTACCTTGCCCCACAACGACCTTCTCACCATGATGCCCTCCTATGAAATTTAAAAAACTCTTTTCCTTATAGCCTCCAACGAATAAAAATTCAAGCACTAAAAACTTCAAAATTTAATTTGGTCGGGGCGAGAGGATTTGAACCTCCGACCACTGGCACCCCATACCAGTGCGCTACCAGGCTGCGCCACGCCCCGACCCCTTAAAATAATGCCAAAGGAACAATCCTCCGTCAAGAGGACAAAAGTTCCTTGAGCTTTATCAGCTCCTGTCTCAGCTCCTCCAGTAACCTTCGATACCTTTCCTCGTTACCTTCCCTGAATCCCCCCTCCTTTATTCGCCTTCTGGCCCCGGCGATGGTAAGGCCTTCCTGGTAAAGGAGCCTCTTTATGAAGAGGATCCTTTCCAGATCTTCCCTGCGGTATCTCCTCCTGAGTCCTGCACCTCTGGATGGCCTCAAGCCGAACTCCTGCTCCCAGTAACGGATCACATGGGGCTTGACCCCCACTATCTCGCTCACCTCACCGATCTTATAATAAAGCCTATCCCTCTGAAGACTTTCCTTCATAGCTGCTGGAATTGAGGAGCTTTTTCAACGTCTGGCTGGGACGAAAGGTCAGGACCCTGCGAGGAGCTATTTCTATCACCTCCCCTGTCTGAGGGTTTCTCCCCTTGCGGGCCCTTTTCTCCCTCACCTTGAAGTTCCCGAACCCGGATATCTTGACCATCTCCCCCTTCTCCAACGCCTCCTTCATCAGCTCAAATACCATATCCACCATCCGGGCCGCTTCCTTCTTGGAGAAGCCCACCCTCTCGTAAACGCTCTCCACCAGGTCAGCCTTTGTCATCTCCTCACCTCCTTCCTTACCTCAGGGTTATCCCTTCGGCCATCAGGCGATCGGCCACCACTTTGTGATACCTGTTGACCTCCTCATCCGTAAGGGTCCTTGAGGAGGAGCGATAAAGCAGGCGAAAGGCGAGGCCCTTCTTCCCCTCCGGGATGGGTGCTCCCCGATAGCAATCGAGCACCTCGACCCTCTCCAGAAAGGGGACCTCCTTTGAAAGGATGAGGCGACGGACCTCCTCAGCAGGCACCTCCTCATCGACCACCACCGCCAAATCCCTCACCACCGCAGGGTAACGGGGAAGGGGAGAGAAGACGGCCACCTTCCCCTTGCCGAAGAGGGAAGGGAGGTCCATCTCCAAGATGTAAACCCCCCCTGGCAGACCAAAGGCCTCGGCCACCTCAGGGTGCAGGCGTCCAAAGCATCCCACCTCTTCTCCTTCCACTTTCACGACCGCCCCCTGAAAGGGGTGAAGGTAGGGAATCCCCTCTGCAGGAGAGAACTCCACCTGCTCTGCACGCAGTCGCCTGCAGAGGGCCTCCACACAGCCCTTCACGTGATAGAAACTGACTTTCTCCCCCTCCTCCTTCCACCACCTGGGCCTCCAGCACCCCATGGCCAAGGCCGCAAGGGCGTCCCGCTCCTCGGGAAGTCCATCTCTTGGGAAAAAGACCTTTCGCATCTCGAATATCCTCACGTCCTCGTTCTTGAAGGAGAGGTTGAAGCGGGCCGTCTCCAGGAGGCCGGGAAGCAGCGAGGTCCTCATCACCGATTGCTCTTCAGAGAGGGGATTGAGGAGGGGAAGGGGGGAAGCACGATGATCCCCCGAGGGGATCCGCAGGGCCTCGAGGCTCTTCGGGGAGATGAAGCTGTAGGTTATCGCCTCATAAAAACCCAAGGATACCATCAATTGCCTGACCTCTCTCTTTAACTTCTCCTCCCCCCTATGGGCCGTCTCTTGAGGTCGCAGAAGGGGCGCTTCTTCAGGGATCGCCCCATATCCCTTTACCCTGGCCACCTCCTCGGCCATGTCCACCTCCCTCTCTAAATCGAAGCGCCAGCTCGGGGGCACCGCCACCCACCTTCCCCCTTCCTCCCTCACCTCGATTCCCAGCCGCCTGAGGCACTCCATCATCTCCTCATCCCGAAGAGAAAGGCCGAGCAATGACCTTACCCTCTCGGGCCTCATTCCGATCTGCCTGGGCTTGAAGGGGAGGGGGTAGGCATCCACCACCCCGGGGGAGACCTTTGCCGAGGCCAGCTCCCGCATGAGGGCCGCTGCCCTTGAGGCGGCCAAGATGGTCCCCTCCGGGTCTACTCCTCTCTCGAACCTGTAGGAGGACTCGGTCTGAAGCCTCAGCCGCTGCGATGTCCTCCTTATCCCTCGGGGGGAGAAGTGAGCGCTTTCCAGCAGGACCCTCTCGGTCTCCTCTTCAATCTCCGACTCCAACCCCCCCATCACCCCGGCGATGGCCACCGGCCCCTCGGCGTCGCAAATGAGGAGGGTCTCCTCATCCAGTACCCTCTCCTTCCCATCGAGGGTGAGGAAGCGCTCGCCTTCTGAGGCCTTTCGCACCACGATCTTCCCCCCCCTGATCCTGTCATAGTCGAAGGCATGAAGGGGCTGTCCCAGTTCCAGCATCACGTAGTTGGTGATGTCCACCACGTTGTTTATCGCCCTTATCCCGGCCCGCTCAAGCCTGAGCCTCATCCAGAGGGGTGAGGGTCCTACCTTCACGTCCCAAAGGTAGCGGGCGCTGTAACGGGGACAGAGCTCCGGGGCCTCGATCCTCACCTCGACCATCTCCTCGGCCGGAGGTCCCTCCTCGGGGAACTCGGGAGAGGGGACGCGAAGGGTCCCTCCCCCCAGGGCTGCCACCTCCCTCGCCACGCCCAGCACGCTTAGGCAGTCCCCCCGGTTGGGGGTGGGGGAGACCTCCAGGATGTAGTCCTTAAGGGGCAAATAATCCTCAAGGGCTTCCCCTGGGGGGGCCTCATCGGGGAGGATCATGATCCCGGTGGAATCCTCCCCCAGCCCCAGCTCCTCCTCAGAGCAGAGCATCCCTTCCGAGACCTCCCCCCTGATCTTCGATCTCTTTATCCTCACCCCCTTGGCGAGCTTTGCCCCGTGAAGGGCCACCGGGACCTTAGCCCCTTCGAAGATATTGGTGGCACCACAGACGATGGAGAGGGTTTCCCCGCCGACCCGAACCTCACAGAGGGAGAGCCTGTCCGCTCGAGGATGGGGCCTTATCTGGAGGATCTCCCCAATAAAGACCCGCTCGAACTCTCCTCCCACCTCCTCCATCCCTTCCACCTCCAATCCCCCCATGGTGAGGAGCTCCGCCAGCTCTTGGGGCGAAAGGGATGTCTCCACCAGCTCCTTCAGCCAAAGGTAACTTACCCTCATCGTCAGAACTGCTCGAGGAAGCGGACGTCGTTCTGAAAGAAGAGGCGGATGTCGTTTATCCCGTAGCGAAGCATGGCGATCCTCTCCACCCCCATACCGAAGGCAAACCCCGTATACCGCTCCGGGTCATATCCCACCATGCGAAAAACTTCAGGGTCCACCATACCCGCCCCCAGGATCTCCAGCCAGCCCGTCTCCCCACACACCCGACACCCCTCCCCCTTGCAGATCACGCACTGGATGTCCACCTCGGCGCTCGGCTCGGTGAAGGGGAAATAGCTGGGCCGGAAGCGCAGGGCCGTCTCCTTGCCGAAGAAACGGTGCACAAAGAGGGTGAGCACCCCCTTGAGGTGAGCGAAGGAGACCCCCTCATCCACCATCAACCCCTCTACCTGATGGAACATGGGGGTATGGGAGATGTCTGAATCCCGCCGGTAGACTGCGCCTGGGGCCACTATCTGGACCGGGGGGCGCTGGGCCTCCATCACCCTTATCTGGACCGGGGAGGTGTGGGTCCGCAGGAGCATATCGGAGGAGAAGTAGAAGGTGTCGTGCATGTCCCGGGCCGGGTGATCGCGGGGAATGTTCAGGGCCTCGAAGTTGTAATAATCCCACTCCACCTCCGGCCCCTGGG
>CBEVRB010000069.1:0-9020 GCA_965552155.1 uncultured bacterium
TTGAAATATTTCAATCTGCTCATTATGGACTCGATAGCGGATAAAACATTTTTTCAGCTCTTCTATGAGCTCGTCATCTCCCGCTTTCTCCGCTATGCGGAGATGCTTTATAGGGCGGGCATCCAGATCTACGACATGCTGGGCATAACGAAGGAGGTCCTGAACAACCGCTACGTGGAGGCGCAGGTCGAGGCGGTCCGGGACCTGGTGATGGGCGGTGAGAGCCTCTCCTCCTCCATGTCGAAAGTGGGGGTCTTCCCCCTCCTCATCCACCGCTCCGTGCGGGTGGGGGAGAGCACAGGGACCCTTGACAGCATCTTCCAGGAACTGGGCAGACAATACGATGAGGAGATAGACAGGACGTTGAGGAGGGTCGTCTCCATGATTGAACCGATTCTCCTCATCATCATCGGCCTGGTGATGCTGGCGATAATCCTCTCGGTGCTCTGGCCCATCTACACCTTGATAGGGAAGATAGGGTGAAGCGAGTTTACCTCCACTGGGAAGGGGAATGGATTCACGGACTCAGGTGGGATGGGGAGAAGTTCACCACAGGATCCTGGCCCTGCCCCGCATGAGGAGAAAGGCCCTGCTGCTCTTCGACGATTCCCTCCTGCAGTACAAGCTGGTCGAGCTCCCCTTCTCCCCCCGGCTGAACTTCAAGAAGATCCTGAGGGCGGAGGGGCCCTCCATCGTGGAGGAGCCCTCGGCCTACTATTTCACCGGTCGCGTCCTCGGAAAGATGCGCAAAAGGGAGGGGGAGAGGATCACCTACTTGATATGCGCTGTCCCCAGGAGGGAGGTGGAAGGGATCCTTGAACTGCTCCATGACCGGGGGGTGAAGGTGGAGAAGGTCATCTCCCCCCTTGATCTCCTCATCGAGCGGGGAAGAGATTGGGCGGCGGAGGGGAACGGGTGTCTGGTCCTGATCGATCAGAAGAAGGTCTATATCCTCTTCTTCCGCGAGGGGAACTTCGTCTTCTACAGGACCTTCACCCTGACTTCGGAGGTGGAGGGGCCCGATGTGGGGGGAGAGCTGGCCATGGAGCTGAGGCGATCGAGCCTCTACCTGCAGCAGGAATTCAAGGTAGGGGGAGAATGGGCCAAGGTGGTCATCCCTCCGCGGTGGTTTACCCAGGAGCTGGCGGAGGAGGTGACGGCTAAGGGCGGCCTGAGGGTGGAGCTCCTTCATCCCCCCTCCGATCAGCCCCCGTGGTTGCAGCTCATGGCCGAGTCCGACGGGGCGGCGGGCCGCCTCCTCTCCTTGGCCCCCCCCGATGTGAAGGTCCTCGACTTCGCCAAGCGGCACTACGCCGCCATCACCCTGATCGCCTTCGGCTTTGCCCTCCTGACATCGTCCTGGGCGATGATCAAGCACTGGGAATATCGGGAGGAAAGGGCCTTCCTGCGGAAGAAAGAGGAGATCCTCCGGCAGTGGGAGCCCATACTCCAGAAGAAGGAGGAGAGTTACCGGAAGCTTCAAGCCTTAAAGGAGGAGGCCCAGAAGGTCTCCAGGCACCTGCAGGAACGCTCCCTGATCTACCTTCCCATGGAGACCTTCGCCTATATCACCCCTCGGGGGATCCACCTGAAGGAGATAAACTGGGAGAGGGCCTCTTCCAATCCGAGGGAGAAGGGCAGGTTTGAGGCCAGGGGAAGAAGGCCGGTGAAGGAGGGACTTCCACCGATTCCCTTCCTCAAGGTGGTCGCCGTCGCCGATCCCAAGGGAATGGAAGCGCGGTATGACCTCTTTCAGCGGTTCATCAGCGATCTGAAGGAGGCCCCCTTTGTGGAGGAGATCGATGTGGACGATTCCTCCCTGCTTCACGATGGGACCTTTGAAGTCACCGTCCGGCTGAGGAAGATCGTGGCCCATGAGGTTGATTAGGTTGCTAAAGTTCTCCGTCCTCTTTGTGGCGATCGGGGTTGTGGCCATCGGCTACGGGCTCTACGTTGAGGCGAAGCTCAAGGGGATTTACCGTCGGGAGAAGGAGATAGCACGCCTGGACAGGGAGAGGAAGAACGTCTTCCGTTCTCTGGAGGAGTTGCGGAAGCAGATCGACTATTATTCCAAACAGTATTCCCTCGATCGCTGGGTGCCTTTCTTCTCCGATCCCCTCACAGCCAGGATCTTCCTGAGGAAACATATCGCGGGCCTTTTCGATCACAGCCATGCGCGGGCCTTCTCGATGGAGGTCTCCCCCGGGGCAAAAAAACGGGGGGGGATATATTACCTGGGGGCAAAGGCGAGGGGCAGGTTCAGAAACTACCGGGACTTGGTACGCCTCTTGCTGAACCTCGAAAGGGAGGCCCCGTTATGCATGGTTGAGGGATTGGAATGTGAAAAGAGCGGGGAAGAGATAGAGGTATCGGTGAAACTCACCTTCGCCTACAGGCTTAAGGAGGAGAAGGGTGGATAGGGCAAAGGCCAAGAAGGTGGTCTTCTTCGTCCTCCTCATCGCCCTGGTGGCGGTGATCCTCTCATTGATGAGGACAGGGGGTGAAAAACCCCTTCCTTCCCCCCCTCGAGAGGAACTTCCCCCTGTCCCCACACCGGTAAAGAAGGTCTCGGTGGAGGAGGTAAGGGCATACCTGAAGGATATAAGGGGGAAAGGCTACAGAAACCCCTTCCTCAGCCAGAAGGAAAGGGAATGGCGCAGCTTCAGGGAGCTACTGGGGGCCCTGCCCCGATTGAGCGGCGTCCTGATGGTGGGGGGAGAAAAGGTGGCCATCCTCGATGGGGCCCCGGTGAAGGAAGGGGAGAGGATAAGGGGGTTTTCTCTGGTCAGGATAGAGGAGAAGGGGGTGAGGCTGAGGAGAGGGCGAAGGGAATATTTCCTCTCGGTGAAAGGAGGAAGCGATGTACCTTAAGAAGGTCATCTATGCGACGCTGATCCTGGGGCTTTTCGGGTGTTCGACGACCAAGGAGGTGAAGGAACCTCCTTCCATAAGGATCCCCCCGCCTCCAAAGGAGGAACAGAGGGTGGCAAAACCCCTCCCCCCTCCTGAGCCTTTCCTCCCGCTGAAGAGGCCCCAAGGGTATGGAAACATGGAGGCCCTGGTGAGCGTCAACGTGAAGGATGCAGGGCTGAAGGAGCTGCTCCTGACCATGGCGGAGCAGGCAGGGGTGAATCTGGTGATCGATGAGGACATCGAGGACAAGAGGGTGAGCGTAACCCTCAAAAAGGTCCCCTTCTGGCAGGCGTTGAAGGCCGTCCTGGGAGCCCATGGCCTCTACTCGAAACCCTATCCCGGATACCTGCGCATCTCCCGAATGGTCACCAGGTTCTTCCACATAGACTACGTGGTCAGCACCCGAGGGGGGACGAGCAGCACCTCGGTGGTGCTGGTCTCCGGGGGGACGGAGGGGGCCGGAGCCACCTCCTCAAACGTCACGAGTTCAGAGGAGGTGAACTTCTGGGAGAGCTTCGAGAAGAAGCTCAAGTCCCTGCTCCAGGACCCCCTCTATGAGATCCTCCAGGCAGAATACGAGCGTAAAAAACTGAGGAAGGACCTGGCTCTGCTGCCCTACAAAGAGCAATATGAGAAGGAGCTTCAGCGTCATCGGATGAAGATGTTCTCGCTGAAGAGCAAAATGCTCGAGCGCCAGCTCCAGATGGGGCTTCCGCCCGAAGCGGCGCCTGAGATGAGGGTGGAAGAGGAGGCCCCGACGGAAGCGGTCCGGGAGGAGGCAAGGGAAGTAACCAGAGAAGAGGAGGAGCGACTCCTTGGCTCCTACACCATCGACCCCCAGACCGGGACGGTGGTCGTCACCACCACTCCCGAGATGATGGAGAGGGTCGAGAAGTTCATCGCCAGCGTGAAGGAGGAGCTGAAGCGACAGGTCCTCATAGACGTCCAGATCCTGGAGGTCTCCTTAGACAAGGAGAGGAAGCTGGGGATAGACTGGTCGAGTTTCCCGGGGACCATCCAGTTCTTCAAGATGCCGGACTTGAGGGAAGCGATAGAGAGGTCGATGGCCACAGCGGGGGCTGCCGGAGGGGGCGCAACGGGGGCGGGAGGGATCGTCTCCCCCCTGGCCACCCCTCCCTTCTCCTTCAGCCCCACAGGGGGACTGCAGGCAGGGGTGCTCCACATCTTGGGGGACGACGTGGCCTACCAGCACACCATCGACACCCTGATCTCCTTTCTTAAGGAGCAGGGCGAGGTCAGGGCCATCGCTCGACCGCAGCTTGTCACCCTGAACAATCAGCCGGCCATCGTCTCCGTCGGGATAAACGATTTCTACGTGACCTATGAGCTGACCACCACCGCAGCAGCGGCAGGGGGGGTCGCCACCACGGCAGTGACCAGCAAGCTGAACCCGATATTCATCGGGGTCACCCTGAACATCACCCCCCAGATCAGCCCCAACGGGGAGATCATCCTGAAGATAGTCCCCGCGATAAACCGGAAGGTGGATGAGAAGACCGTCCCCACAGGGATCCCCAGCGCACCCACCCAGGTCATCCCCATCATCGAGACGCGCCAGACGAGCACAGTGGTGAGGGTAAAGAGCGGACAGATAGTGATCATCTCCGGCCTGATCCAGGAGAGGGAAGGAGGGGTGACGCGGAAGGTGGCGGGCCTGGGAGATATCCCCGGGATAGGGGAGATATTCACCCACCGGACGAGGGAGAAGGAGCGGTCTGAGCTGGTGATCATCGTCACGCCCCGCCTGCGTTATCCCTTTACCCCGGGGAAGGGACTCGGCTATGATAGGATAAGCGGGGGAAAGGAGATATGTACAGGGATTTTTACGGCCTGAAAGACAATCCCTTTCGCCTATCCCCTGACCTCAGGTACTTCTTCATCTCTCCACGGGTGGAGAAGGTGATCGACCAGCTCTTCTATGGACTGGAGCAGGGGATGGGCTTCATGATGGTGGTGGGGGAGGTGGGGGTCGGCAAGACGAGCCTCCTTCGCCTCTTCCTCTCCATGCTCGACGACTCGGTGGAAAGGGCATATCTCTTCAACCCCACCCTCAGCACCCCTGAGGACCTCCTCTCCTTTCTGCTCCTTGACCTGAAGGCGAACGGGAGGGGTGTGCCGAAGGGGACGAAGGTGCAGCTCCTCAACCGGTTCCACCGCTATCTCCTTGACCGCTACCAGAAGGGGAAAAAGGTCCTCTTCATCCTGGACGATGCCCAGGCAGCCCCGGATTTCATCCTGGAGGAACTGAGGCTGCTTTCAAACTTCGAGACCGATGAGGAGAAACTCTTCCAGATCCTCTTGGTGGGGCAGGGGGAACTGGAGGAGCGGATCAGAGAGAAGCTCCCTCAACTTTATCAGAGGATTCCCATAAGGGCCATCCTCACTCCCTTCAAGGATAGGGAGGAGACCGAAGCCTATCTCCACTACCGTCTGAGCGTGGCGGGGGGAAACCCCCTGATCTTCACGAAGAAAGCGATAAAGGAGATCCATAAGGCGAGCAAGGGGATCCCCCGTCTCATAAACCTGGTGGCGGAGCGCTCCCTCATAGCCGGCTACATAAAGGGCAGAAGGGAGATCGGGAAGAGGGAGGTGAGGATGGCGGTGGAGGATCTGAGGCTTTGAGATGAGCCTGATAGAAGAAGCCCTGAAGAAAGCCAAAAAGGGCGAAGGGGGCCCTTCGGCCCCAGATCCCAGGAGCCTGCTGGGGGGAGGTGGGAAGAAGAAAGGGAAAGGGCCCTTGTTGCTGGTGATCCTCCTATTTTTGGTGGTGATAGGGGCAGGGGCCTTCTTCGTGCCGAGGTTCGGCCTCAGGCCAGGGCAACTGGGCCTCCTCCTCAAAGAGGCCTCTCGTGGTTCACCGCTCTCCCCTTCCGAGCCTCCCCCCCAGACCCTGCCTGTGCTGAAGGAGGAAAAGGCGCAAATTTCTGTCCCCTACAGTGAAAAAGAGGAGCCGAAGGAGGAAAAGGTCTCTTCATCCGAGCCCGGGAGGGAAGAGGGGATTGAGAGAAAAGGGATAAAAAAGGAAAAAGAGAAGGAGGTCCCCGTAGTTAAGAAACCCAAGGCGGCTGGGGAGAAAGGGTCAAAGCCCCTCCTCGCATCGAGGCCGAAGAAGGTCTCCCCTCCCAAGAGGCCCAAGCTCACTCCCCCGAGGGCCCAGAAGAGGGCCCCTTCGGTTGAGGACCTGGCATCGCTCCTTCAGGCCGCCTACCTCCAGATGGAATTGGGCGACCTGAGGGAGGCATTGGATCTCTACAACCGGGTCCTGGAGCGGGATCCGAAGAACGTGGAGGCCCTCACCAACAGGGGTATAATCTTTCAGCGGATGGGAAAGCTATCCCTGGCCGAAAGGGATCTCGAGAGGGCCCTTGAGGTCGCCCCTGAAGATAAGGCGGCCCTCAATGCCATGGGCGTCCTCTGTATGCGCAAGGGGGAACTCCTCAAGGCCTCAGCCTATTTCGAGAGGGCCTGTAACGTGGCAGCGATGATAAACATGGCCCTTCTCCACTGGCAAAGGGGAGAGCTGGAGAAGGTCATCCCCCTGCTGAAGGAGGCGGAGGGGATGGACCCGTATAACCCTTATCCTTACTATTACGAAGCCCTCTTTTTCCAAAGGAAGGGAGAGGAGGAGAGGGCAAAGGCCCTCCTGGAGATATCAGCCCGTCTGGCCAGGGAAAGGGGGGAAGTAGGTCTCCTCCAACGGCTGGAAGGGAAAAGATAGATGCCCCTCAAGGTCTTCTCCTTTTTACCCCTACCGCTCATCATCCTGATTCTCGGCCGGGGCTTGAGGGAGGATCGGGTTTTCTTTTCCCTTTACGTGCTCTGTGTTTCGCTGTCCGCATATCTCTGGTCCACAAGGCTCGCAGAGATCCTTCCCTGGGCGATCGCCCTCTGGGTCTTGGCCGTCCTCTCCCTCAACTGTTTTTTTCACTCCCTCCTCAAGGGGATAAGGCCTTCGCTCTATCGCTACTCCCATCCCCTTCTGATCGTGATGGGACTCGCCCTCGTCCTTCTCTTCATCACCGATTATCGTCCCGAGCTGATGGGGAAGGCCTTTCTCTTTCCCCATCCCCTCTTTCCCCATCTGAACATGGCCCTGCTCATCTTCTCCACCGGGGCCTTCATTCTCAACTGTGAGGTGTGGGAAAGGAACACGAAGGCCACCCTCTCGCAGCGGGTCTTCTTCGGGGGCACCATGTTCGGGTGGATCATCGTCTTCTACTTCCTGATCAAGATGATCCTTTCGGGAGACTCCCTTCCCTTTTTGCTCTTCGATGCCCTGCTCCTTCTCCACCTCCTCCTGCTTCTCCCCACCTATCTCTTTCTCCTTCGATCCGATTTCCTTGCGGTTCGCCTCCACCCTTCCCCAGAGTTTGCGGTGAAGCTGACCCCGATCATCCTCGTACTGGGGGCCTTCGCCTTCCTCCTCTGGGGCGACGTGCTCCGCTGGGGATGGGGAAGGAGGCTTGCTTCTTACTGGGACATCGTTGCCTTCGTGACCCTCGCCCTCCTCGGCCTCCTCTTCGCCCTGCCTCTGGGTCCTGGAGGCAGGTTGAGGGAGAGCATCTTCCAGCACCTCTATATCCCCGAACAGGACTTCGCCCTGGAGGTGAAGTTCTACTTGGAGTTGCTTGGGGGGCGGGGCAAGCGGGAGAAGATCGTGGAGCATCTGAGGAGTAAGCTGAAGGTGGAAGGGGTCGTGTTCTATAAGGGGAAGGACGGAAAGTTCTCCCCCTTTGCATCGTCTCCCAAGGGGATGACCCTCCCCCAGCCGCTGGAGGGTCCGCCCAAAAAGGGGACCACTGTGGGGGGACTTCGGTCCCTTGAGGTCTTCAACATCGGAAAGGGAGAGGGGTTTCTCCTCCTGCTCGATCGGCGCCCTCGCCGACTCTCCCAGGACGAGAGGAGGCTGATCCGCTTCTGGTCCCTTACCTTGGGGATGCTCATGGAGGAGATGGAGAGACAGCAGCGTCGCCAACTGGAGGAGAAGATGGCCCTCTTCTCTCAGGCGGCTTCCTTCAACCTCCACGACGCCAAGAACATGGCCCAGCTCCTCGACCTGATAGTGAAGAACATAACGACGGTGGAGGAGGAGAAGGAGGCGAGGGAATTCCTCCAAGAGCTCCTCCCCGCCTTAAAGAAGGCCTCTGAGCGGGCCAAGAGGATCCTCGGCCGCATAGAGGCCTTCAATCCGGAACAGAAGCCGGCCTTGCGAAACGTTGAGATAGCCCCCCTCGTCAAGGAGGTCTGCGAGGGACTGGGCGAGAAGGTGAAGTTCGACTCCTCTCGAGCTTCTTCCTGTGTGGATCCGGAGTTTCTCAAGCGGGTCCTGGAGAACCTGTTGCTCAACGCCCTGCAGGCCGCAGGCTCCGCCGAGGTGCTGATCCGGGAGGGGAAAGATGAGGTGCTCCTCGGGGTATGCGACAGGGGACCGGGGGTCCCTGAAGAGCTGAGGGAGAAGATATTTGAACCCTTCTTTACCACCCGCTCCGGGGGCACGGGGCTGGGGCTCTATCAGGCCCGACTGCTCCTGCGGGAAATGGGAGGAGATATCTGGTATGAACCGAGAGAAGGAGGAGGGAGCTGTTTCTGGTGCCGCCTCCCCAAAGAAGCTGCTGATAGTGGAAGATGACCTCCCCCTGGCCCTGCAGTGGCGCCGGTTCCTCCAGGGGGAGTTCACCGTGGAGGTGGCTTCTACCAGAGAAGAAGCCCTGTCCCACCTGGAGAAAGGGGAGATCGCCCTCATGTTGCTCGATCTGGGCCTCCCTCCCTTAAGCGAAACCCCCCAGGTGGGGCTTGAACTCCTGAGGAAGATAACCGAGAAGGACCCCCTCCTCAAGGTCATCGTGATAACGGCCCATGGGCAGGATGAGGTGGCCCATACGGCCCTCTCCTTCGGGGCTTACGACTTTCTGGTCAAACCGGTGGATGAGGAGATGCTCCTCACCCTCCTCAGGAGGGCCACCTGGAGATGGGGGCTGGAGAGGGAATGGCTCTCCTCGAGGGAGGAGGACCTCCCCGTTCCCATGGTGGTCGCCTCCGAGGCGATGAGAAAGGTGGTGGACGAGGTGCGCCGGATAGCCCCCCTG
>CBEVRB010000070.1:0-8779 GCA_965552155.1 uncultured bacterium
CTTCAATGGAATTTCAACACAGGAGGTTGACAGTGCCCTTAATTCCCCTTCCTTGACAACCCCAGGGGGCTATGATAAGGAAAGGCCCATGGCAAAAGGGGGCGCAATCACAAGATTTTTTTCATCCCTTCGGCTTACGGTGGTGCTGTTAATTCTGCTTGCCGCCCTCTCGGTGCTGGGGACGGTAATTCCCCAGAACGCCTCCATCGAGCAGTACGCCCAGCTTTACTCGGCCAAGACCTACAAGGTCCTCCGCTCCTTGGGGCTCCTGGACATGTACCACTCCTGGTGGTACGTGGACCTGCTGGCCCTCCTGGCCATAAACCTCGCCGTCTGTTCCCTAAAGAGGCTACCTGCGGTGTGGCGGGAGATAAAACAGGGAACGAAGGGATGGGGGCGCCTCGGCGTCTTCCTGACCCATCTGAGCGTGATCGTGATCCTCATAGGGGGAATGATAGGGGCCCTCTGGGGCTTCAAGGGATATGTGGAGATCGATGAGGGGGAGACGGTCTCGGAGATCGTCCTTTCCAGCTCCGAGAGGAAGATCGTCCCTCTGGGATTTGAGGTCCGTTGCGATGAGTTCCGGGTCTCCTTCTACCCCGATGGCACCCCCAAGGAGTACCTCAGCCTCCTCACCTTCCTTGAGGAGGGGAAGGCGGTCATGGAAAGGGTCCCCCTCAGGGTCAACCATCCCGTGACCTACAAGGGGCTGACTTTCTACCAGGCCTCCTATGGGGAGAGGAAAAGTGGGACGAAGGTCCACCTCCGGATCAGGACAAAGGGGGGAAAGGAGGAGGAACGTTTTCTGGGGGTGAGGGAGGTCTTGAAGATGGGGAACGGCTATACCCTGGGGGTGATGAAGTACTCCCCTCATATCCATGGCCTGGGGGAGGGGGCGCTCGTAGCGGTATTGCCTCCTCAAGGCAAGCCCAAGGCCCAGTGGCTCCTCGCCACCGAGGGGAAGGAACGCTGGAGGGTAGATGAGGGGATGACCATTACCTTCCTTGGGGCCGAAAAGCGGTACTACACCGGCCTTCAGGTGGCCAGGGACCCCGGTGTGGGGGTCGTCTGGGTGGGCTTCGGGTTGATGATCGTCGGTCTGGGAATCACCTTCTTTCCTAAGAAGAAGAGATGAGGGGAGTGAGGGTCCTGGTGCTCGCGGGCAACGGGATCAACTGTGAGTACGAGACGGCCTATGCCTTTCGGCTCGCCGGGGCAGAGGAGGTGGAGATCGTCTTCATCTACGACCTCCTGGCAGGGGAGAAGAGGATGGATGATTATCACATCCTCTGCTTCCCGGGGGGGTTCTTGGATGGGGACGACCTAGGGGCGGCCAAGGCCTGTGCCAACCGCTTCCGCTACGCTAAGGTGAAGGGGACGGGGGAGCGGCTCTGGGATCAGCTCATGAGGTTTATCGAGGAAGGGAAGCTGATTCTCGGGATCTGCAACGGCTTCCAGCTCCTGGTGAAGATGGGGCTTGTCCCTGCCCCTCGGGGGAAGTACGGGGAACAGGTGGTTACCCTCACCTTCAACGACTCTGGCAGGTTCGAAGACCGCTGGGTATACCTGCGGGTGAACGGGGACTCCCCCTGCGTGTTTACCCGGGGGCTCCAGAGGCTCTACCTTCCTGTAAGACATGGTGAGGGGAAGTTCATAACGGGAGGGAAAGAGATCAGGAAAGAGATCGAGGAGGAAGGACTCATCTGCCTCCAGTACACCTCCCCAGAGGGAGAGGTGACCATGGATTATCCCTACAACCCTAACGGCTCGGAGGGGGCGATAGCCGGGGTATGTGACCCCACGGGGAGGATCTTCGGGCTTATGCCCCACCCGGAGGCCTACCTCCACTACACCCATCACCCGCGCTGGACCAGGGAGGAGTTGCCCGAGGAGGGGGAAGGGGTGAAGATCTTCAGAAACGGGGTCAAATACGTGAGAGAAAACCTTCTTTAAAGGAGGGGATCGATGACCAAGGGAGAACTGACGAAGAGATTGGCCGAGAAGGCGAAGGTGAGTCAGAGGGAGGCGAAGGTGGTGGTGGATGCCGTGTTTGAAGAGATGGAAGAGGCGATGCTAAGGGGCGAGCGGATCGAGATAAGAGGATTCGGCAGCTTTGTGCTCCGCTCTTACGACAGCTACCAGGGGAGGAACCCCAAAACGGGAGAACGGATCAACGTCCCTCCCAAGAGGCTCCCCTATTTCAAGGTGGGAAAGGAGCTGCGGGAGCGGGTCAACCGGCGATGATCAGAACCCCCAGAAGGATGAAAGGACCTTTTTGACCGTCTCGATGACCCCTGCGATCCGCGGGAGGTCTTTGTCTTCCTTTTCCCTTCTCTCTTCAGAGAAGGTGACCTCACCCAGGAGCTTCCTTACCACCTCCCTCACCGAGCGGGCTATCCCCTCGAGGTGATAGCCCCCCTCCAAGGTGAACACCAGGCGGCCATCGCACGCCTCCCCTGCCATCTCCAGGAGCAGGTCTGCGAGGCGGGCAAACCCCTCCTCGGTGACCTTCATCCCCCCTAAGGGATCGAGATGATAGATGTCAAAGCCCGCCGATACCAGGATGAGCTGGGGCTTGAACTGCTCAGCGATGGGCCTTAAGAGGTGACGGTAGATATTGGCGTAGTCCGAATCGGTACAGCCCACCCTCAGGGGGCAGTTCACCGTGTATCCCCTGCCCTCCCCTTCCCCTATCTCGGTGTAATGGCCTGTGCCGGGATAGTAGGGGTACTGGTGGGTGGAGAAATAGAGGACCTCCCTCTCGCCCCAGAAGGCGTTCTGAGTGCCGTTTCCGTGATGGAGGTCCCAGTCCACGATCAGCACCCGCTCCACCCCATACCTCTTCATGGCGTGGCGGGCCGCTATGGCCACGTTGTTGAAGATGCAGAAGCCCATCGCCCTGGCCCTCTCGGCGTGATGTCCAGGGGGCCTTATCAGCGCAAAGGCGTTAGAAAGCCTCCCCTCCATCACCTCTTCCACCGCCTTCAGCAACCCCCCGACCGCCAGCAGCGCTATCTCGTAAGTACGGGGGGAAGTAGCGGTATCGGGATCAAGCTGTACCGACCTTCCCGCCGTCGCCTCGATCCTCTTGATGTAGGAGAGGTCGTGGACCTCGGCCACCTCCTCCACCGTGGCAGGCCGGGGGGCGATCCTCTCATAGCCCTCCAGCTCGTCCAGGGCCCTGTAGATTGCCTCAAGTCTCCTCGGCGTCTCCACGTGGAAGGGACCAGGGTCATGCTCCATGTAACGCTCATCCCTCACGATTCCCGTCTTCCCCATCCCCTCAACTCCTGAGCCTTTCCAAGGTCTCCAGATAGGCCTCGATCCTGGTCCTAATCTGGGCCTCGGAGTAGAACCTGGGGTCCCCCATGTCGGCCTCAAAGACCAGGGCCGGGATGCCCGTCCTCTCGGTGAGGATGTCCCGGAGTTCGTGGACCGCAAAGGAGACGGCCTTGCAGCTCCGGTTGATGAACATGATGCTACCATTCAAAGAATAACGTCTGAAAAGATCCAGGGCCATATCGGCCCGCTCCTCCAGGGTCACGTTGGAGAAGACCGACACGTAGTTCTCCGCCAGGGTCTCCAGGGGGTCCTTTGAGGTGTCGAACTCGTAGCTCCAGGCATGCACGTAGAGGGAGGTGAGGATCACCGCCCCGTAAGATGCGAGAAGGTTGGCGTGATCCCTGAACTTGAACCAGACGGGCAAATTTTCCCAGTAGAGGCGGAACCGCTCGTTCTCCACCACCCCGATCCCCTTATCCGCTTTCTCCTGTACCTCATCCACCAGGGTCCGGTAGAAGTGGACCGCCTGAGGGGTTCCCCTCAGATAAACGGTTATCGCCATGTGGATCAGGGCATCGAAGATGCTTATAGGAGAGGGCTTGTAGGAGGCCATATCGAGGAACTTGCGGTAAAGGCGGCTCGCCTCATCTGACAGTTTCACCACCTCCCTCAGCCTGTCGTAATCGAACTTCTTCCCGGTGAGCTCCTCCACCGCGGAGATGAGTTCCCGGAGCTGCTGAACACAATACCTTGTGATCTCCTTCCTCGCCCCCTTATCCCTTATCCACTGAGGGGTGTCGAAGACGAAGAGGGGAACCTGGTACTTGCGGGAAAGGACCTCAAACCACTTGGTGAGGGTGAAACACTGGGCGTTGCAGGCCAGAAGGAAATCCGGATCCGGTATCCCCCCCATGGGGCTCTTCCCGACGATCCTGTAACCCAGATCGCAGCGGGCATAGGCGCAGAGGTGGCTCGTGTAACCCTCATGCTCCATCGCCTCGGAGAGCTCGGTGCAGGTCCTGCGGGTGATGCAGACCACCGAGTGGTTTTCAGGGTAAATGGGGATAATATCGTGGGCCACGAATATCTCCACCGGGGAGACCGCAGTAGTGTAGGCCACATGCTTTCCGTGTTCATGGGCCGTGTGAGCGCTCTCCAGATACTGTTGGGTGAGTCGCTTGGAGAGCTCCTTGGCAGAGATCTTCTCCCTCTTCTCCTCCATCGCTATACCCTCCCCAGGACCGCCTCACAGAAGGCCTGGACCCTGGTCTTAAGCAGGGCCAGATGGGTGGTCTGGTACTCGGTCTCTATCACCAGAAAGGGAATCCCCTCCTGGCGCATCCTCCTCTTTATATCAGGGAGATCGTAATCCTGGCTCTCACAGTACTTGATGTGCACGTAGATGATCGCCTGGGCCCCTCGCTCCCTGTAAAGGCCGAGGAGGTCGGTGTAGATCCCCTCGGCCCTGCTGAAGATGGGACTGAAGTGGGGGCGGGAGACATGGCGGGAAGCCAGGGCCTCCACCGGATCTCCATCCTCCTTAACATCGTAGTAGATGTACCGTGACCCCGTGCAGAGGTTATCCGCCACGACGTTCACCCCTACCTCATCCAGGAGGTCAAAGATCCCCGTTGGCTCCACCACTATCCCCGCCAGGATGGTGGGGATGCGCTCCTCCTCAGGCCTTCGGGCCTCTCCCTCTACCTCCTCCACCAGCTCCCTGAGCAGCTCCGTATGCTCCTCCCGCTCCATGAAGAACCCTGCCCTCACCACGTCGAAAAACTCCCTGTTGGAGAGGAGCCCTGGGGCCTTCTGCTTCACCTCGTAGAGGCGGCGCAAAAGGGAGCGGTTCTCGTTGTAGAGGCGGATGCTCCTTCGGAGGTCTTCCTCTCCTATCTGCCTGCCCGTGTAGCTTGAGAGGCTCCCTATCAGCCTCCTCATCTCCGTGGCCACCCACTCGCGGGCGCTCGGCCTGGAGACCTGCCTCGGGGCCAGGAAGTTCTCGAAGTAGCGGTCAGGGAACCGCCTCCTCCAGATGTCGCAGAGGTGCTGGGTGGTGTCGCACACCTGAGAGAGGACGAAGCCGTCGAAGAAGTCCCCCTCATAGCCTATTACCAGCTCCAGGTTGCTCCGCGCCAGGGAGCAGGCGTTGTCCGGAAGCAGGGAGGCGGCATAACGTATCGGCTCGTTGGTGCCCAGGATGAGGAAGGGGTGAAGCCCTGCCGCATGGATTATCTCCTCGGGGACGTCCCCTATGGTGCTCCCGATGATCCTCTTTTTCTCCTTCAGTTCCTTCAAGGCGGAGAAGGGGTCTCTCGCCACCTCCAGGAACCTTCTTAGCGCTTTCTCCTTCATCGCTCTCTCCCCTCATCGCATGAGTCCAGGGAGAAACAGGGCCAGCTGGGGAAGGGGTATCAGGATCAGGGAGGCCAAGACGAGGGATATGAGGAAGGGGAGGGCCCCCTTGAAGATGCTCTCCAGAGGCACCTCCTTCGCCACGCCGCTGACCACATAGACGTTCACCCCCACCGGTGGGGTTATCACCCCCATCTGGGTCACCAGGACGATGATCACCCCGAACCAGATGGGATCATACCCCATCTTGGTCACCACGGGGTAGAAGATGGGGATGGTGAGGAGGATCAGCGCCAGGGCGTCCAGGAAACATCCCCCTATGAGATATACCCCGATGATCACCGCCATGATCGCCCAGTGGGGGAAGGGAAGCCCTGCCACCCAGTTGGCCAGGGTGTAGGGGATCCTCGTTATGGCCAGGAAGTGGCCGAAGATGGTGGCCCCGGCCACTATCACCAGGACCATACAGGAGATCCTGGTGCTTTCGAGCATCGCCTGAACGAACCCCCTCCAGCTCAGCCTCCTCCTCAGAATCGCCAGCACGATCGCCCCTCCTGCCCCTACGGCCCCGGCCTCAGTAGGGGTGAAGAACCCGGCAAAAAGCCCCCCCATGACCAGGATGAATAGCAGAAGGGTCTCCCCCACCCCTCCCAGCGAAAGGATTCGTTCTCGCCAGGTGGCCTTCGGTCCCCTGGGGGCCACCTCGGGCCTCAGGCGGGCCCAGATGTAGATGGTGATGGAGAAGAAGCCTGCGAGGATTATTCCGGGGATGATCCCGGCGATGAAGAGCTTCCCGATGGACTGCTCCGTCATGATCCCGTAGATGATGAAGATGACGCTCGGCGGGATGAGGATGCCCAGGCTCCCCCCGGCGGCCACGGTCCCGGTGGCGAGCTTGTCATCGTAGCCGTACCTCTTCATCTCCGGGAGGGCCACCGTGGCCATGGTGGCTGCGGAGGCGTTGGTGGAGCCGCAGATGGCAGCAAACCCCGCACAGGCCCCCACTGTGGCCATGGCCACCCCCCCAGGATAATGGCCGACGAAGGTATAAGCGGTGTCGTAGAGCCTACGGCTAATGCCGGCGTGGAAGGCCACCTGCCCCATAAGTATGAAGAGGGGAACGACGGTGAGACTGTAAGAGCCGAAGATAGCAAAGATGTCCTTGGCCAGGAGGCTCAATCCCGCCTCCAGGTTGACCATGTAACTGAATCCGACAAACCCCACCAGGGCCATAACAAAGCCCACAGGCATCCTTGAGAAGAGAAGCACTATCAGGACGACGATGCCGATCAGACCGACGAGAGTAGGGTCCATTCTATTCCTCCCACTGATACCACTCCCCGGGACCCCGGGTAAGCATGAGGAAGATGTCCCCGAGGAGGATCAGGCAGACTACCATCGCTGAGATGGATATCCCGTAAAGGACGGGGAAGAAAGGAAGCTTTAGGGTGAGAGATACCTCACCGCTTGCCTTCAGATCATTTCCGTAGGACCAGCATTCATAGGCGATGAGGGCAAAGAGGATTATCCCGAGGATATGGGTGATGAGATAGATGATTCCCTGAACCCTCAGGGGGAGCTTGGAGACGAGGAACTCCACTGCCACATGGCCCCGTTCCACCGTGGTCTCGGCCATGGCAAAGGCGATGACCACCGCCCCGAGGAACCCCACGATCTCATATGTCCCCAGGATAGGATGGCGGAAAGCTCGGAGGACGACATCGGCGCAGGTCAGCCCTGTCATCCCTATCAGGCTCCATCCAGCCACCCAGTTGAAGATCCTGGCAAGTCTTTTGATCACCCTCAGGAGATCATACATATCCACCTCCATCCAGAAAAGGGGGGCGACGAGTGGTTACCCGTCACCCCCCTTCAGTACCACAGGACTGCTCCTTTACCTTCCCTGGCACTTCTTGATAAGGGCCCTTATAGCCTCCACGTACTCCTTACCTGGAAGACCCTTCTTCTCCGCCGAGGCGACGTACTCATCTATCACCGGCTGAACGGCCTTGGCCCAGCGGGCGCTCTCCTCGGGGGAAAGGGGGATGATCTTGTTTCCGAGGCTCAGGGTGTACTTCCTCCCCTCCTCATCGCTGGAGTCCCAGGCCTCGCCATGCTTGGCAATCCACTCCTCGCTCACCTCTTCGAAGACCTTCTTCACGTCAGCGGGCAGGGAATCCCACTTTTTCTTGTTCATAACCACGTACATGCCAGTGGTGTAGCCGATGCTGTAACACTCAATAGTGTACTTGATCACCTCTGCCTGCCTCCACCCTTTGAGTACCTCGATGGGGCTGAAGGTGGCATCCACAACGCCCTTCTGCAAGGCCTCATAGGTCCCTCCCTGAGGCATGGCCACTGGCACTGCTCCCAGGGCCTTGGCCACCTTGGCGCTGAAGCCGGTTGAACGGATCTTAAGCCCCTTGAGATCCTCCAACTTGTAAACCGGCTTCTTGCTGTGAAGCAGCCCTGGCCCATGGGCGTGAAGGTATAGCACCTTCACCTCCTCCAGCTCCTTAGGGCGGAACTTCTTGTAAAACTCGTTGATTACACAAGTGGCCACTTTCCCGCTGGTGTAGCCCATTGGCAGGTCGATGGCCTCAATGGCAGGGAAACGCCCCCTCGTGTAGGCGAAGCAACTCATCCCGATGTCCGCCACCCCTTTGAGCACTCCATCGTAGATCTGGTTCCCTTGAGAAGGGCGCCACCTGGGAAGTAGGTGATCTTGACCTTGCCGCCAGTCCTCTTCTCTACCTCCTTTATCCAGGCTTCACCGAGCTTGGCCTGAATGTGGGTGGGCGGGAAGAAATTGGCGTAATTGAGCTCAATGACCCCTGCAACTACACCCTTACCGAAACCGAGCACAAGGCTCACAAAAAAGATAAGACCTACTACCAATACCACCTTTTTCATCCTTCCCTCCTCCTGTTAAATTTTTAAAAACGATGAGCCTCTCTCAAACCCAACCCTCTTTTCACTCACCCCCCCTTCTTCTCCTCTCACCCCCTTTCGCCAAAGATTCTGAAAAGTTAAACTGTTGTTGCCTTCTTGTTAGTTTAGACCAGCGAAAAACTGTATGTCAAGAGAGCGCGTTCACTCATCTAAAATGTAACCGAAATACATATGGGTGAGTCATTTAGAA
>CBEVRB010000071.1:0-8361 GCA_965552155.1 uncultured bacterium
CTCCACCATCCTGCTCTTATCACCCTCACCCTCCTCTCCTCATTCATGGTGAAACTACAGCACGTCGTCTCCCACCACCATCTCCACCACGTTATCCTGATCGATGACCCCCTCTGGACGTTGAAGGTCCCCGTTGTCCCATAACGGACGCTACCGATGCGACTGCCGTCGTCATAGATGTAAAGGTAAGGACTACAGTTCACGTTGAGGACGTCGAGGGTGACCTGTTGCTGAACCACCCCCTCGCACAGTTTCGACCAGAGCATGTTCGGGTTGAGGAAGGCCACCAAGTCATCGAAGCTCTCGGTGGGACTCTTCGTCTCGTAGACCCCGTCGCCATCGCCGTTCTCCTCGTCAAGGGCCCCGTTTTCCCCCTGGCTCAAGATCACGGCAGCCTCCACAATGGGGGTGCTGCCGTTTATGATCAGCTGGGGATACTCCCCTGAGGGATTGGTGGACAGGCCCTGAAGGACCTCACAGAACTCCTCGATGCTACCGGCAGCAGGAAGCTTCCCGTGCACGTGATAATGATAGGGCTTCCTCCAGCTATCGACCCCTCCAAGGCCGATGTCCACAAAGGGAAGGTTCCCTTCCTCCTCACCATCATCACCCCGGCCGTCCCCATCGGTGTCGGCCCAGGGGAGGCGATGGTTTATCCCGGCGTAGCCGATGAGGGCCTCCTTTATCTCCGTGAGGGCCTTTTTCGTCTCTTCCCGGTGCTTCTGCTTGGCAAGCTCGGTGACCAGGGTGATGGTCGCCCCTGCCAGGATCCCCAGGATGAGCAATACCAGTACCAGCTCTAATAATGTGAACCCTCTTCTCTTCATCACAAGCGCCAGTAAAGGACGGTCAAGTCATCCCCTCCATTGTACGGATCCCGAGAGCGTATGTTCCCACTTTTCCAGATCCCGTCGTCATGCCGGGCGTCGATGGCCTCGGCCATCCGGTTGTAAATATTGTTGACCGATATGTAGTTCCTCACCCCAAAGCCGAAATCCATGCTCCCGAACTCATACACCCCTCCCCTGACGGGGGAATTCTTCCTCACCACGCCCATGGAGTGATTCAGGTCTTCCCAGACGTTCTCTGCTTCGTCAGCAGAATCTATCCTCCCGTTATGATTCCCCTCGTAGGAGTCGCTGGGAGGGAAATTAAGATCGTCCTCATCCCCTGGATACATCCCCCAGGTCTGATAATAGATGAGGAAATACTGGCGGTAATCCTTCATGTCCTGAACGATCCTGTTCATCCTGGCGTTCCAGTAGACCTTTTGTCCCTGGAGGACCGCGGCCATCAAAAAGCCTATGATGACCAGGACGATGGCAAGCTCGATAAGGCTGAAGCCCCTCTCCCTCTCCATCTTACGGATTAACGATCAAACCACCAGAAAAGGGTGCGGGCGTTGTTGGGATCGGACTCCGTGTCATAGTTCCCCCAGCTCCCAAGACCGTTTCCCCACCTGACGTTTCCCGTAGAGGCGGTCCCGTCGTCTATTTTGTTATCGATGGACTGGGCCACCCAGCAGGGGACCCTGGTGGCCTGAATGTAGTTGTAATTAGTGTAAGGAGAAACTCCTCCCTCGAAGGAGAATTGACCGTTGAAGACGTGACGCTGGTCACTGTTCTGGAGGATCTGCTGGGTGATGAGCTCGTTCCATGCCGTCGTATTGTTATCTATGATACCGTCCGCATCGGTATCACCGGCATACCGCCCCATCCTGTCAAGATAGGTGAATTGGGCGGAGGCCACGAACCGGAGCTTGCTGTGGAAGTTCTTCTCCTTGGCGCTCTTTATCAGTTCCCCTCCCCTGAGGATGGCCCCCATGAGGATACCGATGATGACCAGCACAATGGCAATCTCTATCAGCGTAAATCCCCTCTTGTCCCTCATTTTTTCCTCCCGATGTAAGAAAAATTCATGAAGTGAAGAGCAAAATATGTGCCATGGACTACATCGCCGCCTTTCTATATGTCCTTGGAGGAGAGGGTCTGGTCAAGAGGGGGAACTGTCGATTTCCCGACAAACCGAAAATATCAAATGGTCGGGATGACTGGATTTGAACCAGCGACCCCCGCGTCCCGAACGCGGTGCTCTACCAGGCTGAGCCACATCCCGACCTCCTAAAGGATATCTCATTTTCACAAATGTGTCCACCCTGTATCCCTTCTTCGCTTCATGGATTTGGGGTCTCTTGGTATAATGGGGAAAACTTTAGAAGGAGGGAGAAGATGGCTGTTTTGAGCGATGAGGCCAAAAGGATGATCAGGGAGATGGGCCCTGCAGTGGTGGGGACAGCAAGCAAGGATGGGACTCCCAACCTCTCCCCCAAGGGTTCCTTCAGGGTGCTGGACGATGAACACGTGGCCTTTGCCGACATCGCCTCCCCTCAGACAGTTGCCAACATCAGGGAGAACCCCCGGGTGGCGGCGATCGTCTTTGATGCATCCCAGCGTAAGGGCTGCCGGATCTGGGGGAGCGCGGAGATCCTCACAGAGGGGGACCTCTTTAACTCCATGAAGGAGGAGTTTGCCCGTCGAGGGATGGAGGTGAAGCACGTGATAAAGGTAAAGGTCGAAAGGGTGAAGATGCTTTGAGGTGAAGGCGAGATGTTCAGGCTCCCCAGTTACTCCGGATGCTTCTTCTGCGGCAAGGGGAATCCCATAGGGGTGAAGCTCGATATTTACGTAGATGGGGGGGAAGTGAAGGCCTCCTTCACCCTTCCTGACCTGTATGAGGGATATAAGGGGATGATCCACGGGGGAATCCTCTCCGGAGTGCTGGATGAGGTGATGTGGTGGGCGGCGAGCTGGGAAGGAAGGCGAGCGAGCCTCACGGTGGAGATGAGGGTGAGGTACCTTAAACCTGCCCCTACCAAGGAGCAGTACCTGGCGGTGGCCAGGGTGACTTCCCCTTCCCAGAGGATCATCTCCACAGAGGGCGAGATAAGGAGGCTGGACGGAGGGGAAGTGTGCGCCGTCGCCGAGGGGAGGTACTATCTGCTATCGGGGGAGAGGAACGAGGAATCCCTCCGAAGGCTCGATTACTCCCTCTGCCCTCCCGAGGTGAAGGAGAGGTTCCTCGGTGGCCACTAACGGATCCGGTGAAGCCTCCCGCTGTTCAGTCGGTAAAGGGTCGTTATGGTCCGACTTCCCTGTCGTGGGTGACGATGACGTAAGGGACACCTCTTTCCTCTCTCCCCCCTCTTCCCCAGATTCAAAGGGCCAAAGGGAGAAGGAACCACACTAAGGCCTGAAGGAGCAAACCCATCAAAATAGCCGGAAAGATGGCCCAACCGAGGATCAGCCCTACCAAGCCGTTGAGGATCAGGTGGACGCTCGTGGGGCCCAGGGGAATACCCGGCACTTTGGTCAGGGTGTAATTCCCAGGCAGCTTGCTGCTGGGGTTATCTTCTCCCTCCTACTGTCCATGCCAGTTACCCCTTTTCCCTCGCCACCAAGGCAGCCCCCAAGGCGCCCACTATCTGGGGTTCGAAGGGGACGTTGATCCTGAGTTTGAAGAGCTTCTCCAGGGCCTTCACGATCCCCCTGTTCTTGGCCACTCCCCCGGTGAAGGTGATCTCCTCCTGCACCCTCAACCTCCTGCTCATCCTGAATATCCGCTCCGCGATGGAGCGATGGAGTCCCCCGATGATCTCCTCCCTCCTGTGACCTTCGGCGATCAGGGAGATCACCTCCGACTCCGCAAAGACCGTGCACATGCTGCTTATGGGTACGGACCTCCTGCTCTTTGCCGCCTCGTCGGCCATCTCTTCCAGTTTCATCTCCAGGGCCTGGGCCATGACCTCGAGGAACCTTCCCGTGCCGGCGGCGCACTTGTCGTTCATGACGAAGTCCGTAACCCTCCCCGCTTCATCCAGCGTGATCACCTTTGAATCCTGCCCCCCGATATCTATGACGGTCCGGGTGTTGGGGAAGAGAAAATGGGCTCCTTTGGCGTGGCAGGTGATCTCGGTCACCTGCTCCTGGGCGAAGGGGATCCGCAGGCGGCCATACCCTGTGGCCACCACCCTCGCGACCTCCCCTTCTTTCACTCCGCTCTTCTGCAAGGCCTCATAAAAGCACCTCTTCGCCGCCCTCTGGGGATCAACCCCGGTGGGGAGGACCGCGTACGAGAGGATCTCATCCCCTTGGAGCAGGACCGCCTCAGAGGATAGGGACCCTATGTCAAGACCAGCATAAACCATCTTTAACCCCTTTGAACCTCGGCCAGCATCTCCAGGAAGGCCTCCAGTCTGGTCCTCGTCTGTCCCGGGGAGTAGTTGTCGGGATCTGCACCATCCCCTGGAAGGATGAGATAGGGGATCCCCTTCCTTTTTAGCGCGTCCCCTATCACCCCTGCCCCGCCAGAGCTCTGGCGGCATCCCCAGTGGGAGAAGTGGATCACTCCATCCACCCTGTATTCCTCGATCATCTCCTCGACGATCCTGATCCTCCTGGAGAGGGGGCCTGTCCAGGGGTTGGAGAGGACCTTATCCGCCAGGCTCTCCCAGGGCCTTTCGGGATCAGGGGGTGGCCAGAAGAGGTAGTTGGGCTCTTCAAAGACCACCGCTGCCCCCCTCTCCTCGAGGACCCTGAAGATCCCGTTCGGGTAATAGGGCCTTATGTGATGGAGCCAGAGGAGGCGATATCTCTCCTGGGGGAGATATCCCTTCCCCTCCTTCACCCTCCTCTCAATGTGAGAGGAGAGGGCCCTGAAAAACCTCACCCCTTCAGGGGAACCGAGGGAGTAGAAGTTCATCCCGGCCACATAGCTCAGGCCTTCGCTCCCCGGGAAGGGAGCGGGTATGGCCCGGCGCAGCTCATTCACCCTCTCAATAAAGGAGCGCGCCTCCACTGCAAGCCTCAGGGCCTGGGACAGTCGCCCCTCATCGGGCCTTATGCCGAGGAGCCTTGATGCCTCGTAAAAGACCTCCCTCATCTGGGAGATGAGATATTCCCTTGCCGCCTCCTCACCGTGGTAAGGGGGGTCGAGGAGCAGGTGGGGAACACTGTAAAGGTGGGCCAGGCAGGAGAAGAACTTGTTGGCCCCATCGCATATCTGGGAGGATGAGATAACCAGGTCAGGGGGAGGCAGGAAGCTCTCCCTGGCCAGGCCCATCACCGAGCGGTGGAAGGAACAGAGGTCAGAGGAAAGCTCTCCAGTAGCGACCGCTATGGGTCTTCGGCTCCAGTCGAAGTAGGCGACCACGGCAGCGAAGATCTCGGGGAGGAAGGGCACAGCCCCCAAGGCGTATATCAACTCCGTGGGGAAGAAGGCGCTCGAGTAGATCACGGGCTTGCTGTGTCGATGGGCCTCCCTAAGGTTTCCCAGCAGGAAAAGGACCCAGCGGCGGAAGGCCTCGTTACCTTCTCGCAGGAAGTAAAGGGAAAGGAGAGGCTTGAGGAGGGTGTAGCTTTCTGCCCTCCTGATGAAGAAACGGAGGAGCCTTATCCCGAGGTCCCTCATCCTCCGAGCTCCAGGAAGGCCTGAACCCTCGTCCTCATCCCCCCTGTTACCTTACCGGTGTATTCACCCTCGATGAGGAGGAAAGGTATCCCCCTCTTCCCGCAGAGCTCCCTCACCAAGGGGACCTCAAAGAGATAAGGGTCGCAGAACTTGGAGGCATAATAGATGAGTCCCTCAGGCTTCTCCCCCTCGATCAGCCCCTCGAGAAGCTCGAGCCTCTCAGTGGAAGGGGCCATCCTGGCACAGGGGGGTTTTCTCAGGCAGGCCTTAGCCAGGGAGAAGAGGGGGTCCTCCTCCTGAGGGACTTCCTCCACCATCCTCCCTCCGGTGCAGAGGTCGAGGGCAACCACCTCCCCTCCCATCTCCTCCACGTATCGGATCAGGGGGGCGGCCTCAAGGAGGGAGCCGGTCATGAGGATGGGCCTACCCTCCAGGTGCTCGGGCGGCCTCCTCAGAAGCTCCTTCAAGAGGCGGTTAAACTCCCCCCGGGGGAGGGAGAAACCCTTCCTGATCGCGGCGAAGAGATCGCTCGCTTTGAGGCCCTTCTTGGACCAGAGTCTCCTGATGATCCTCCTCGTGGTGTTCGCCCCCTTTATGGCCTCCCGGAGGTTCTCCTCACGGATCCTCACGGAGAAAGTCTCCTGGAGCCAGGCGATGAGCTCCTTTAGGCCTTCGTAGAAATATGAGAGGGCAGCCTCGTCCTTCTTCCTCGGTACATCGAGGAGGAAGATGGGTAGGGAGGGGAGGTAATAGGTGATGGTGTCAAAAAGGCGCCTCATCCCGTCGCAGGTGTTCATCAGTATCAGCCCATCGGGACTCTCCTTCCCCTCCAGCAGAACGCCCGCCACCGTGCGGATATAGGGGCAGAAGTTGGGATCAAGGAGGGCGTCGTCCTTCGGTCCGCCCCCTTCGGGCACGAGGCGCTGGGGAAGGAGCCCACCGGCCTCGATGATCTCTACCGGCAGATAGGTGCAGCACCACCCTACCCGGTGCCCTTCCATCCCCCTTATGATACCACTTCCCTGGGAAAGAATCGATTGTATACAAAAAGAAGGGAATCTGATATTATGAAAAAAAAGAGCTTGGAAGGGAGGGAGGAAGATGGGGGTTTGTATTCACATCGGTGAGATGCTGGCGAGGAACGCCCGGATGTACCCCGATGAGGTGGCCCTGATAGAGAGGGTCCCTGCCGAGGGGAAGAGGAGGGAGATCACCTGGAAGGCCTTTGACGAGATGGCCAATCGCTTTGCCAATGCCCTGATGAAGCGGGGGGTCGAGAAGGGCGACAAGGTAATCCACCTGATGATGAACTCCATAGACTGGCTCATCGCCTACTTCGGCATCCTGCGAACCGGGGCCTGGGTCGTTCCCCTGAACTTCCGTTTCACCAGCGAGGACATCAAGTACTGCGTGGATGTGGCCGAGCCCAAGGTGATGGTCTTCGGTCCTGAGTTCATTGAGAGGGTGGAAGCGATAAAGGACGACTGCCCTACCATCTCCCAGTGGATCTTCGTGGGCGAGGGGGAAAGGCCCACCTGGGCGGAATCCTTTGAGAGACTTCTGGATGAGTCCCCTTCGATGGCGCCCTCTGTAGAGCTCTCCTACGAGGACCCGTGCGGTCTCTACTTCACCTCCGGGACCACCGGGAGGCCCAAGCCGATTCTCCTGACCCACAGGAACATGGTTTCGGCCTGTATCACCGAGAACGCCCATCACCATCAGACCCGCCGGGACAACTTCATCCTCATCCCGCCCCTTTACCATACCGGGGCCAAGATGCACTGGTTCGGCAGCCTCATTGTGGGCGGCCGCGCGGTGATCCTCAAAGGCGTCCAGCCCGATTGGATCCTGGAAGCGGTATCCGAGGAGAAGGGGACCATCGTCTGGCTGCTGGTGCCCTGGGCCCAGGATATACTGCTCAAGTTCGACTCCGGGGAGCTTAAGCCCGACCATTATAACCTCTCTCAATGGCGGCTCATGCACATCGGGGCCCAGCCCGTCCCGCCCTCTCTGGTCAAGCACTGGAAGGAGTACTTCCCGGAGATGGCCTACGACACCAACTACGGGTTGAGCGAATCTACAGGCCCGGGCTGTGTACACCTGGGGATCGAGAACGAGCATAAGATTGGGGCCATAGGGCTCCCGGGGTTCAACTGGGAGGCGAGAATCGTGGACGAGGATGGGAACCCCGTTCCCCAGGGAGAGGTGGGGGAGCTGGTGGTGAGGGGTGACGGTGTGATGAAGGAGTATTACAAGAACCCCGAGGCCACCGCCCAGACCATCCGTGGTGGATGGCTTTACACCGGAGATATGGCCCGGGAGGACGAGGACGGGTTCATCTGGCTGGTGGACCGCAAAAAGGACATCATCATCTCAGGAGGCGAGAACATCTTTCCTGTGGAGATAGAGGACTTCCTGCACACCCACCCGAAGGTGAAGGACGTGGCCGCCATCGGCTACCCGGATGAACGCTTGGGGGAGATCGTGGCCGTGGTGGTGGAGCCCAAACCGGGGGAGAGCATCACCGAGGAAGAGATCCTTCAGTTCTGCGAGTCCCTCCCCAGGTACAAGAGGCCGAGGAAGGTCTTCTTCGGGGACGTCCCCAGGAACCCGACCGGGAAGATCGAGAAGCCCAAGCTCCGCAAAAGGTACATAGGCATCGAGACGGCCTTCAAGGCCTGAGGGATGGGGACCTTCTGGAATGAGGTAGAGGCCGCTCCCAGGGGGCAGATCGAAGAGATCCAAAGGGAGGGCGTCGAGGAAGCGGTCCGATGGGCCACTGAAAGGGTCCCCTTCTGGAGGGAGAGGCTCCGCGAGAGGGGGATGAGGCCTGAGGAGATCCGCTACCCTGAGGATCTCCTCAAGATTCCCCTCACCACCAAGAGCGACCTGAGG
>CBEVRB010000072.1:0-8347 GCA_965552155.1 uncultured bacterium
GAAGGGACGTCAATCCCTTTTATCTCTGGAGATACCTTCAGTTGCTTAAAGGAAAGACAAGGACCCTCACCTCTGCCACCCCCTTGCGATTCGAGGGAGGGCGACTCGTCGTGGCCACCCCGGATGGGGAAGAAGCCCTTGAGGCCGACCTCCTCATCACCGCCCTGAGGGGGGATCGAGGGGAAGAGCTTTCGAAGTGGCAGGAGAGGTTCAAGGAGGTCCTCATCATAGGGGATGCCCGCCGCCCCCGGCGGCTTCATAACGCCATCCACGAGGCCTACAGGAAGGCCAGGGAGATCTGAGGTGATACCCGCCATAGCGGAGGATAAATGCACGGGCTGCGGAAGGTGTCTTGAGGTCTGTCCCCCCCGGGCCATAACCCTGGAAGGGGGAAAGGCCAGGATAGAGGAGGAGTTCTGCGAGGAGTGCGGATTCTGCGCTCCAGCCTGCCCCGAAGGGGCCATCGAGATCCCCTGGCCCACATATTGTTCTTCATGATGAACAAATCCCCTTTCTTGACAATTATCCAACCCATATGGTAACTTATTTTTTGACCTTTGTTCATTAAGGTGAACAATGGGGATCATCCGGGAAGATCTCTGTACGGGCTGTCTGGTCTGTGCCGAGAACTGCCCTGCGGGCGCCCTCCAGGTTCAGGTAAGGGGGGAGAGGGTCCACATCTATCATAATCCCTCCCGGTGTGCCCGGTGTGGGCTCTGCTGGAGGAACTGTCCGGAGGGGGCGATAAGCTTGGAGGAACTCCTTGGGGGGAGATGGGAGGAGGTATTCTCTGTCGGGGTACTGAGGTGTGAGCGGTGCGGGGAGGTGGTATGTAGCGAGAGGGAAGCCGAGAGGGTGAAGGAGCTCACGGGAGGAAGGATCCTCTGTGAGAGGTGCAGGAGGTTTTCCTCCTCTGAGAAATGGATGAGGTGGTTCAGGAGATGATCGTCGCCAACGAGAAGCCGCTGGATGAGATCCTGAGGATGCTGAAGGGATACTCCAAGATCCTCGTGCTCGGGTGCAATACCTGCACTGCCGTCTGCCTTGCAGGGGGGGAGAAGGCGGCGCGGGAGCTCGCCGCTGTGATCGAGTCGAAGATCCTCCTCGATGGGGAGGGCCCCTATGTGAGGGCCGAAGTGGTGGAGCGGCAGTGTGAGCCCGAGTTTCTCCAGAACCATATAGAGGACTGGAAGTTCTTCGATGTGATCCTCTCGCTCGCCTGTGGAGCAGGGGTCCAGACCCTCGCCTCCCTTATGGAGGACAGACCGGTCCTTCCGGGTCTGAATACCGCCTTCATCGGGTCCTATGTGGGGGAAGGGACCTGGAGCGAGATGTGCAGGGCCTGTGGGGATTGTGTCCTGGAGCTCACTGCCGGCATATGTCCCATAGCCCGATGCGCTAAGGGGATGCTCAACGGCCCGTGCGGGGGATCGAAGGATGGGAGATGTGAAGTGGACCCGGAGAAGCCATGTGCCTGGCATCTGATATACGAGAGGTTGAAAAGGCTGGGGCAACTGGAGAAGATGGCCGAAATAATTCCCCCGAAGAGATGGGCGACCGACAGGAGGGATGCCGGCCCAAGGAGGCGCACCAAGAGGGATATAACCCTCCCCTCTTTCCTCAGGGGGTTCAGAGCTTAAGCAGCTTCCTGCCGATGATCAGCTTCTCTATCTCCTTAGCCCCCTCGTATATCTCCACGATCTTGGCGTCCCGATAAAGCTTCTCCACCCCGTATTCCCTTATGTACCCGTAGCCGCCGTGAAGCTGTACGGCCCAGTCGCTCGCCTCCACCCCTACCTCTCCCGCATACCACTTGGCCATGGAGCTCAGGAGGGGATCGGGCCTTCCCTTATCCACGGCAAGGGCGGCCCTCATATAAAGGCCCCTTGCCGCCTCGATCTTGGTGGCCAGCTCCGCTACCTTGAACTGCACGAATTCGAACTCGGCCAGGGGCCTCCCGAACTGCCTCCTCTCCCTCACATGGGAGATGATCTTCTCCAGCGCCCCCTGAGCCACCCCCACCCCCTGAGCTGCCACAAAGGGTCTCGTCACGTTGAAAAAACTCATCAGTTGCTTGAACCCCTCTCCCTCCGCCCCCACCAGGTTCTCGGCCGGCACCTCCACGTCGTGAAAGCTTATCTCCGCGGTATCCGATGCCCTTATCCCCATCTTCCCCTTCAGCTTGTCGGCCTCAAAGCCGGCAGTGGAGGTATCCACTATCAGCACGCTGTGCCTCCCGTGCACCGGCCCGTCGGGGTTGGTGAGGGCAAAGACAAGGACGAAGTCGGCTATGGTCCCGTTGGTGATGAAGATCTTGGAGCCGTTAAGGACAAACTTGTCCCCCTTCCTCACCGCCGTGGTCCTTGCCCCTGCCACATCCGACCCTGCATCCGGTTCGGTGATGCAGAAGCCGCAGATCGCCTCCCCCCGGGCGAGACGGGGGAGGTATCTCTCCTTCTGTTCCTCGCTGCCGAAGAGGATCAGCATCTCCGAACCAAAGGTGGTGGCCAGGATGGCCTGGCCCAATCCGGGGTCCACCCGCCAGAACTCCTCGTTGATGATGGCGTGATGAAGGAACCCCAGGCCAGCCCCACCGTATTTTTCTGGTATGAAGACCCCTATGAAACCGTGCTCGTGGGCCTTCCTCCAGAGCTCCCGCGGGAACTCCTCCCTCTCGTCGTACTCTGAGGCCTTCTCCGGGAACTCCTTCTCCGCAAACTCCCTGGCCGCATCCTTCAGATCCCTCTCTATGGTGGAAAGCTCAAAGTCCATGATCTTCCCTCCTCAATTCCTGATGAACCCTACCTTAATCGATGGGCGGGGACAAAGTCAAAACCGCGCGACACAGGCCCTATGGTCTGAAATCGGGGTTCCTCAGCAGGAACCTCCTCACCCGGTCCAGGGCGATCTCGGAGGCGAGGAGCTTGATCTGACTGCGATCGCCGAAGAGATCGTATCTCCTCACCTCCACATGGTCCTTCGTGGCCAGGGCGATAAATACCCTCCCCACAGGGGCCTCGGGGGTCCCCCCTGTGGGGCCGGCGATCCCGGTGGTTGAGAGACCGAAGGTGGTCCGCCGGCGTTCCCTTATCCCCTGGGCCATGAGGCGGGCGGTCTCCTCGCTCACCGCCCCATGACGCCCCAGGATCTCCTCCGGAACCCCCAGAAGTTCCACCTTCGCCCTGTTGCTGTAGCTCACCACCCCTCCTTCGAAGTAATCGGAACTCCCCGGGACCTCGGTGATCCGGTGGGCCACAAGCCCTCCGGTACAGGACTCGGCGGTGGCGATGGTCGCCCCCCTCTCCCTGAGGAGCTCTCCCACCACCTTCTCCATCGTCTCATCCTCAGTCCCGAAGAGGTGCAGTCCGAGCCTCCCCCTGAGCTCCTCCTCAAGGCCATCCATCTTCCTGAAAAGTTCCTCCCGGTCCCTACCCCGCAGGGTGAGACGCAGGTGGATCTCGGGGAAGGAGGGAAGAAAGGCGAGGGTGAAGTCCCCCTCGAAGCCCTCGAGGAGCTCCTTCACCCCGGATTCGGTGGGGCCAAAGACCTTAAAGAGCCTGGAAAAGCTGACCCCTTCTGCCCGCTCCTGCAAGAAGGGTACGAGGCTCCCCTTTACCATCTCCCGAAGCTCCCTGGGCACGCCGGGGAAAAAGAAGGCGACCCTCCCTTCCGCCTCCATCCTGAAGCCACAGATCCCTACCGGGTTGGGGAGGGGGACCGCCCCTTCAGGCAGAAAGGCCTGTCGTTCCTCCTCGCGGGTGAAATCGAGGCCCCACTCCCTGAACTTCTCCTTCAAGCTCTGCCTGTACTCCTCGTTCAGCACGAGCCTCCGACCGAAGGCCAGGGCGGCGGCTTCCCTGGTGAGGTCATCGGGGGTGGGACCAAGACCCCCTGTTACCAGGACGATATCGGCCATCCCCATCGCCTCCCTGAGCACCTCCACTATCTCCTCCCTCCTGTCCCCCACGCTCGTCATCCTCACCACCCGAACCCCGTGGGAGCTCAGCACCTGGCCGAGGAAGCTGGCGTTGGTGTTCAGGGTAACCCCCTCAAGGAGCTCGTCTCCAACGGTGATGACATACGCCTTCACCCTCTACCTCCTGGATTTTTGAAAGATGATAGTCCAAAAGGTCAGGGAGTTGCAAAAGGGACTTAAAAGGGCGATCATAGTCGAGATGAAGAAGGTGACAGTGGTGGAGAACAAGTTCGAGGCCGATCTGATATCCGATGCCCTCTCCAGGGAAGGCATAAGGTATCTGGTCCGATCCTACGAGGACACGGCCTACGATGGAATCTTCGTGCTGCAGAAGGGATGGGGGGCGATCCTCGTGGCAGAAGAGGACGAGGAGAGGGCCCTCGAGATCATAAGGGAGCTCCGCCGAAGCTGGGAGAAGGGATGAGATACCTCCTCCTTGCCCTCCTCGTCTATCTCCTCTACCGCCTCCTCAAGGGGAAGATAGTCCCCAAGGAGCCGGAGGAGCTGGTGAAAGATCCCCACTGCGGGACCTACATCCCAAAGAAGACGGCCTTGAGGGCTAAGGTGGATGGAAAGACCCTCTATTTCTGCTCCCGCAAGTGCATGCAGAAATACAAGGAGAGGGAATGAAGGGGGGATGGTGGGGAAGAGGCCTCTGGGTGGACCTCGGAAGGGGGAGGGTTGAATCCCGGGAACTCCCCTCCTCCCTCCTCGAGACGTACCTCGGTGGGAGGGGGATAGGGATCCGGTTCCTCTATGATCTTTCTTCACCACGAGAGGACCCCCTCGATGGAAACCCGCCCCTCATATTTGCCCCGGGCCCCTTAGCCGCCACCCCGGTCCCCATGGGAGGGCGGTACTACGTCACCTCCAAATCTCCCCTCACCGGGACGGCGGTCAGCTCCTCCTCAGGGGGGAGGTTCGGTCTGCTGCTCAAGCGCTCGGGCTGGGATCTGCTGGTGATCGTGGGAAAGGCTTCCGAACCCGTCTACCTGGTGGTGGATGGAGAGGGAGCATCCCTGAAGGAGGCAGCCTCCCTCTGGGGCAAGGAGATCCCCCTTGCAAGGGAAGCCCTAAGGGAGAGGGAAGGAAAGGGGATAAGCGCCGTCCTCACAGGACCAGCGGGAGAGTGGAAGGTGAGGTTTGCCTGCTGTGAGAACGACGGGAGGTTTCTGGGCCGGGGAGGAATAGGGGCGGTGATGGGCGCAAAGGGCCTTAAGGCGGTGGTGGTCAAGGAGGAGGGGAAAGGAACCCCTGTAGCCCGCCCCCAGCAGCTCGAATTCATCGTCTACGAGATGAGGAAGTGGCTTGAGGCCCATCCCATTACCTCCCAGGGGCTCAGGGTGTTCGGGACCCCGGTCCTGATGAACGTGATAAACAGGGCCGGGGTCCTGCCGGTAAGAAACTTCCAGAGGGCGGGCTCCCCCTTGGCCTTCAGGCTCTCAGGGGAGGAACTGCGGCGTGCCTTCCGTCAGAGAAGGAGGAGCTGTCCCCAGTGTCCCCTGGCCTGTGGCAGAATTACTGAGGTGAAGGGGGCTGAGGTGGAAGGGCCCGAATACGAGTCGCTCTGGGCCCTGGGGGTCAACCTGGAGGTATTCGACCCGGAGACCGTGATCCTCGCCTCCGGGCTCTGCAACAGGCTGGGGCTCGATACCATCTCCACCGGTGCAACCCTCGCCTGCTACGCGGAGCTCATCGAGAAAGGGGCCTGTGACGGGAGGTTCTCCTTCGGTGAGAGGGAGCGGATCCTTGAGATGATAGAGCGGGTGGCGTTCAGGGTTGAGGAAGGAGAGCTTCTGGCCGAAGGGTCCCGGAGGATGGCTGAGGAGTTGGGCCTCCCCTCCTTGAGCATGCACAGCAAGGGAATGGAGCTTCCGGCCTATGACCCGAGAGGGGCCCAGGGGCAGGGCCTCGCCTACGCCACCTCCCCCCGGGGAGGCTGCCACCTCCGCAGCTACATGATCGGGCCTGAGGTCCTCGGGGTGCCGAAGAAGGTGGACCGCTTCTCCGCAGCCGGGAAGGCAGGCCTCGTGATCTTTCAGGAGAACCTGAACGCTGCCCTCGATTCCCTGGTAGCTTGCCGCTTCGGATCCTTCGCCCTGAGCGATGACTACTACGCCCGGGCCCTCTCGGCGGTCACCGGGATCGATTACGAAGCCCAGGACCTCCACCTGATCGGGGAGAGGATATGGACCTTGGAGAGGCTCTACAACCTGCGGGAAGGGATCTCGGAGGAGGACGATCTCCTTCCCGAGAGGTTCCTCTCCGAACCCCTCGAGGGGAAGGTGCTCGACCTCCCGTCGCTCCTTGAGGAATACCGCAGGTTTCGGGGGTGGAAGGGGGGGACCCCGGGAGAGGAAAAACTGCGCTCCTTGGGCCTCATTTGATTCCTCCTGCCTTCCTTTACTCCCCCCTCCCTTTTCAGTATCATTCCAGTAAAAAATGGATTCGAGGGAAAAGATCCTCATAATGGAGGAGGCCCTGGATCGCCATTACGGAGTGCCTGATCCCCCTTCCGGAGATCCGCTGGAGATCCTGATACGGACGATCCTCTCCCAGAACACCAACGATAGAAACAGGGATCGGGCCTACGAGGGCCTCCGCAGGAGGTTCCCCCGCTGGGCCGATATCCTGGAGGCCCCTTACGGGGAGATAGCGGAGGCGATAAAGGAAGGGGGACTCAATCACCAGAAGGCGAAGAGGATCAAAGAGATCCTGAAGTGGGTAAAGGAGAGGTGGGGCGGATGGTCCCTTTCCCCCCTCTGTCGCCTCCCCCGCGAGGAGGCCCTCTGTCAGCTTCTCTCCCTCAAAGGGGTGGGACTCAAGACCGCTTACTGTGTCCTCGCCTTCGGCTGCTCCGAGGATCTCTTCCCCGTGGATACCCACATCCTGAGGATAATGAAACGGATCGGTACCCTTCCCCCCGGGACCTCCGCCTCCAAGGCCCATGGGCTCCTCGCCCCTCTCATCCCCCAGGGAAAGGCGGTCCCCCTGCACCTGAACCTGATCCGTTACGGCAGGGAGGTCTGCCGGGCCCGCGCGCCCCTCTGTGGACGCTGTCTCTTCCCCCAAATCTGCGATTTCCGGAAGAAGGAAAATGGAAGAAGGAGTTCCCAAGCTCCTCGGGCTTAAGGAAGGGGTCGCCTCGGTCCGCAGGCTCCTCAGGAAGGGGGTATCGGTAGGGGGGCTTCAAGGAGGGGCGAAGGCCCTCTTCCTTTCCCTCCTCGCTGAGGAGGTCCCCCTGCTCCTCGTCGTGCTCCCCGATCAGGACGGAGCAGAGGGCCTCTTTGAAGATCTACTGTTCTTCACCCCCGATGGGATGGAGGACGCCGTAGTTCTTTTTCCCGCCGATCCTCCGAGCCTCATCCCGAGCCCGGGCGCCCTCTCCCAGCGGATGAAGGCCTTAAGGGGAATCCTTGAAGGGCGGGTCAGGGTGGTGGTGACGGATCTTGAGGGCCTCTGCTGGCGAGTCCCATCCCCTGAGAGGCTGAGGGACACAAGGAGGGTGAAGGTGGGAGAGGAGGTGGAGAGGGAGGGGCTCCTCAGGGAACTTCAGGCCCTGGGTTACGAGAGGGTAAGGCTGGTGGAGGAACGGGGGGAGATGAGCGTGAGGGGAGGGATCCTCGACCTCTTTCCTCCGGATCAGGAACTGCCGGTGAGGCTGGAGTTCTTCGGGGATACCGTAGAGTCCATCCGGTCCTTCGACCCCACTACCCAGAGGTCCACCGAAGAGCTCCAAGAGGTGCTCCTCCTCCCCTTCACTGAGGGGGGGGAGGGGAAGCTCCTCGATTACCTTGAAGCGGACGTCCCGGTCTTTCTCCTTGACAGGATCTCCATAGAGGAGAGAGCCGAGGAGCTTAAGGCTCGAGGGGGTAAGCTTTGGCCACCCGATCACCTCATCAGGATGCTCGATAACCGCCCCCTGGTGGAGATGGACGGCGATCCCTCTTCTGACTTTCTCATCCGTTGCGAGCGGCTCTATGGGATTCGCGAGGAGGTGAAGGGGAAGGGATTTCGGGGGATCGCCTCCAGGGTCAGGGAATGGATGGAGGAAGGATGGTCGGTCTACTTTGTGGTCCACAGCGAGCGTCAGGCAGAGAGGGTGAGGGAGCTCTTCGGCCAATACGGGGTGACCTTCTCCATCGCCCATTACCGGAAGAGGAGACTTTCACCCGAGGGAAGGGCGTGGCTGGTCGTGGGGGAGCTTTCAGGTGGCTTCCTCCTCCCGGAGGAGGGGCTGGTCTTCATCAGCGAGGAGGAGGTCTTCGGGGAAAAGGGGAGAGTGGCCAAAGCCCCTCGTCCCTCCGCCCCGCCCTTGAGCAGCTTCGAGGACCTGGAGGTGGGGGATTATCTGGTCCACGTGGATTACGG